>CAWUJX010000214.1:0-1503 GCA_963922635.1 uncultured Hyphomicrobiales bacterium | reverse complement strand
CGATGGTGGGTGAACTTCAGCTCATTTGATGGACGGATTTCGCAAAGAGACGCAAAAATTCGCCGGTTAACAGTTTCATTAACAGTTGGTTAAAGTGTTTCCGTCATTTTTAATGATGTCCACATCAGGGTGTTTGTTATGCGTATTTTCACTGTGTGTTTTCTGGCGGGGTCTGCAGTTGTTGCGGCAAATTCAGTCAATCCCGATCAGCCAGAAACCTCCACCTCTTCTCAACAGGCCGTTATTGCTGTCCCCAATACAGTAGACCCGATCATTACGGGGCAGACAATTTCGTCGGAAAATATTGCGGATTGGGAAGCTCAGAGTAAGCGATATCGGCAGTGTCCGGAGTGTGAGGAAAAACAGCCGTTTCCCGGCGATTGAGGCGCTATACCCGGCTGTCTTCGATATCGATCCACTTGCCAGAATGGGTTTCCGACTGACGTTTCAAATAGGTGTATGGCGTTTCGTTCCAGGGTTTGATGCGTTCGTCCAGGTTATCGAGAATATAATCGGCGCGGTCCGTTCGAACCGTAAGTACCGCATGACCCTCGCCATTGGGTTGCAAAACAACCGTAATGAGAAGACTTGATGCCGGCCAGCCACGTTCCATCAACAGGTGACGCTTCATCAACACATAGTCTTCGCAATCGCCATAGCTGGTAGGGTAGGCCCAGACTTCTTCCTGGTTGTAAATCTCCAGATCGGTATAAGGAGCGATGGTATTGTTCGAATACGCGTTCACTTCCACAAGGTCATTCCAGCGTTCTCTTGTGAGTTCGGGAGCCTTAGTGTCTTGGCTTCGGATTTTGCAGTCAGAGATATATTGCTTGCAATATACGTAATGCCCGATGGGCTGGGATGTGAGGCCAATTGTTTGCATATGGGCCGTATTGCCTGCCATGCTCACGCTAGGGATAAAAGTCGCGGTGAACGCGAGTATTATGCCGGTTTTTCTCATCACCCTACTCACTACTGGGGCTATTGCCCTTGGTTAATGAAGTGTTAACAAAGCTGTTAAAGTTGTCGAAGTCAACGGAATCGGGCGAAAGGGAGGCGAGAGTTCGCGGTCATGGTTAATGCCGGAAATGTGAACTCGAAAGAAGCTATGCGGAAATTTTATACATTGGACGTGTTCACCGATAAGCCCTTAGCCGGCAATCCTCTGGCGGTTGTTCTCGATAGTGAGGGTCTGGACGATGATGCAATGCAACGTATCGCGGTGGAGTTCAATCTATCGGAGACTGTACTTGTAAGCCCACCCAAAGATGCGTCCAATGGTGCTGCCATTCGAATTTTTACGCCAGCGCATGAACTGCCATTTGCCGGGCACCCTACCGTTGGCACTGCGATTTTGTTGAATCATCTGAATCACTTGGGTGTGGGCGATGATTTCGTGCTTGAAGAAAAAGTGGGGCCGGTCCGTTGTGTCGTGACAAATAACGGAGGCAGCAAACATGCTCGGTTTGGTTTGCCGAAAGTGGCGGAAGCGATTGATCATCT
>CAWUJX010000213.1:0-1649 GCA_963922635.1 uncultured Hyphomicrobiales bacterium | reverse complement strand
TTCGAGCTTCGTCTTCCCCCTCTCCGCGTCAGCTTCCGACAAGACGTTTTTCAAAAACATACAGGGCGAATGGTCAGGCCCCGGCGAGATCGTTGCCGGCGAATATAAGGGTACGAAATTCGTCTGCACGTTTGGCGGCATCAATCCGGATGCAAAACCGGGCATGGAAATCGATGGTTCGTGCCGGGTCGGTGTATTCGCACAACCCATGAATGCATCGATCCTGAAGTCAGCCGGAAGCTATGTGGGCCAGTTCCTCGATGGTGCAAAAGGCAAAGGCATGGACGTGATTGGCGGGCGCTATACGAAAGGTCGGCTCGTGGCGGACATCAAACGAAATGATCTACGTGGCATCATGGTAGCGAACCTCACAAATCCGGACGCACTCAAGGTGACCATTTCAGTGAAGCATCAAGGTAATCTGGTCCCCGTGATCGGAATGAATTTGGCCCGTATGTCCGACAAGGTCGTAACAGGCTCCGTCAAATAAGCTGCGAACACAGCGTAGATCAGGGCGCCTTCCACCAATCCTTGGCAAGATCAAGCGTATTAAGTGGCGGCCAATCCTGTTCAGCAATCCATTGTTCGCAGGTCTTGCCTTTTATTAAAACATCCGGCGCAATATCGCTTAGCGGCTGGAGCACAAACTGGCGTTCGGTAATCCTTGGATGAGGAATGGTAAGCGTGTCGCTGGAAAGCTGTTCTTCGGCATAAATCAATATATCAAGATCAATCGTCCTAGGCCCCCAGCGTTGATCGCGAACCCGCTGCAAGGAAGCCTCGATTTCCATACACAATTCGAGCAATTCGTGGGGTCTCAAACTGGTTTTAACCTCTGCACAGGCATTGTGAAACCATGGCTGGTCTTCAATGCCCCAGGGCGGCGTTAGATATACCGGCGAAACAGCGGTAACCTCAGCATCAATGTGATCATCCAAAGTTTGTAGAGCATGACGAAGCGCTTCCACCACATCGCCGATATTTCCGCCTAAGCCAAGATATGCCTGGCGTGGCTCACTCACCATCGGGCTCATGAACTACCGTAACTGCCACATGATCCAAAACACCTTGGACGGGGGCGTTTGGTTTTCGGATCGTGATTTCCGCCCGACGCACCATGGCAAAGTCACGACAGATCGCTTTCGCAGTTTCCAACGCTAACGCTTCGATCAGAAAGCGCCGCTTGCCGGTGATGATCCGCTCGATCACCTGAAACGCCTTCCCGTAATCCACGGTGCCTTCGATCTCGTCCGTTTCAAGACAATCACCCGCATCCACATCAAGCGTGGCATCAACAAAAAAGCGCTGGCCCAGTGTCTCTTCCTCGTTAAAGACCCCGTGGCGTGCAAAAAACGCGCAATTATTCAGGCTGATAACATATGTGGACATATTCTATTCCCCAGCTCTTTGGCCAATGACCGCATCGGCGATTGCAAGAGCGTCAACATTCGAAGCAATATCATGGACGCGAAAAATAGCACCACCTTTCATCCGCGCGACAACGCTTGTCGCCGCAGTGCCAATATCGCGTTCATGCGTGTCTCTGCCGGTGAAATGACCGATAAAGCGTTTCCGCGATGTACCAATCAGTAACGGATATCCAAGCACCGAGAGTTCATCCAGCCGCTCCAACAGCGAGATGTTTTCTT
>CAWUJX010000212.1:0-1769 GCA_963922635.1 uncultured Hyphomicrobiales bacterium | reverse complement strand
TTTGATACAGCCATTTTACTATCTCAACGCGGCTGCGTTCAAAGGGGTCAGGTCACCAACCAAGCAGGTTCTAGTAATGGCGCTGGCGCCTCTGCTGGCGGCTTAATTGTCACGACCCTTTCGGGAGCTGCAGGTGGTGCCATTGCGGGCGTCGCAGGGACTTGGGCCGGCGCTGCTGCCGGGGCGGCGGTTGGTGTTGCTGGTGCATTCATTTCTGGCAAATTGGATGCCGCAAATGCGGAGCGTAAAGCAAATGAGCAGACAGAAATAGAAAGCTTTGAGTCCTCTTCCACAGATTCGGCATCACCAATTTCGGACGACGTTCTTCCAGCCTCGTTCGACGGCGGGGAGGCGTCCGGCCCGAGCAATGCAGATAACACCAGCCAAGTTGACAGCGAAACATCGAAAATTGGGAATGATGTCCTGATGGCAGAAGAGCAATTTTAATGTCGCTGATTGAGAAATTATTGAACAAGTCGCTTCCCTCATGGGCTGTTGTTTTTGAAGCTGTAGTCCTTCTCGTACTGATTGCTTTCCTGGTGCCGTACGGATTAGGTAAGTTGAAGCTTGGTACCACGGCAAATGGAGTTACGTTCGCAGTCTTGTTTACAATTTGGGTTGTTTTTTACGTTAAGGTCTTCCGTGCTCGAATTTAATCAAGTGGGTCTATTTTATACTGACTATACGACAACGCGCAACGGTGTTTTTGTGCATGGATGCCATTAACGCGTTCGGCTATTCCTACACGCACGCCAACCACCTCGGTAGCGCTGCCGCGGCGACGGACTCCTCAAGCGCGTTCGGCGGGAAAACGACTCACCGGATCGTTTTCTGATCCGCGTCACTGGAGCGCGAGCATTACACCCCGTGTCCAGCCCCGTTGTTATGTACCAAAATCTGATACAGTTTCAGGAACCGGCGGTCGCATCGCGAGGGCCTGATGCGGTCGGACATGATTGTACTGCCTGAGCCATTTTCCGATAGCGGCTTTTGCCTGGTCGATTGATACGAACCATTCGGCGTTGAGCACTTCTTTGCGCAGGGTACCGTTAAAGCGTTCGTTGTATCCGTTCTCCCACGGCGAACCTGGGTAGATGCGGATGGGTTTGACGCCTACGGTGTTGAGCCATGATTGAAAGTTTTCCGAAGCGAACTCCGGGCCGTTGTCTGAACGAATAAACTCTGGCTTTCCATATTTGAGCAACAAAGGATAAAGGGCTTCCAGCACTTCCGATGAACCCATGCTCGGCATGGCGGTGACGCAGAGCGCTTCACGAGTGTACTCATCAATGACGGTAAGCATTTTGTATTTGCGACCACTACTCAGCCGGTCATGAACGAAGTCGATGCTCCATATGTGGTTGGGGTATTTTGGCCGTAAGCGAATGACGGAGCTGTCTTTGTGATAGAGGCGCTTACGTTTCTTATGACGCCGCGGCAACTGCAGGCCTTCCTCGCGCGATAGACGTTCAATCTTCTTGTGATTGACTGTCCAGCCTTAAATACGCAGGAGTTCAGCGATCTTTCGATAACCGTAACGTCCATACTGTTTGGCTAAACGAATGAGAGCCAGCCTAAGGCTGCTATCATCATCTTTCGATTTGGCGGCCTTATAACGCTGGGTTGATCGAGCAATGCCAAGTATCTTGCAGGTCTGACGCTCTGAGGTCCCGATCTTCTGGCGTGCGTGAATGACGGCTTGACGAATATTTTCAACAGTCAGACCTTGGGTTTTAAAAAATCGAGGCTCTCTTTCAAGATCAGCTTTT
>CAWUJX010000211.1:0-2234 GCA_963922635.1 uncultured Hyphomicrobiales bacterium | reverse complement strand
GGACAGATTGCACAGGTAATAGCAGCGTTGGTTCTGATTTCACTGGTCACATTGGCTATCGGCTTCTTGTTTGTACGCACCATTAAAGGGCCCATCGAAGCGCTGAATGAACGTACCAGGCGCATTGCGAACGGAGACCGCAGCGCGCTCAAGCCACTACATCGCCATGGTACGCGTGAAATCGCAAGCCTATCGAAGGGCCTGTTGGCCATGTCTGAAAAGCTCCAAAGCAAAAACGACTATATTCGCACTTTTGCCACCCATGTTTCCCACGAGTTGAAGTCACCACTGACAAGCATCAATGGGGCCGCGGAACTTCTGCTTGACGATGGAAACGATATGGAAGCTCAAAAACGCGAACGGTTCTTGAACAATATCATGCAAGATACCGACCGGCTTTCTCGTCTCCTAGACAGACTGCGGGAGTTGGCAGCGACAGAACAAAATATCGAGGCTGGTGAAACCGATATTATTGAGTGCGTTGCTAACCTGAGAACATTGTACCCTCACGTTAACATCACAACCGATCACGCCGGCAAACCCGCGATACCGATGTCTGCTGAGCCGCTACACATTGTTCTATCGAACCTGTTGGAAAATGCTGCAAATCACCATGCAAGTAATGTTCATATCTCTGTGGAAGCTAAGAACGGCAAAGTGCTCATTTTGATCGCGGATGACGGCAGCGGGATATCTGCGACTAATCAAAAGAAGGTTTTCGAGATGTTCTTTACCACACGGCGTGAAAATGGCGGAACCGGAATGGGATTGAGCATTGTGTCTTCCATTCTCACTGCCCATGGCGGCGAAATTCGGATTCTCGATAACGTCGAAAAAGGCGCAACGTTTGAGCTGACATTGCCCGTAGTGAATTAGATTTTAACGAAGCGTTTTCAGGCGTTTATCCACTCTTGCAAATTGTATCGACTTGTCGCTCTCGCGCGAGGGAGCCTTAGCCAAATTCGAAGAAATTTCACGGAGCAGCTTTTGTTTTATTGCACGGCCAAAATCCTCAAACCCCTCGGCCTTCATGACAAACGAACCAGCTCCGGTGATAATTTTTTCGCGGTAGTACTCGTCAAGATTTGGAAAGTCCCGCGTTATGATGGGCAAGCCATTAATCGTGACATTTGCAGCGTCAGCCAACCGCTTTGCGTCCGCTATCATGATCGATTTGGAAAACCAAAACTCTGTTTCCACTCCATCGCCTGATACATCAATGACCCGGCGCAGCCCTTGATATTGATTGCTGTTAAGTAGCTTTAGCGCAGCTTGCACCCCGGACCCAATGCCGGTTCCACCACCGCCAAAGCTGATTTTCCCATCGGGAGTGAGTTGAAAGATTTGGACCATCGATGCGAAGCGTTCCGCAGAAGCCTGGCCGTCAAGCACAAACCAGCCGCTACTCACTTTTTCATAGGCAGCATCAGACCAGAGCATCACATTCACTGCGATTTTCCCCACAGGACCTGATACGATTGCCGCTTGAATTGCCGGATCGCGAAATGCGGCTGCAGTGCCGTTAAGCTGGAGGACGTATTCTTTATCACTGATTGAACCGGAGGCATCCATAGCGAGGACTAGTTCGAGATCAACTTCTTCCGCCTGTGCAGTCAAGGCTGAAGTCGTCACGCACAGCAGAAAGATGAATGGGGCAACAATGAGCTTTTGAATGCCAGTCATACCCAGATAGTAAATGGCGTCTCGATCAAGTCAAATCAGCAGATTGTGTAGATTGCGCCCGTACAAGTTTCTCAAGCGAGGGAAGTGTATCGGCCTCTTTTGCCGGTTTATCCCATCGTATCCGGTGAATTCTTGGAAACCTCAGCGCGAAACCCGATTTGTGTCGCGGGCTGTGATGAGCGCTATCAAAAGCAACTTCAAAAACAAGTTCCTTCTTCACCTCCTGGACCGGGCCAAAGCGCTGTAACTTGTTTTGACGTATCCAATTGTCCAGCTGCTTCAACTCATCATCAGTAAAGCCAAAATATGCCTTGCCAATGGGCAGGAGTTGCCCGTCTTCGTTCCAAAGCCCGAAAGTATAATCAGAGTAATATGAAGAGCGTTTCCCGTGGCCGCGTTGGGCATACATGAGCACGGCATCCAAAAGCAGTGGATCGCACTTCCATTTGTACCACGCATGTTTGGGGCGACCGGAGACATAGATGCTTTGCCGGTCCTTAATCATCAACCCTTCAAGCTTGCCATTCGATTGGGCCGCGGTTTCCCTCAAC
>CAWUJX010000210.1:0-2378 GCA_963922635.1 uncultured Hyphomicrobiales bacterium | reverse complement strand
ACCGGAGTGGGTGATAAAAGGCTGGCATCATTCAGAACGGTTTGCCCATTAGCGGCGGTCGATGCATCGGGAAATCCCGTGCCAGTTGGTATGTCTTCATTCATCCACCAGCGTGTTCCGGCAATACCTGCAACCGCACCTGCGCCCACCAGTAAAGACCTGCGTGTGAATGCGCCCATTTTGCTATCCCCTGTCCGCTGAGTCTCGCTAAGTGGCCCCGTTATGAGAATATCCTAAAATTACTGTGTGCCAAAATAATTAAGCGGGCAATCGAATGCTGAGCCTCTATAAAACCACGTGGGCGGTTTTGTTTCCGGTCATTGGAGTGGTTGTCGGCATTCTGCAACCGTTTAGTTTTCAGCGCATGGAAAACATTGGCCATATGCCACAACTCGAAGCGCCTGAAGACTTCTCTGCGATTCTCATTACAGCGTTGAAGCAAGTTGCAGCTCCGGTAGAGTGAGGTAATATCTCCCCAGATCAGGAGGTAGTCATGCGTGGATTTATTCTTTTCGTTCTTCTGCTGGCAACAGCACACCCCGCTAATGCGGATGCCTGCCTTGAGAAGTTTAGGATGTTGCTTGCCGGAAACGATGAAACCACGCCTGTGAAAATCCATATCACTCAGGAAATTGTGGGAGCTACTACAACACAAAACTGGTTTTACAGTGACGGAGCAGGGAATTGGATGACCGAAATGATTGAGCCAGAGGCCATGCAATGGACGCTGTTTCGTGACGATCGGATGTATTCCTCGACGGACAAAGGAGATTCATGGGCTTTTGTGCGTGAAATGCCAAGCGGTGACGCGAAAGCGGTGGCTCAAGAACATCTAGCAAAACACAAAGAGAGTGCGACTGACACACTGTGCGGGAGCGAGAAAGTGGACGGTGTGAGCTACGAAACGGTGAGCGGCAAATATGTTTCAGCCCCGTTGCAAGGCGCGGAAATGGCGCAAAAATACTGGGTCGACCCGGATAATGGTTGGATTGCGCGTTCTTTCACGCATTCAAAGACAAGTGCATTTGAAATGAAGGTCACGCAGGTTCTGGAAGTACAAGCCGAAGTGAATATTCCAAACCCGGAATAAGCGTCTAAACGTCCAACAGGTCTTCGCCGGCGAATTCCGCATTATCCTGAATAAATCGAAACCGGGCTTCCGGTTTATTGCCCATGAGCTGATCAACTGTTGACCGGGTGGTGTTCTCATCCACCTCAGGAATTTCGACTTTAAGCAGGCTGCGTTTCGCCGGGTCCATTGTTGTTTCTTTCAACTGGGCAGGCATCATCTCACCAAGGCCCTTGAACCGTCCGATTTCAATTTTCTTGTTGCCGGTAAACTCAGTCTCCAGCAGTTCGTCCTTATGAGCGTCATCGCGGGCATAAAGCGTTTTGCCACCTTGTGAGATTTTATAAAGCGGCGGGATAGCCAGATAGAGTTTACCATCGCGGATAAGGTCCGGCATTTCCTGGTAGAAAAATGTTATAAGAAGCGAAGCGATGTGTGCACCGTCCACGTCAGCATCAGTCATGATGATGATGCGATCATAACGCAGGTCTTCGTCGCGGTATTTCGAACGTGTACCGCAGCCTAGCGCTTGTATCAGATCGGCAATCTGCTGGTTGGCGGCAAGCTTGTCACGGCCCGCATTCGCCACGTTCAATATCTTCCCGCGTAGGGGCAGGATTGCTTGGGAAACGCGGTTGCGCGCCTGTTTTGCGGACCCGCCCGCGGAATCACCCTCAACGATAAACAGCTCTGTGCCGCCCTTTGCGTTTGCCGAACAATCGGCAAGTTTGCCGGGTAACCGCAATTTCCGGGTGGCAGACTTTCTGTTAATCTCTTTTTCCTTGCGGCGGCGCAGGCGTTCGTCAGCGCGTTCAATCACCCATTCCAGAAGCTTATTTGCCTGTTGCGGGGAGGCGGCTAGCCAATGGTCAAAGGGGTCCCGTATGGCAGTTTCCACAATTCGCTGCGCTTCAACGGTCGCTAGTTTGTCCTTGGTCTGACCCACAAATTCCGGTTCACGAATGAATACCGACAACATCGCCGCAGCAGACGTCATGACATCATCGGTGGTGATGATCGAACCTTTTTTGTTACCCACCATTTCCGCATAAGCCTTGAGACCGCGAGCGAGTGCGATACGAAAGCCAGCTTCGTGGGTGCCGCCTTCGGGCGTGGGAATGGTGTTACAATAGGAATTCACAAATCCATCATCACCGTGCCAAGTCACCGCCCATTCAAGCGAGCCATGGCCCGATGATTTTTCAGAACGCCCGGCGAACGGCTCTGCGGTGACCCGATGCGCTTTTCCGATGGATGCTTCGAGATAGTCCTTTAACCCGCCGGGGAAGTGAAACACGGCTTTTTCGGT
>CAWUJX010000209.1:0-2416 GCA_963922635.1 uncultured Hyphomicrobiales bacterium | reverse complement strand
CTTGGTGATTTTTCCCTCACCCCAAATGACGTCCACCTTATTCTTTTTCAGAAGATGGCCGACGCCGCCGTTTAACTGGCCTGAAACACCGCGCGATCGCTTCACAACCGCCTTTGGATCAAACGCCACGTTTTCGGCAGACAAGCCATAATCGCCCGCATGCTGCATGTAATGATAAATCTCCGCCGTTCGAAGTAAGGCCTTTGTGGGAATACAGCCCCAATTCAGACAGATGCCACCAAGATGTTCACGTTCCACGATTGCCGTTTTCAAACCTAATTGTGCGGCACGGATAGCTGTCACATAGCCCCCAGGCCCTGAGCCGATAATCATCACGTCATACGCGTTCGCCATAGTCTGATCCCTTAAAGTTGTGCCGCAAGCAGCAGCCAGACATTTGTCTTGTGATTGAGCCCGAAATCGATGAATGGGCGTTGATCAATTTCTGAAAAGCCATGAGCTCGATAGAGAGGAAGTGCCTCTTCATTTGTGTCTTCACACACCAACATGGACTCAGCGGCACCGGACAATTTTCCACGCTTCATACTGTCTTCAAACAACATGCGACCATGCCCGTGACCACGGAATGAATCATAGACTGCGAAACTATCGATGAACCAAGCGCCCTTTGCCTGCGCGTATAATTCGAAAACCGGCACAAATGCCGGTGCGTCTTTCTTGATTGCATCCGCATCATCATCCTCATCGGGCATGATGTAGCTTGTGATGCTGCCGGTTATCATTTCATCGGTTTCAGAGACATACGCGTTTCGCCAGGCAAAAATTTCGTCGCTAGCAAAGCGGGAACGCCCCCAATCCAATGCATCTTTTGCCTTGCCGGATTTGACGGCACCCTGCCAAAACCAAAGTGAAATCCCGTGCCCGGCGATATTATCAAGGATCGCGAGGTCCGCCGCGTCGGCCTGTTTCGAAGGACGGATTGTGCAGTTAGGCATGCGCAGCACCGAAAGATGACACATTCTGCGATTTATCATACATGTCGAGACAAACAGGAGAATGTTGATGGATATCGTCGATTACCTGATCACCAATATCAGCCAATTGCCTTGGATTATTTTGGGGCCCGGTTTGTTGCTTATGGCGATTTTCACATTCAAAGCCATCGGCTACGTATTTCGTCTTCGACTGATTTCTGTGGTGACCAACCTGCTCTATGCTTTTATTGTGGCACTGGTAATGGCCCGATACGGTCAGGAAATCGCAGCGTTTGTTATGGATGTGATTGAGAGCCAACCCACGGTATGAATTGACCTGTTTCAAAACCGGCATGACTTTACACCAGCATGCCCATCGGCTTTTCGATGTAAGTTTTGAAGGCACCCGCGAGCTCCGCTCCCAGTGCGCCATCAATGACACGGTGATCAAACGCGAAGGTAACCGTCATAACCGTGGCCATAGCCAAAGCGCCGTCTTTAACCACAGCCTTTTGTTCGCCTGCTCCAATCGAAATGATGGATGCGTGCGGCGGATTGATGATGGATGTGAAGTTCGAAACGCCCATCATGCCCAAGTTGGAAACTGCGGTAGAGCCACCTTGATATTCATCGGGTTTTAGCTTTTTGTCGCGGGCACGTTTGGCCAAATCTTTCATTTCATTGGCAATGACCGATAACGTTTTCAATTCGGCTTGCCGGACGATTGGTGTGATCAATCCATCGGGGATCGCAACGGCCACACCCACATCGGCATGTTTGTGCAAAATCCGGGCGTATGAAGTCCACGACGCATTGGCCATTGGCACATCACGTAGTGCGAGTGCCATCGCCTTGATGATGAAGTCATTCACTGAGACTTTGTAGGCAGGTTTTTCGTCCTGAATTGGCGCAGCGGCGTTGATCTCTTTACGCAGCGCCAAGAGTGCATCCAGTTCACAATCCATGGACAGGAAGTAAGACGGTATCGTCTGCGTGGATTCGGTCAAACGCGAAGCAATGGTCCGACGCATTCCATCATGGGCAAGCGTTTCATACTCGCCTTCTTTGTAGAAACCGAGAACCTGTTCATCGCTCATACCAGTCGCCATTGCGGCTCCTGATTGCGGTGCTTTGGATTTGGCAGCAGGCTCGACGGGTGTTGTGGCACTCTTGCCCTCCACGTCCGCTTTCACAATACGACCCCGCGGACCACTACCGTTGATCGTTGAAAGATCAATACCGTTTTGTTCCGCGATACGGCGCGCAAGCGGAGACGCAAAAATTCGCGATCCGTTTTTGTCAGCACCCGCAGGCTGGGATTTGTTCTTGTATTCCTGCGAAAGGTCTTCGCTTTTGGGGCTTGGCGCAGAAGCGGAAGGAGCGGTTTCAGACTTCGCTTCTTTAGCAGATGTATTCGAGGGTGCCGCACCTGATGGTTCTGAACTGACTGCTTCAGATACATCTTCGCCATCTTCTGCCAA
>CAWUJX010000208.1:0-2543 GCA_963922635.1 uncultured Hyphomicrobiales bacterium | reverse complement strand
TAAAGCCATGGGCACCTACGAAGAAGAGCTGGGTGTGAAAGTGAACTGGGTTTCTTTCGATGCTGGTACAGCAATGTCTGCTGCTATGGCGTCTGGTGATGTGGATATTTCATTCTCACAAGGTGTAACACCGTTCCTGGTGGCAACTGCAGCTGGCCAAGACCTTCAGGTTGTCGATATCGCGGTTTCATACTCTGACAACGACAACTGCGTTGTGCGTTCCGAGTTGGAAATCACAAAAGACAATGTGGAAGAACTCAAAGGTAAGAAAGTTGCTGTACCGCTCGGTACTGCGGCTCATTCCGGTTTCCTTGCTCAAATGAAGCATTTTGGCATTGCTGAATCAGACCTGACCATCGTGGACATGGCGCCGTCAGACTCCGCTGCTGCGTTCTCACAGCCTAATACTGACCTTGCCATGGCTTGTGGTTGGGGTGGCGCGCTGCGCACCATGAAACAGCACGGCAACCCAATCATTGAAGGTGCTGAGAAGGAAGCGGTCGTTGGCAAAGTGTTCGACGTGACTTCTATCCCGACTTCATTCGGTGAAGAAAACCCTGAACTTCTTGCCAAGTTCCTGAAGGTTACCGCAGACATGAACGCAAAGTATGCTTCTGACCCAGCACCGATGATGGAATCCATCTCGAAAGCTGCTGGTATGGATATGGATGGCACAAAAGCTGTTATCGGTACTTTCGTGTTCCCAAGTGTTGAAACACAGCTTTCCGCCGACTGGATGGGTGGCGGTGTTGCTGAATATCTTGCAGCAAGCGCTAAGTCGCTCGAAGAAGGCGGCAAGATCAAAGCGCTTCCTGACTACACAGCGCTTGTGAACAGCAGCTATCTCGAAGCAGCATCAAAAATGTAAGCTGCCACTAGGCACATCAGGACGCGGGCAAGTTTCGCGTCCTGATACAATTTACTTCTGGGGAGTACCGCATGTCCGGTTTGATTATTGACGATGTATCCATGACCTTCGAATTGCCGGATGGTGGCAATGTGGAAGCGCTCAAAAACATCAATCTCAACATCAAGGAAGGCGAGTTGCTATCCGTGCTGGGACCGTCCGGTTGTGGCAAAACCACATTATTGAATATCGTCGCGGGATTTTTGGCTCCGACTGCCGGAACCATTACGCTTGACGGGGAAATTGTTCAGGGTCCGGGGCCGGAACGCGGAATGGTGTTCCAAAAAGGTGCGCTCTTTGAATGGATGAGTGTGCGGAAAAATGTTTCCTTTGGGCCGGAACTCAAAGGCATGCCAAAGGGCGAAATGAATGAAACGGTGGACCACCTGCTTGATGTGGTAGGCCTTCAGGATTTCAAGGAAAAAGCGATTTACGAACTCTCCGGCGGCATGCAGCAGCGTGTGGCGCTTGCCCGCTGTCTTGCCAATGACCCCGACGTGATTTTGATGGATGAGCCGCTAGGTGCGCTCGACGCATTGACCCGGGAAAAGATGCAAGGGCTGGTGCTCAAGCTTTGGAAAGAAACCGGCAAGACGATCATTCTGATTACCCATTCGGTGGAAGAAGCGCTATTGCTGGGCGAACGTCTTTTGGTAATGGCACCAAGACCAGGGCGCGTTCATAAAGAATACAATCTTCCATTTGCGGAACTTGGTGTGGGGCAAGATCTGCGGGAAGTGAAAAAGCACAAGAAATTCGGGAAAACACGTGATGAGATCCTCTCAATGATTTGGGACATGGAAGAGGAAATCATGGGCCGCACCGAAAACGCGGCATAGGGGGCTCGCATGTTTTTTACCAATCAAGATTTTCTCAGCGAATTTGGATTCGCGCTCACTACCGCTTTGTGGATGATCCTTGGTATTGCGGTCATTTTTGCCGTATATCTCGCTTTCAGTGCGCTTTCCTCATTTCTGTATAACATCTACGCCCGGGGCAAAGAGCAGACTGGCTTCGGAAGTTTGAAAACAGTCACGTTTGGGGATGAAAGTTCTGTTGTGGCGAACCGCATCGGGTCGGTGCTGGGTGTCCTGACTATCTTCTTTTTATGGGGATTGGCGACGGAATCTAAACTCCTGCCGTTCAGTTTGCCTGGTCCGTCAAACGGCGATTATTCGTTTGAATACACGGCCCAAAATGCTGCCGGTGAGACCGATACAGCTACCGTTCAGTTCCGTGTTTCAAAGCAAGGCGAAGATGTGGAAACCCTCGAGGCGCCTTCGTCTTCAGAGGGCTTTGCAAAAGATGATGCGGTAATGATGCTTGAGCGTCGTTCGAAGATTTTGCGGGCACAAGAAAACGATGAGGGCGGCAAGGAAGACGGCTACACGATTACTGCGATCAATGGTCAGCCGGTGGTGGCAGATCAGGTGGTTCAGATCGATGGCGGCGAAGTTCTCTTCACGAAGCGCGGAAGTTTCTCTATCCGGCCCGGTGAAGGCATGACCATGGAAGCATTGTTTCTTCCGCCACCTGAAAAAGTATGGTCCACCTTTGTGCAGCTCCATAACGAGGGCTATCAAGGCGTTTCGCTCTGGGAGAATGTTTTCTGGTCATTGGCCCGCGTTTTCATGGG
>CAWUJX010000207.1:0-2619 GCA_963922635.1 uncultured Hyphomicrobiales bacterium | reverse complement strand
CACTTTCACCCCACGCGCTTTTTCGTAGATTTTATTGGCTTGAGCGAACTGGTTTGGTGTTGGCCACTCGAGGAAGTATGCCACAGTAAGTTCATCAAGTGCGTTTGCCGGAGCGGTCGCCACAAACATCGCTGAAGATGCTGCGAGAGCCGCCACCATTGTTTTAAGAGTTTTCATTAGTCTCTCCCTTTAATTCACAGCGGAAATGTTTTGAATTTTGACCGCGCTGCACAATCAAAATCCGATTCTTATGCCTCCCACCCTTTTCGGGCCTGAGCAACAATACACAAAAGTTCAAACAAAATGGAAGCCGCCACCCATGCAGTACCACCCGATTGGTCAAACGGTGGCGAAACCTCCACCAAATCTGCTCCAATAACATTTACCCCTTGCAGGCCACGCACATACTGCTGGGCAGTCCACGTATCAGGGCCGCCAATCTCCGGGGTACCAGTTCCCGGTGCAAACGCCGGGTCAATAAAATCGATATCAAAGCTCACATAGGTTTCAGTATCGCCTACGATGTCACGAGCCTGCTGCATGACGTCTTTGAAGCCACGCTCCATGCATTCATCAATCGGTATGATTGTAACGCCGCGTTCACGACCCCAGGCAATATCTTCGCCATCATACATCGTTCCGCGGATACCAATCTGAACCACTTTGGTTGGGTCCAGCAAGCCTTCCTCAATCGCCCGCCGAAACGGTGTCCCGTGCGTATAGATCGTCCCGCCAAAATATCCCTCAAACAAATCCGTATGGGCATCGAAATGGATCATCGATAGCGGCTTGTTTTTGTCAGCCAAACCTCTCAGAACCGGAAGGCTGGTCAAATGATCACCGCCCACAGATATGGGAGTTATGCCGTCAGTCTTGATTTTGCCGTAAAACGCTTCAACACGCTCCAGCGTATCTTCAAGTCCTGCAGGATTGGGTGATACATCGCCGAGGTCTGCACAATTGCACACTTCGAATGGATTAATGTAGCTGACCGGATGCGTTGACCGGATCATCGTGGTAAGATCCCGGACCTGCCTCGGCCCATGGCGAGCGCCGGGCCTATTGGTAGTTCCACCGTCCCATGGAATGCCAATGAAGCCTATCTCTGTTGCGCTGTATAAATCGTCGCCTGACGAAGCATATGGCAGCCGCATAAAGGTTGGAACACCCGCAAAGCGTGGTAGCTCCATACCGGAAACAGGCTGAAAGCGCTGATCGACCAAAAATTCCCTCCGACAGAAACCTGTCTGCGCCTCCTCCAAGGCAATCCCAAGACCGTACTTATCAACGGCACACGCTTATAGAACCAAAAAACCCTTTACATGGTGCCAGCGGTTTGACTAGGTTTAGCCATGAAAGAAATACTGTTTGAATTGGACGCTGGCTTGCCCGCAAGCTTGCAAGCCCAGCTGCGGGAAAAGGTCGTTAACGCCATCATGAGCCGCGCATTGGCTCCGGGTGAACGCCTGCCGTCAAGCCGCAGTCTCTCTCGCCATTTGAAAGTCGCACGAAACACGGTCACGCTCGCCTATCAGGCATTGGCAGATGACGGTTATCTCACCCCCAAACCGCGTTCGGGCTATGTGGTCAATGAGGATGCACCGGTAAATCCGCTCGGGTTCACTGAAAACACCAAGCCGGTCGTGGAAAAAATCGATTGGCATCATCGTATTCGCCGACAATCCGGCCAATTAAACGTGGTGAACAAACCGCTCAACTGGCGCGAATACCAATATCCGTTTGTATATGGCCAAGCCGATTTCAATCTGTTCAGTCATTCCGAATGGCGGGATTGCGCGAGACAGGCATTGGGCGCCCGTGATTTCGGCGCTCTCGCAGGAGACTTTGGCTTTAACGACGACCCCATGCTGGTCAATTATATCGCGAGCCACAGTCTTCCCCAACGGGGCATTTACAAAGTGCCAGAACATGTGCTTGTCACATTGGGTGCTCAAAATGCGCTCTTCCTTGTTGCCGAGCTGATGATTGGACCAGATACAGTGGTGGGTATCGAAGAACCCTCCTACCCTGACATTCGCAATATCGTTGCCACCCGCACGAACCACGTGGAGTATTTCGACGTGGACGATGAGGGCCTGATCCTCGACGAGACGAAACTTGCGAAATGTGATCTGGTTTTCGTAACGCCTAGCCATCAGTCGCCAACGACGGTCACCATGTCCATCGGGCGACGCAAAGAATTGCTCGCACTGGCAGAGAAACATGATTTTGTGATCGTTGAAGATGACTATGAGTTTGAAATGAACTTTATGGGTTCTCCCTCACCGGCACTGAAATCCATGGATGAAAAAGCTCGCGTTGTGTATATCGGCAGCTTTTCCAAATCTCTGTTTCCCGGGCTCAGGCTCGGCTATCTGGCTGGACCCGACGCGCTCATCGACGAGGCCCGTAAATTGCGGCATCTCATGTTCCGTCATCCGCCGGGGCATAGCCAGAGAACTGCCGCCTATTTCATGGCGCTTGGTCACTATGGCGCACAGATGCGTAAGTTGAAACGTAGTTATGCAGAACGGCGCACCGTGATGGCCGAGGCGCTCCAGGAACACGGGCTCGTGAAAACATCAGCAGCGAAATTCGGCGGAACGAGCTTCTGGATAC
>CAWUJX010000206.1:0-2699 GCA_963922635.1 uncultured Hyphomicrobiales bacterium | reverse complement strand
CTCGACCACATCCGCCATGCCTTGCACGCTAAGCGTATAGCCGCCATCAACGGGCGCCATCACCACATCCAGCCGTCCGATTGCCGCGTAATGACTATCGGTCGGGAGGTGATGCAAATGCCCCAGATGTCCGATGCATAATCCCGCTATCTCGAATATGAAAATTGAATTGCCGTCGGCTTCGAACCCTGACCACTGGCTGTTAATGTCCGTTGTCACGTTTCTGATCAGCGCATTGCCGATCTGATGATAGTGTTTCGCGGGGCTACCATTGGTGCCCCATCCGCGCAGCACATGTTCGATCCGAGGATCAGGGTTTGAGGTAAAGTGCGTAGAATGGGCATGGTTCATTGTCACCACTTTGGGGACAATATTCGGCCCGGCAAAGCCCGCAAAATCAGTGGCGATGGTCAATCCGTCAGCGTCTTCAATGCGAAATGTGGAATGGCCCACATAGGTAATTTTTACCTCAGACGTTTTTATGTTTCCGGAGATGCTCGCCTGCCATAGGGGAAGCGTTCCCGCTTGCGTCAATTCAATTCCAGGCCAGCCGCCATTCAGTTCTTCCTGTTGTTTGTTCTCTGCGACCGCCTGGCAGTAGGACGGAATGATCTCTGTATTTTTCTGCGCAAAACCAGTGCCGACAGTGATACCGGAAAGGAGCATGATGCTCGAAACAAGCGCGCCGGGGACAAGATTTCTCATGCCTAACTCCTTCTCTCCAAACATTTGATCTTGGTCACTTCGCAGGATTGGCAAGGTTTACAGCAGTTGCGCTTGCGGTCGGAAACAAATTCACCTATCGCTCGAGCCATGTTTTCACCCTCTAAACCCTTGAGCATGCCGGAATTTGTTTCGCTGCTCGCTTTCATGATTTCTATTCTGGCCTTGTCGATTGATGCGATGTTGCCGGCGCTTGGTCTCATTGCGGTTGATCTTCAACTTGATGATCCCAATCAGGCGCAATTGGTGATCACAGCAATGTTTCTCGGATTTGCCATCGGCCAGATTGTGGCCGGGCCTTTGTCGGATTGTTATGGCCGCAAACCGGTGATCTACGGTGGATATGTGATCTTCATACTCGGTTGTCTCCTTTCAATGATTTCGGTCAGCTTCGAAACAATGTTGGTGGGACGCGTGATGCAGGGCCTTGGCGCTGCCGCCCCGCGCATCGTTGGCATTGCTCTCGTGCGCGATGGCTATGAGGGCCGGGCGATGGCGCGGATCATGTCCATTGTGATGGCGATCTTCATTCTGGTTCCGGCGATCGCACCTGCCGTCGGTCAACTGATATTGCTTGTGGCGCCCTGGCGGGCAATCTTTGCCATGTTGTTGTGTGTGGCTTTGCTCGCTTTCTTCTGGTTTGCGCTGCGCCAGCCGGAGACCCTGGCCCTTGAGAAGCGACGGGTCTTTTCGTTCAAGGCGCTGTTTGCCGGAATTGCCGAAGCACTCTCTTACCGCGCCATGGCCGGTTACACATTTGCTTCGGGGATCGTGTTCGGGGCATTTGTCGGTTATCTCAGTTCCGCGCAGCAATTGTTCCAAACCACCTATGGCGTGGGTGAATGGTTCGCGCTCTACTTTGGCGTCGCAGCCCTTGCCATCGGTGCATCAAGCATCTTCAATTCGCGCCTCGTGGTGAGAATGGGCATGCGATACATGACCTGGCGCGGGCTGATGGGCCTCACATTTGTGTCGATCCTTTTCGCCGGCCTTGTGGTTGCGTTTGATGGAATTCCGCCGCTGTGGACCTTCATGGTTTGGCTTCTGCTCACCTTCTTTTGCATCGGCATTCTGTTCGGCAATTTCAGCGCCTTGGCCATGGAGCCCGTGGGGCATATGGCAGGGCTGGGAGCGGCCATCACCGGATCGCTTTCCACGTTTATTTCCTTGCCGCTCGGCTGGGCTGTGGGTGCCGCCTATGACGGGACGCTCTATTCCATCACCTTTGGCTTTTTGATTTTGGGAACTTTGTCCATCGCCGTCATGTGGTGGACGGAGCGCAGCGTATAAGATCGATCAAGCCAAGCGTCGTTGTTCGCGCTGGAGGCTTTTCCAGCGCGTTTTAATTCACATCGATTTTGGATTGTCAGGGCGGGGCGGCTGAAAAATCACACACCAGCCCGTGGCATTCTTGCAAAACAAAGTCCGCATCGTCTTTCGGCTGATCGCGGTGACCGGGTGGTTTGCCGGGCCGGATTGGCCCCACACACTTTGGGCCGGGGGGCGCGTGCTTTCGCCGTTCGATCAGACGCGCCAAGCGCTTTGCCTGTGCGGGCAAGGTTTGCAAGGCGTGGTCGAGTGCTTCGAGACGGCGTAGCAGACAGGCAGGGTCCAGAGGAGCATCTTCAGGGGACTGCCACTCTGTTTCGGATTTGTTTTGCTGGCCGCCAAGGCCTGCTTCGTCATCGTCAAGCCAGCCAAGCAGTAGGGGTTTGCGGGGATCGATCAGATTGAACTTCGGAGGTTCCTCTTCCCCGGTTGTAAGCGTCGTAAAATCGGGCAGGGGCGAACGCGCAGGCGTGCCTGTTCTGGCGGTGATCGCGTGGACCCTTATGAACAGGACGAGCAAGCGACGAAGTGCGGCTTCCGCCACCCGTAAAACACGGGCGAGGGTTCGGCCCGTTCCTGCGTTGAGGGTTCCGGGAGCGCTTAACCCCGGCGCCCATTTGGCGAGCATGAAGAGCTTCGCGACAACC
>CAWUJX010000205.1:0-2706 GCA_963922635.1 uncultured Hyphomicrobiales bacterium | reverse complement strand
TCAGGATCGATGATTGCCGGCATCCGGGTATTGGGCGCAATCTTCAGAATTTCCGGTTCAAACTGTTCGCCCTTGCCGATGTCCACATAATGAAGTGTGTATGGCACTCCCAACTCTTCCAGCATGATGGAAATATTCCACCCGTTTGGAGTGGGCCAATAGAAGAGTTCAATCGGCTCTGATTGGGTCATGGCGCATTCCTCATAATGTGTGGAATGAACATAAAGCCTGACCGCAAAAGAACAATCGCTTCACAGTAAATTCAAGTCGCGCACCCGTTTCGCAATTGATACACTTGTCGTTATGAACCGATTCAATTCAAGCGACCTGCCCGTCGCCACTCCCCCTCACGAAGAGCCACATGAGTTTTCCGACGCCAAAGAGGCCGTGGCGGAACTGATGAGGCGCTATGAAACAGCCACCACATTCTTGCGGGAAAGGTTTCAGAAATTTCTCGCAGGTGAAACGAGTGGCGAACGGTACCGCGCATTCTATCCAGAGATCAGGGTTCAAACCAAAAGTCATGCGCGGATCGATTCCCGCCTTTCTTTCGGCCACGTGAGCAGTCCGGGCATCTATGCCACAACTATCACACGTCCGATCCTGTTTGGCGATTACCTCACAACTCAAATCGAATTGCTGATGCGCAATCATGGGGTGACGGTGAGTATTGGGTTTTCTGAAAAAGCCATACCCGTTCATTTCGCATTTCGAGAGGGCGATAATGTGGAAGCGGCCTTGCATGGAAAAGAAGACGCGGTCATTCGCGATGCCTTCGACACGCCGGATCTCAATGAAATGGACGACGATATTGTCAACGGCGATTTTGAAGGTGCTTCGGGCGAACCACTACCGTTAGCGCCTTTTACGGCAGCCCGGGTTGATTATTCTCTCCATCGCCTTGCGCATTATACCGGAACAAGTCCTGACCATTTCCAAAATTTTGTGCTGTTTACAAACTATCAGTTTTACGTAGACGGCTTCGTGGAGTTTGCGCGCAAAGCACTTTCCTCTCCCACCAATCCCTATATGGCGTTTGTTGAACCGGGAAACCGCATCACGCTAAAGGAAGATTGTCTTCCGGAAAGCGGTTGTGAAGCTGGCAAGGCAATCGGAGCACCGCTTTCGAAAATGCCACAGATGCCCGCCTATCATTTGAAGACATCGAACCATAGCGGCATTACGCTTGTGAATATTGGTGTGGGGCCTTCGAATGCAAAAACCATCACTGACCATGTGGCCGTTCTGCGTCCGCATACGTGGCTTATGTTGGGGCACTGTGCGGGGCTGCGCAACACACAATCGCTGGGTGATTTTGTACTCGCTCATGGCTATGTGCGTGAAGACCATGTGCGCGATGAGGACATTCCAATTTCAGTGCCGATTCCTCCCCTAGCGGAAGTTCAGGTCGCACTTCAGGAAGCGGTTGCAGAAGTGACCGGTCTTTCGGGCTATGAACTGAAAAACGTAATGCGGACAGGCACTATCGCTACCATCGACAATCGAAACTGGGAGTTGCGAGACCAGAAAGGCCCTGTCAAAAGACTATCGCAATCGCGCGCCATTGCGCTTGATATGGAATCGGCCACGATTGCCGCCAACGGTTTTCGCTTTCGCGTTCCCTATGGCACGCTCCTGTGTGTCTCAGACAAGCCATTGCACGGTGAATTAAAACTACCCGGTATGGCAACGGAATTTTATCGAACACAGGTGGATAGCCACCTATTGATTGGTATCCGGACAATGGAGCGGCTGCGGCAAATGCCACCGGAACGGCTTCACTCTCGTAAGTTAAGGGCCTTTGATGAAACCGCGTTTCAGTGAACGCCGGATACACGCACAAAGCCATGGTTAAATTCTTTAAGCGTATAATCCTGCTGGGCGTCATCGGCGCATGCCTCGGTGTGATCATTGGATATTTTGGGTGGGTGCACCCCGCCTTTGATACATTTTCGCACTTTCGGATGCATGCAGCTGCAGGGCTGCTCGTGGCTTTTTTCGTGCTGATATTCACGCGTCATAAGATCGTTGCAACGCTCGCGCTGATTGTTGGCGCGGTAGGATTTTATACGAGCCAAGCAGCCTATTCGTGGAATTTAACTCAACGTCCAGCAATCACCGAAAAGCCTGTCTACTCGCTACTGCATCTCAATTTGTTATGGAACCACTCAAATCCGAAAGTGGTCGTTGACCGATTTCTGGAACTTGATCCCGACATCATATCGCTCGCGGAATCCTCCCAACGTTGGGTAAAGGAGCTGTCGCGTCTCAACGAACGTTGGCCACAGTTTTTTAATTGTCCGGAAGACGGTCCGCGCGGAGGCGTCCGCATTTACAGTAAATGGCCGATCAATCGCGAGAACGGGTTTTGCGGCGTATATGGCACTTTCGGTACCATACCTGCGACTTTGCCGACGGGTGAGACGATTGTGATCGGTTCGGTACACTTACGCTGGCCATGGCCGGCCAGTGGACCAAGGCAATTGGAGACGTTCATCCCTCGGCTGGAAACATTGCCCGACCATGCGTTGATTGCCGGAGATTTTAACGCGACGCCATGGTCCCATACGATGACCCGCTTTTCCAAAGTGGGTAACCTCGAAATCGTTCCGGGTATTGGACCGACATGGTTGTTTGAGGAACTCCCGGAAAACATCGCCGCCACGTTCGGAATTCCCAACGCTCACATCTTGCACAAGGGTAAAG
>CAWUJX010000204.1:0-2708 GCA_963922635.1 uncultured Hyphomicrobiales bacterium | reverse complement strand
TGTTAGGGCATGATTGCCCGGATGTTTTGAGCCTCCATTTTCTGTGGCAGGCGCAAAATACAGGACCCGTCTGGCGTCCTGGCTAGAATTTGGGTATTGAAAATCATGATTTCAAGAACTCTTTCACGTCCTGAATCTGTGCTGCTTTTGGGGCTGGATGGTAATCACGTTGCAGAGCCGAAAGTCTCCGGTTTTGTGCAAACTCCGGATGGCATCAATCTACGTTACGCGCGGTGGAAGCCGGTTTCTGCGTCTTCCAAAGGCACAATCATTTTCCTGAACGGCCGTAGCGAATATATTGAGAAGGGCTTCGAAACCATTCAAAACCTGTTGAATAACGGGTTTGAGGTTTTAAGCTTTGACTGGCGTGGACAGGGAGGTTCAGATCGCCTGCTTGAAGACCGGCGCAAAGGGTATGTGGATGAGTTCGATGACTATGTGATGGATCTCGAAACTATTATTGAAAATGTGGCCCTGCCTGACTGTAAGTCGCCGTTGTATATTGTGGCGCACTCCATGGGTGCGCTCGTTGCCTTAAAATCCGCACCGAAAATTCCCAATAAAATTCGCCGGATGGTTTTGTGTTCACCGCTATTGGGGCTGGGCGGTCAACGATACTCCGATACGGCAATCCGAATTTTTGCCGGTGCGTTAGCAGCTGTGGGGCTGGGTGACACGTATTTGGGGGGTGGGGCCAAGTCGAGCGAAGAAAAGTCTTTTGAAGAAAATCTCCTGACGACCGATGAAGGCCGGTTCAACCGTAACCGGGGCATCATCAGCAAAAAGCCGGAGCTTTCTATCGGTGCCCCCACAGCCAATTGGGTCTTTGCCGCCTGTAAGGCAATTGAGGAAGTCAAAGAACCTGATTTCTACAATGAGGTAAAAATACCGATCCTGTTTATTTTGGCTGGAAACGATAAGGTCGTCGATAATGTGAGCAGTGAGTGGTTATCCCGTTTCATGCGCTCGTCGTCGACACTCACGATTGATGGCGCACGCCATGAATTGTTTCAGGAGGCGGATTTTTACCGGGAGCAATGCCTAGCGGCTCTGTTCTCGTTCATTCCCGGTTCTGACCGTAGTTAGTTCGCAGGTTCGACTATCCCTTTTTGTCAATCAGGTATTGGCGAGGATAGCCAGCGCAGCCTTGTGGATTTCGGGATTCGCTGCTGCGATGATACGGCCTCCGTCAGGATTGGGATTGCCCTCCCAATCAGTAAAGATGCCGCCTGATTTCTCAACAATAGGAATAAGCGCTGCAATGTCATAAAGCTGTAGACCCGTTTCCACGACCAATTCGATTTGACCGCTCGCAAGCATGGCGAAGGCGTAGCAGTCTGCTCCGTAGCGAGACAATTGAAAGGTGTTTTCAAGTTGTTCGAACGCAATGCCTTCGGCGCCCGTGAACATTTTGGGGCTCGTCGTCATCATGGTGGCCAGATGTGTGCTATCAATTGCTGACGTTTTAAGTCGTTCCACCTTGTCGTTTCGAACATAAACCGACTGTTCGCCATCACAGATGAAACGTTCGCCTGTGAACGGTTGGTCCATGATGCCTGCGAGCGGATATCCGTCTTTATACAGTCCGATGAGTGTGCCCCATACCGGGATGCCCGCTATGAAAGCCCGTGTTCCATCAACCGGGTCAATGATCCACTGGTATTCAGCATCTTTGTTGTGGGTGCCGTGCTCTTCTCCAATGATGCCATGTTCAGGGTAGGCAGCAAGAATAGCGTTTCGAATGGCAGTTTCGGCGTCCCTGTCTGCAGCTGTCACAGGATCAAATCCGCCATTGCGTTTGTTTGTTACTTCCGGACGTGAGCGAAACCTTGGCAACGTTTCGGCTGAAGCGCATTTGCACAAGTGATCAGCAAACGCGCGAAATTCTTCAGGACGCATAAAGGTCTACTCTGCCGCCAAAGGTTGCGAGCCAAAAAGGTCTGTGATCTCGGTCTCAACCAATTCTGTGATGAAAGTTTTGAGATCGTCCTGCAGCGCATCGAAGCCAGGAGTTTTTGCGAATGTTGCCTCGTTCACGTAGAGACCCCGATTAATTTCAATCTGCAGGGCATGAAGTCCGTTTTCAGGCCTTCCATAATGCTCTGTTATAAAACCTCCGGCGTAGGGTTTGTTTAGTTCCACGTGGTATCCGAGGTCTCGAAGAATGTTTCGCGCGTTATGGGTGAGTGCGGGTGCGCAACTGCTTCCAAAACGATCGCCCAAAATGAAGTCCGGTCGATTTTCGTTCAGCTGTACCGTATTGTTTGAAGGCATTGAGTGGCAATCTATCAAAACCGCACAGCCAAACCTCACATGGGTTTTCGCAAGCATGTTACGCAGCATGGCGTGGTAAGGCTTGTAAATGTTCTCGATGCGTTGAAGTGCATCCGCCACTTCGAGTTTCCGGGCATAAATTTCTTCGCCCTCAGCCACAATTTTCGCAATTGTGCCAAGGCCGCTCGACACCCGGATTGAGCGTGTATTGGCGTAAGCCGGCAATTGCTCGGCAAACATGGACTGGTCCAACTCATAGGGTTCCCGGTTCACATCGAGATATGCTCTTGGGAAATTCGCACTGAGCATCGGCAGTCCGGTTTGCGCGGATGGCAAAAATAACTCATCGACCATAGTATCTTCTGAACTGCGGATCGCGTGCGCCGTCAGACGGGAACTATCTAGAAAGGCCTGCGGATAATGCTTTCCGCTGT
>CAWUJX010000203.1:0-2777 GCA_963922635.1 uncultured Hyphomicrobiales bacterium | reverse complement strand
CTGGGTGTTGATCTTGGGCAAGGAGTAAACATAGACTTGATCGCATGTGTACCTCCAGAATTGCCATTCACACCTTTTTAACCCCATTCAATCACACTTTGTGAACCATGGGCTGTGGGGGCCTTAATATTTTACGAGGGGTAGTATGTTTCGCGTTTTCCTCAAATCTGCGGCTTGTGCCGCGGTACTTTCCTGTTTTTCCCTGCCCGCGCAGGCGGTCGAAGTTTACATGTTCAAAGGGGCGGGCGACTTCTCATTTGTAAACGAGAACATGCATTTTTCCCGCGGCTTGAACCGCATGTCCGAGACTTTGAGTGCCGAAGGTATTCGTTCAGAGGTTCGCCGTTTCGGTTCGATCGATGAAGCTTTGAGTGTGATCCGGGAGCGCAAACCGGAATCAATTGCCCTCGTAGGGCATTCCATGGGGGCGCTTGCTTCAATGGCCATGGCGCGAAACCTGAAAGGCTCAGGCATCAAAATCGCTTACATGGCATTGCTGGATATTCCCGGGCCGGTGGGCGTTGCGGGCGAGAATGTGGACTGGGTTGAGAACTATTATACGATCAACCCCGTTTACGGACGGCTCACAAATGTGAATTCACATCCGAACGCGAAGAACATTCATGTATTTGGCTACATGCACAACCGGCTGGATGATGCCCCAAAAGTACAAAAAGGCATTCTGGCTGCCATTCGTAAGGTTCATGCGGAAGAGCAGCAGGAATTTACGCCAGCCCAGCCGGAAACACTTCAGGTGGAGGCCACACCTGTGCCGCAGCCCACATATGATCCACAAACAACGGCAAGTGTTTCACAGCGGTTGGACATCCAGCAGGCTCCAAGCCAACAAACCCAAAACCGCGTTGTATCAACAGCCGGAGGGGCGGTTTCCGGTGATCCACTGCTTCAACCGACAAATCAAGTCCAGGCATATCAAGCGCCTGTGGCTTCGCAGCCCGCTCAAAATCTTAGTGCTGCACCGCTTCAGCCATTGGCCGTTGATGACCCGTATATACTCCCCAGTGTGAGACCGCAGGCGATGGTCGGTCAGCAGACTGTACAACCGCAAGTGACCAGCCAACCGGTGCTCGATACCCAAACGACTGCGTCAACACAGTCGCCATCACTCATTGATCGCGGACGCTCTCTGCTCAGCCGCGCTGGTGATTTTCTACGTAGTAGCAATGCTCCGGGCGAGCGCCGCATGGGCTTCGATGGTGCCGGCGACAAATAAGTCTGCCAACAATTCGAGCACTGTCGTCGTTTTGAAATAAACCTTGATTATTAAAGCGTTTGGCGCAAGACTTGTGCTGTTCGGGTTATTTGCGAACGTGAAGAAGACTGGAATACCGGAATACCGGCTGCGGCCTAAGGACCGGGAAAACCCCGGGTTTAGCATTCAGGAACTACGTAGATTAGTTCTGCCTTTCCTCGACATATTCACCGAACCGCCCTGCAGTTCCTGCTGCGCAGTGATCGACGAAAGGACTTAGATCATGTCACAAAGTGGTACCGTAAAATTCTTCAACACCGAAAAAGGCTTTGGCTTCATCACCCCGGATGAGGGCGGCAAAGACATTTTTGTTCACATTTCTTCGGTGCAGGCTTCTGGCATGCAAGGTTTGGCTGAAAATCAGAAAGTCACGTTCGACACAGAAGACGACAATCGTGGCAAAGGCCCTAAAGCCGTCAATATCCAATCCGCTGACTAAACAACAAAAACAATGCCCGGCTTTAGGGAATTTTCTGAGCCGGGCGCCTATAGCGTAAAATGCGACGCGGGCGTTCTCCCGCATTTGAAATACGCATAAATTTCATCGCGCTTGCATCGACATAAAAATCATGGTGCCAGTTAGTTTGCTGGTTGGACAACGCCTCTTTCCCGATGTTAGGTTTTATTAAAATTCACAGGGAGAGACTTCATGCGTTTAACATCCATCGTTTCAGCTTTGGCAATCACAACAGCTGCCACTGTATTTTCTGCACCCGCTTTTGCCGCAGACGGCGAAGCTTGCAAGACAATCCGCTTTTCCGATGTGGGGTGGACTGACATCACTGCAACAACGGCCGCTGCAAGCGTTGTGGCGAAAGCGCTCGGCTATACGCCTGATGTGAAGGTTTTGTCGGTGCCTGTCACATACACATCACTGGCCAACAATGATATCGACGTGTTCCTTGGAAACTGGATGCCAACGATGGAAGCTGACATCCGTCCGTTCCTCGATGCGAAAACCGTAGAGTCAGTGGGCGTCAACCTTGAAGGCGCCAAATACACGCTGGCGACAAATGCCAAAGGCGCTGAACTTGGCATCAAGTCCTTTGCCGATATTGCCAAAAACAAGGACGCCCTTGGCGGAAAGATCTACGGGATCGAGCCCGGCAATGATGGTAACCGCTTGATCCTCGATATGATCGAGAAAGACGCGTTTGGCATGAGCGGATTCGAAGTCGTGGAATCATCCGAGGCAGGCATGCTGGCGCAGGTGGCACGGGCCAAGAAGGCCGGTGAGCCGGTCGTATTCCTTGGCTGGGAACCTCATCCGATGAATGCGAATTTTGACCTCACCTACCTCGAAGGCGGTGATGATTTCTTTGGCCCAAATCTCGGTGGTGCAACAGTCTTCACCAATACAAGAGCGGGGTACGCAACAGATTGTCCGAATGCGGGCAAACTGATTGGCAATCTGAAATTTACGCTTGCCATGGAAAACGAGATCATGGGCGCGATCCTCGATGACGGCGAAGAGCCGGAAGACGCAGCAACCAATTGGTTGAAG
>CAWUJX010000202.1:0-2801 GCA_963922635.1 uncultured Hyphomicrobiales bacterium | reverse complement strand
TCAAAATTGCTTTCGGATTAGACGAGGCCTCTTGGGTGGATGACCTGGTCCTTGATCGATATGAGTTGATGTATTCGGCAGGTTTGGTGGAAGAAGCGGTTGCCGATGGTCGTCATGAACAGACCGCCGTTTCCGTTCCACTCGGCGCGTCCATGCTGCATGACCATCGGCGTATCTTGGCGACGGCTATTGCCCGGCTGAGGGGAAAACTGAAATACCGTCCCGTAATCTTCGAACTTATGCCGGACAGTTTCACGCTTTTCGATCTTCAGAAAACCGTTGAATCCATTTTCGGCCGCAGTGTCCATAAACAGAATTTTCGCAGGCTTGTGGAGAAGGCAGAATTGGTCGAAGCAACGGGCGCAAACCAGTTTTCCACCGGGGGCCGCCCGGCAGCTCTCTTTCGGTTCAGAAGCGAGATACTGAAAGAACGCCCCGCCCCGGGCCTGCGGGTGGGCTGAGGCTGCCAAGCCTTAACAGAAAAGTTTAAGCAGCTCTCGCACGCATTCGTGATTTTGACAGGGACAGAAAACTCGCACGGAGATGATCAATCACCGCATCCACATGGGCCGACCGCTCTTCGTTCGTAATCAGCCCGATATGATAGTTTGGCAAATGAGGCAAACCAAACCGCTCTGTCACATCAACGATGTCATAATCACACAATGATCGTGGAATGGGCGCCACGACGAGATCACCCTGAATGGCAGCCTTTTGCCCGGCGACATAAGCGCTTTTGAAGGTGACATTGTAATCGATGCCATATTCTTCCAATCGCTCAAGCGCGCCGCTGCGCCACACACACCCCTCTTCCCACACAGATATCGGCAATGGGCTTTGCTCTCCCGCAACACCGCATTTCAGGCCCGCCCATACCAACTCCTCCGTGTAGAGAATTTCCACTGGTAGACCGGCATATTCCTCTGAGGTCGCGGTAATAAGCGCAAGGTCAAGCTTCCCTGATTTTACCCGTGAAGCTAACTCCGCTGAGTTTTCGACCGTCGCCTCTATGGCAATGCCAGGATGCGTTTCTGCAAACCGTTTCAGGGTTTCAGGCAAGACCTGCTCTGCTGTGTTATCGACTGCGCCCAAACGAACTTCGCCGGAAATATCAGGCCGCTGAAACTTTGCCATCAATTCCCGATTGAGCGCCAGAATTCGTCTCGCATGGGTGATCAGCATTTCGCCCTCGCTTGTGAGCGTGACGGCACGGCTATCGCGATTAAAAACAGGACGACCGACAATTTCCTCAAGACGTTTCACCTGCATGGAGACAGCAGAAGGTGTGCGAAACAGCAACTCACCCGCTTTACTAAAGTTCCCCGTCTCATGAATTGCCACGAGCGTTTTCAGAAGATCAAGTTCCAACAAGGGTACCTGGTTCGACGTGTTCAATTGCATCAGCATACACTTTCAATTTAATTGATAGTTCTTATCACAACTATTCGTTTGATTGAAACATATCCCACCTCTATCTTCAAGTCCAAGAGCTTCGCGAAGTCTCCTCACCTCAAAAAAGGAGACGTAAAATGACAACTTACAATCACTGCGCAGATAGCGTTTGTGCGGAAAATCCAAAAAGTCAGACCTTTGGTGTGACGTCCGCTTTTCAGGCCTTTGCGAAGTTTCTTCGCGAGCGCCAAAAACTTCGGGTAAATCGAGCGGCATTTAACTCCATGCTTTCCCTGGATGACCGGATGCTGAGCGATATTGGTGTCACCCGTGACAATGTGAGATGGGCAAGCAAGTTGCCGCTTCATATGAATGCGGCAGAGGAGTTGCAAAAACTCTCACAAAAGTCTGGAACGCTGCACCGAAACTAAAGGGAAACCGGGAGTGCTCATCATGGGCACTCCCGGTCCTGAACAACCGTCCACTCTTCCCCGCCTTGAAACACTGCCCTCAATTGGCTATGTATCACTTGTCCTTCGCGGACATATTTTTTCGCACCCCTTATGCTCGAATTGAGTATAAATATCCAAGGGAGGGTCAAATGGCCAACACTACCCACGAAAGCACCGTCAAAACGCCAGCAAAAGAAGCCAAAACTGCAGCCGAGCGCTACGGCGTCGTTGACATGCCATCCCTTGAATATACCGAAGAAGTGGCCCGTGAAACTGCACCGCTCTATGAGAAGGTGAAGCATCACATTCCTGAAATCGAATGGCCGGTGCATGCCCCATACGTCTATGCAATTAACAAGCTGAAAAAAGAACGCAACGCCGTCATCCTCGCGCACAATTACCAGACGCCCGAAATCTTCCACTGCGTTTCCGATTTTGCGGGCGACTCACTCCAACTCGCGATGGAAGCGGAAACCGTGGATGCGGATATCATCATCCAATGCGGCGTTCACTTCATGGCCGAGACATCCAAGCTCTTGTCGCCGGAAAAAACCGTTCTAATCCCCGACATGAAAGCCGGTTGTTCATTGGCCGAATCCATCACGGGAGAAGACGTACGTTTGTTGCGCGAGGCTAATCCCGGCGTTCCGATTGTCACCTATGTGAACACGTCTGCTGACGTGAAAGCCGAAAGCGATATCTGCTGCACATCTTCAAACGCCGTACGCATTGTGGAGAGCTTTGAATCGGACACGGTATTGCTCATCCCCGATGAGTATCTTGCGCAAAACGTCGCCAAGCAGACCTCGAAAAAAATCCTGACCTGGAAAGGCCATTGCGAGGTGCATGAACGCTTCACGGCGGAAGAGCTGCTTGCCTACAAAGAGGCAGACCCGGAAATCCAGATCATCGCCCACCCGGAATGCCCACCGGATGTGATCGAAGCCGCGGACTTCA
>CAWUJX010000201.1:0-2851 GCA_963922635.1 uncultured Hyphomicrobiales bacterium | reverse complement strand
AACAGGGTCAGCCAAACCAGGCCCATCACAAACAGCAGTAGGGAAACGAGTGGAAGTTTGCCTGTTATGTTTGCGGGTGTGAGTGTCTCAACCCACCGAGCAATATCGATGATCCAGTCAATGCCAAGTGAAACCGGGTATAGTGCTAGAGTTTCCAAACCAAATGGCATCAGGACGATGGAAAGAAGAACACCCGGCATCACCAATAGAGATACAAGCGGCATGGCAAGCACATTTGCCAGTAGCCCAAGCGGTGCCACCTGATGGAAATGCCATGCGGCAATGAAAGCAGTGGCCGTGCCTGCGATTAGTGATGTCAATGCCAAGCCGCCGATGTAACCCGTCGCGCTCGAAGCCGCCCGAAATAGATACCATCTGGAAAATACTGACGGGCTCGCTTCCGGGCGGTCTCGTTTGCTGATTGCTTCATAGGCAGCAACAAGGGAAGCGACCGCAGCGAAGGACATTTGAAAGCCGGGACTTAAAAGACTAGAAGGCTGCAATACTAGAATGATTGCTGCGGAAATTGCCACGCTCCGCATCGTAAGTGCACGCCGATCCAGTAAAACAGCGCATAACATCACGGATATCATGATCCATGCCCGCTGTGTTGCAACGCCCATGCCCGACAAGCCGAGATAGACGGTGGCGAAACAAAAGCCAATCAAGGCCGCCCATTTTTTGGCAGGGAACGTGGCGATGAGACCAGGGTTCAATGCAAAGGCGAACCGCATCAGCCAGATAACGGTGAGTGTGACCAATGCCATATGAAGGCCTGATATCGCCAATATGTGAGCAAGCCCGGTCACACGAAGCGTTTCTTGAATCTCTTCTGGGATACCGCTTTTGTCCCCAATCACAAGAGCCGTTGCAATCTTGCCTGTTTGACCCGGCAGTGCAGTTTGTATGCGCTGAGCCACCCTTGTCCGCAAACCATTGAGGTAAACGATAAGTGTTTCAGAACTGGTGAGCTCAAAAGATTGGCGCGATTGTTTTGGCGCACCCATGAAAAACCCGCTTCCACCCAGTCCCTGGAAACGCGCAAAAAAAGCGAAGTCATAGCCACCGGGATAAACAGGCCCGGAAACCGGCTGCAAGCGCGCTGTTCCCTGCACGACATCTCCGGGCTGGTACCAGACCTTCTTGCTGGACGATGAAAGACGAACGCGCCTAGGCAATTCATCTTGCTTCAATCCTTCAATGGAAGTGGGCTTGATAAGATATCGCGGTGCGCCTCTCCTGTTGTTTTGCACCTCAAGGACAGTTCCCACCACGGTTCCCGTAATCTGGGTTTTTATGATTTCGGTCGAGCTATGCAGAACATTCAGCTGCGCAACCGCCATGCCGAAAACCAAAAACGTGATGATTTGTAAAACGCGGTAAAGTGCACCTCCGCCTGAACTGCGAAATAATAGCAAACAACCAGCCAGTGCCGTTGCTACCAAAACAAAGAAAATGGGCTCAGCCGGCGCAGCAAAGTAAATCACAATTCCGATAGCGATCATGACTGGCATTAAGTTAAAGGCGACACCAGTCTCCGTTTCCCGGATCCATGCCGCTCTCAACTGGCCGGACAGTCGTTGCCCAACAAGGCCAAGCCGAACGCCAAAAACGGTCAACGCATCAGCTGTTGAAGGATGGATTACAGAAGGAAGCCCGCGCGGCGACGAAACGGGCGCATGCTCCACAGGAACATCCTCATGTTCAACATGTCCGTTTAATTCACGGTAATTCCCTGCCACAACCCAGAGCCTTGCCTCTTCGCGGTAATGTGTTACACGACCGCTAAATCCACCCACGACCTTTATCAAAGCCTGAATTGGGCCGCGCTGCAAGGCCGGACGCGGTGGACCCCCGACATGTATGCCAGGAGAAATGACTGATGTCTTCGCCCGTTGTAACCCGTATCGCCCCCTCCCCGACCGGTTTTCTCCATATCGGCGGCGCACGTACAGCCTTGTTCAATTGGCTTTATGCCAAGGCTAACAACGGAAAAATGTTGCTTCGTATCGAAGATACAGACAGGGAACGCTCCAGCGATGAAGCAGTGAAAGCAATCCTCGACGGACTGACATGGCTTGGGCTTGACTGGGATGGTGATCCGGTTTCGCAATTTACATCAGCAGATCGGCACAGGGCAGTTGCAGAAGAAATGCTCGCAAGCGGTAAAGCGTACCGTTGTTATTCAACGCCAGAAGAATTGGATGCCATGCGGGAGAAGGCAAAAGCCGAGGGGCGCAATCCGATGTATGATGGAACCTGGCGCGACCGTCCGACTTCGGATGCGCCAAACGACAGGCCTTTCGTCATTCGGCTCAAAACACCGCACGACGGCAAAACAATCATCGATGATGAAGTTCAGGGTACCGTTGGCTTTCCCAATGAAGATCTGGACGATTTTGTACTGCTGCGCTCCGACGGCACTCCGACCTATATGCTTGCGGTTGTGGTTGACGATCATGACATGGGCGTCACACATATTATTCGCGGTGATGACCATCTCACCAATGCTGCAAAACAAACTATCATCTACGAAGCCATGGGCTGGGACGTGCCCGTCATGGCTCACATTCCATTGATACACGGCATGGACGGTTCGAAACTGTCGAAGCGCCACGGCGCAATCGGCGCTGAAGCGTACCGGGCCATGGGATACCTGCCACAGGCTCTGCGAAACTATCTTGTTCGTCTCGGCTGGGCCCATGGCGACGACGAGATCATGTCGCTTGAAGATATGATTGCCTGGTTTGGATTTTCCGGGATCAACAAAGCACCATCCCGCTTTGATTTTGATAAACTCGAAGCTTTGAACGCCCACTATATGCGCAGCAACTCCGCTGAAGATATTCTT
>CAWUJX010000200.1:0-2862 GCA_963922635.1 uncultured Hyphomicrobiales bacterium | reverse complement strand
TGAGGTGGATCTTGTTCGGGTAGATCTTAGCCTGTTTTATCGATTTGGTGTGGATGTGGACCTCGCCAGCGTAGAACTGACAGCACGCGCGCCGGGAGGTGAACAGGAGATCGTTCGCTTGGGCGATATTGAAAATGCCATTGGTACGGCCCACGACGATATTTTCAGAGACAATGACGAGGACAACACTTTCACTGGTATGGAAGGTGCCGATATCTTTGTGTTTGATCATGACGATGACGGCCAAACTGGTTTTGTCCGTCAGCAGAATGTGATCACCGATTTCGAAGTTGGCGTGGACCGGATTGACCTCAGCAACACAGAAATTGATGACTGGCGAGATTTGAACCGGGATAATGACGGTGATTTCATGGAACAGGTCGGCAATGACGTGGTCATCTACACCACCGACATTGACCGGGTGACGCTTTTGAACGTCGATATCGACGATCTCACGCGCGACGACTTTATGTTCTAAGAAAAGTAGACTTTACCGAGCAGGCTCGTTGATAAAGTTTCTAACCAGCCTGCTTGGTGTCTTCGACCTGTAACGAGATCGACGGTTCGCTGGGTATTTCCGCTTTGAACTCTTGCATCAAATAGGAGGGAAGGTCTGTGGCCGGAAGCGGTTTCCCGAAGTAGAAGCCCTGAAAATGGGTGCATGACATGTCTTCAAGCAGCTTTGCCTGATCTTTCGATTCCACTCCTTCAGCGGTCACTTTCAAGTTCAGCATCTCGCCCAGTTTTGCGATTGCCTCGAACACGTTTCTGGCCACATCGTCGGTCGCAATCGAATTCACGAAGCTTTTGTCGATCTTTAATTTGTCGAACGGGAATTTCAGCACGTAGGAAAGGCTTGAATACCCGGTTCCGAAATCATCCATGGCAATGGAGATGCCCATCGCTTTTAGTGCTTTCAGGCTATCCAGCACTTCGGGTGTATTATCGAGAAATACGCCTTCGGTAATTTCAAGCTCTAACCGTTTCGGGTCCAGTTTCGAGTTTTCAAGTGCTTGCCGAACCGTTGCAACAATGTCGGTATTGAAGAATTGTTGCGGTGAAAGGTTCACAGAAGCCGTTAGGTCATTGGGCCAACCCGCTGCTTCGATACAGGCTTGGTTGAGCACCCACTCGCCTATCTCGGCAATAACGCCAATACGTTCCGCCATGGGAACAAATTCTGAAGGTGGGACCATCCCCCGTTTTGGATGATGCCAGCGGGCGAGTGCCTCAAAGCCGGATGTTTTGCCGTCACCTGAAGAAATCAGAGGCTGAAAATAAACGCTCAACTCATTGTTTGTGATGGCCAGACGCAAATCATTTTCGAGCGAGCGCCGTTCTTTGACGATTTCATCCATCTCATGCTCGTAGAAGCGGTATGTCCCCTTCCCTTCCTCTTTTGCCCGGTACAAGGCGAGGTCGGCATTGTTGAGCAAGGAGAACGTGGTGTTGCCATCCACCGGTGCGAGGACGATACCAATCGATACGCCCACGCGCAGTTGCAAGCCATCGCAGCTATATCCAGCGGACAGTGCTTGAATGATGTTTTCCGCAAGCCCCGAAACCGAGGAAGCCGTTCCGCAACTATTACACAGGATGGCAAACTCATCGCCGCCAAGGCGGGCGACCACATCTTTCTCGGTTACCGTGTCTTTAAGACGCTTGCCCACTTCGCTTAGCAATGCATCTCCAATGGGGTGGCCGTGTTGATCGTTCACTGCTTTAAAGCCGTCCAGATCGAGGTAAAGGACAGCCCAGTGTTCATCAGGAGACCCGTATTTGATCTTCTCCTTCATATGACGCAGGAATTCGCTTCGGTTCACCAATCCGGTCAAAGCATCATTGTGGGCCAGAAAAGCGATCCGTTCCTCATCCGATTTTGCTTTGGTCATGTCAGTCGCGACACCGCGAAATCCTTTGAATTCCCGGTCAGGACCAAAGACCGGTTTTCCTGAGAGATGAACCCATCGGGTTTCTTCCCCGTTTCCTGCGGAAATAGAGAGGTCTTTGAACGGTATCTGTGATTTCCAATAGAAATTGAACAGGCGCTGATGGCGGTCTGGAACCACATATGAGTTGTTTTCTATCAGGGCATCTTCTGCCGTGTCACCAATCGGCATCACTGTACCGAGAGACGACTGCAGTTTATCACCTCCTCGGGTAAACGTCCCATCGCAATCCATCTCCCAAAGCCAGTCCTCGGCATTTTCTGAAAAATCTCGCAAGAGAATGCCGATTGTATCGGCCTGCTCTTTGATTTCAGACTCAGAAATGGAGCGATCCGCATAGGTCTTGGCCATCGAGGTTCCCGCTTTCAGCAATGCCAATGCAAATACAACGAGCAGCGCCAGAATTGCGTAGTTTTCGGCAGTGCCGCCAATGATCAAACCACCGACGCATCCGATTGTTATACTGAAAAGCCACATGACCATGGCGCGGGGAATGACATAAAGCGAAATCACGCCGCCACCCATCATGCCGCTTACAATAGCGACCAGAATGGGTTGTTTCTCCAAGGGAACGAGTGGATAGCCGTAACTCGCCAAGGCAGCCCAAAACAAGGCCAGCATTCCGGCCCAACCCGTCGCCTTAACGATAGAGCGCCGGGATGCAAATGATGGCTTTGGTTTACCACGCCCCTGAATGTAGGAAATCAGGCCAACGGCAGACAGTATCGTCAAGCCGGTCAGCCAAGCGCCCGAAGCCCAAGGATTTAGAGATGAACTAAAGGCGATATACGCAACGACGCCACAGGCAAAATTGGTCACCATCATGTACGGTGTGAGGGAACTAAGCCCTGAAATTTGGAGTGCGCGTAGACGAGCGGCGTTTTCCGACTCTGGATCGAGTCCAAAGTCAGGA
>CAWUJX010000199.1:0-2893 GCA_963922635.1 uncultured Hyphomicrobiales bacterium | reverse complement strand
CTCTCGTGTGAATGCCATTCTGGGGCGCATCAATAGGGTTTTCAAAATCGAAAACTCTATGCCTGTCAGCTTGACTTCGATTTCATCAAATTGCACCGAGCGATGATCGGGGTCCATTTTCAAGAGACCTTGAGATAGCATTTCCGCGGCCTCACTACCTTTGGAGACTTTGGCAGTCCGCTTCAGGATGACGCCTATGCGGGTGATCAATTCCCGGGGTGAAAATGGTTTCGTCACATAGTCGTCGCCGCCAATTTCCAAGCCGAGAACCCTGTCGATTTCCTCGTCTCTCGCGGATAGAAAAAGAATTGGAACATCACTTTGTTTTCTGATCTCGCGGCAGACTTCAAGGCCGTCTATTTCCGGCATGCCCACATCTAGAATGACAAAGTCGAAACGCGTTGCGTCTGTTTGCTTGCTGAAGGCGCCGAGTGCATCACTGCCGTTTTTAGCGACCTCGAACGTATGGCCAGCTTTTTCGAGCGCGAACGTAATGACGTCAACAATATGGGCATCGTCATCGACGACCAGAATATGCGGCATGGCTTTCTCTCTCTGTGCCCTTGCGTTTGTAATGGTAGGTGATTCCCTTCGAAAGTGTCGAAACTTCGGTGAGTGGAGATTTGCCGTGGAGGTCTGCATCATATTCTTCTCGGAGTGCTGGTTCTGTGATCAACGGTCGTTGCTTACCCGGATCCAACCACCAGCCAGAACGTTGGAGGCTTCTCGGTATTAGGCATGAAGGAGCAGGCGGTCGCAACGAATGTCTCATGCGTCCGACGATATTTTTCATATGCGCAGATGCTTGGTTGCCTCTCAGCAATTTTTAACCAGAAACGTGCAGTTTGTGTGCAGGCGCTGTACCCCGATCTTTTGGCAACCTTAAGACTTGAACAGTCTATGCATGTCTTCCAGACGTGTGCTGCCTGCTTGATCAATGATTTTTTCGCGCAAACGTTGCATGCCCGATATCCAACGGTCGGTGTCTGCCGCCTTATGCTGCATGAACTCGTGAACCTCAGGATGGGTTAGGATCATAAAGCGTTCATCCTCGATACCGCGAACGATCGTATCCGCCACGTTCTCTGCGGAAATCACGCCCGCAGCATCATTCGACGCTCCGCGCTCCTCATAGCCAAGAAGTGGAGTGGCCACATATTGCGGGCACACAACAGAAACATTGATGCCATCCGCCCCGTGGGTGATTGCAAGCGATTCAGCCAATCCCACCGCCGCATGTTTTGTAGTAGAATAAGCAGCATCGCCTATCTGGCTCAAGAGCCCCGCTGCAGAGGCTACGTTGATAAGGTATCCGCTACGCCGCTCAATCATCATGGGCAGCAAGGCCCGCGCTGCATAAACATGCGCCATCACATGAATATCCCAACAAATCTGCCATTGCTCATTGCTCGCAGAAGCAGAATGATCGGTTTCTCCGAAGGCAAGACCTGCATTCGAACAAAACAGGTCAACGGTCTCATGTTCGGACATTGCGAAGTTCACCAGCGACTGGATCTCAGTTTCTGAACGCACATCACAGGTAAATGGTTTTCCGCCGACTTCGTCCGCCACTGCTGCTGCTGCGTCCTCATTAATGTCTGAAATAACGAGCTTGGCGCCTTTTGCTGCCATCGCGCGTGCCAGTGCTGCACCGATCCCGCTGCCTGCACCCGTGATCACGCACACCTTAATGTTCAAGTCCATAATATTACCTGCTCCCAAAATCCAAGTTGTGTGTACTTAGCCGCTTCACGTTCCTTTCTCAATCATACGGTTCCGTTCGTCTGCGTTTAATTGAGAAATTGGCACGAAACTTGAATGAGCTTCACGTGGAAAGGTGCAGGGTGCGTCGATCCGGGACGATAGAGGGTTTGGGGTAAAGAGGTGCTTCGTGCAGAGAAAGCCGTTGGATGTATGGATCTTTGCTTCTGATGCTGCTGTTCAGGAGGCGGTGACGCGAGCAGTGGAGGCGGATAGTTGTTGCCGGGTGATGGCAAAAACGTGCAATGCGCAAGCGGTACAGGGTGAAGTGCCTACTCAGCCCCATGATGTGATTATTATTGCCGGTGAAATCTCTAAAACCCGCGTTCTGGAATTTGTGCGAATCTATCGGTTATCGCATCCCGGGACGCATATGATTGTCAGCCACTTAACGCCTGAGATTAGTGTGCTGAGACAGTTGCGAAAAAGTGGTGTCAGTTCTTTTCTTGGAAACGATGCGCGTCCCGACGAGTTTCTTGCCGCCATCAATGCGGCGAGGGCTAGGGGTGTGTATGTATCATCAAGCCTTGCGGACAGTCTTTTCCTTGAACACCAAATGCCTGGAAAAACGGAAAACCGCTACCGTCTGACCGAGCGGGAAATCGAAATACTCGCACTGCTTGCCAATGGTCTTTGCAACAAGGAAATCGCAAATCGTTTCGACCTTTCAGTGCGAACAGTGGAAACACATCGACTGAATATCCGTCGCAAAACCACATCAAACACATTGAGCGATCTGGTGCGCATTGCCGGGTCTCTTGGCATAACGCAGCAAAGTGAAGCTGCTTTGTCTGCCTCCGCATCCACGACGCGGTCGGATTAAGCGGAGACGATGATGATCATTACACACCGTAAACGGCTGGCTCTTGCACTTGCGATGTGTATGGTGGGCGTTGCGGTATCAGCGGCATCGATTGCGTATTCAAAAGGGCTTTTTGAACAAGCTCTTTTAACGCCGAAAACATCAAGTCGATCGACCTTCAGTAGTTCCGACGATGAAGTCACCGCGTTGGCCAAAGTGTATGTGATAAATCAGGAACTGCCGATCTTCTTGCGAGAGGTGGCAAGGCGAAATGGTTATCAGATTGCGCTTCCAAATGACCTGAGCGGAGTTTTAAAAAACCGTACGTTT
>CAWUJX010000198.1:0-2935 GCA_963922635.1 uncultured Hyphomicrobiales bacterium | reverse complement strand
GTATCAGTACGTCGCGACTTCTAAGTCAAAAAGAACATAGTTCTTTTGAAGAACCCGCTAACTCAGGTTAGCGGGTTTTTTTATTTGCTGGTCTAGGACTTGCGATTAGCTTGGATAGAACAGTCCTGCAAATATGCAGACGGACCCTACAAGTCCGCGTACTACACACTCTTCATTCTTAACCGACATCTCTGCGCAACTTCATGTGAGTTTCGATAGCGCAAACAAAAAAGCGCCCCGTAGAGCGCTTTTCCATTCTTCAGATTGTCAGGATTAACTAACCGACTATCGCGGCGCCATCCGGATTGCACCATCAAGACGGATAACTTCGCCATTCAACATCGTATTTTCGCAGATTGAGACCGCAAGCTTTCCGTATTCCTCCGGCTGTCCGAGGCGTGATGGAAATGGAACCATGGCACCGAGCGCTTGCTGCACTTCATCAGGCATTCCCGCAACCATTGGAGTTCCAAAGATACCGGGGGCAATGGTCATAACCCGCACTCCGTTGCGGGAAAGATCACGTGCCATGGGCAAGGTCATCCCGACTACACCGCCTTTTGAGGCCGAATAGGCAATTTGACCAATCTGCCCGTCGTACGCCGCAACCGATGCAGTATTAATGATGACGCCACGCTCACCATCATCATTCAGCGGGTCTTGCGCGCACATTCCCGCAGCACTTTGCGACGACACATTGAACGTCCCGATCAGATTAACACCAATCGTCTTGGCATAGGTCGCAGCATCATGGGAATTACCCTCACGATCTACCGTCTTCGCTGCAGGTGCTATCCCGGCGCAATTCACACAAATGCTCTCTTGCCCGTGCGCAGAACGCACAGCTTCCAAGCCTGCTGCAACCGATTCCGGGTCTGACACGTCCACTTTGGCAAAAGTACCGCCAATCTCAGAGGCGACGCGCTTGCCACCTTCCTCATTCACATCGAATATGCCGACTTTCACGCCCTTGGCTGCGAGCGCCTTTGCAGTAGCCTCACCAAGACCGGAGCCGCCACCTGTAACAATAGCGGCCAGTTTTTCATTTAATTCCATGTGCTTCCTCCCAAGTGCAAAGCGTCACGTCTTCTGTATTCCAAACTCGCGATGGAGACTATACGCGCTCAATCGCGATCGCAGTTCCTTCGCCGCCACCAATGCAAATGGCAGCTAGCCCACGCTTTTTATCGTGTGTTTCCAGGGCGTTAAGCAAGGTCACGATAATCCGGGATCCCGAAGCGCCAATCGGATGACCAAGCGCACAAGCACCGCCGTGCACATTCACCTTATCGCGCTCAAGACCAAACTCATGCATAAATGCCATGGGCACAACGGCAAACGCTTCGTTCACTTCCCACAGGTCCACATCATCTTTTGACCAACCGATTTTCTCCATGAGCTTCTTGGCGGCCGGCACCGGTGCAGTGGTGAACCAACCAGGCTCATGGGCATGGCTGGCGTGGCCATGGATCACAGCTCTTATGTTCATCCCCTCGCGTTTCGCCACACTTTCAGTGGTGAGCACCAACACCGCCGCACCGTCAGAAATTGATGAAGCGTTCGCTGCCGTCACCGTACCGTCTTTTTTGAATGCCGGTTTCAATGTGGGAATTTTCTCAGGCATTGCCTTGCGGGGCTGTTCATCGCTTTTTACTTCAACTTCACCCTTGCGCGTTGCGTAGGTCACCGCACCAATTTCATTTGCAAATCTACCCTCAGCTTCAGCTTTCTGAGCGTTATCAAGAGAACGCAAGGCATACGCATCCTGCGCCTCGCGCGTGAATTGGAATTTCTCGGCGCAATCCTCTGCGAAACTGCCCATGAGCTTGCCTTTGTCATAGGCATCTTCGAGGCCATCAAGGAACATGTGATCAATTACCTGCCCATGGCCGAGGCGAGCACCGCCGCGCATTTTCTCGAGCAGATACGGCGCGTTGGTCATGCTTTCCATGCCGCCCGCGATGATGATCTCACCGTTTTCGGCCTTCAACTGGTCATAGGCAACCATGGTGGCTTTCATACCGGAGCCACACATTTTGTTAAGCGTGGTCGCTGGCACGCCCTTATCAAGCCCCGCATGAAACGCGGCCTGGCGAGCGGGCGCTTGCCCCTGCCCTGCTGGCAACACATTCCCCATCACCACTTCATCCACCTTTGAAGGGTCCAGCTTGGCGTCTTCAAGCACAGACTTGATAGCAGCGCCGCCCAACTCAGAGGCTGTGAGCGATGAAAATTCACCCTGAAATCCACCCATGGGAGTGCGCTTTGCACCGGCAATTACAATTCTATCTGACATGCGTTCGTTCCTTCGCTCCAATACGCCTAATCCGTGATGAGGATCGCGCGAAAATCATTCACATTCGTACCTGTAGGCCCCGGTATAAAGTTGGCACCGATTTTGTCAAAGGCAGTCCATGCATCATTGTTTTGCAGGTGTGCAACAGGGTCGACACCAGCCGCTCTCATCTTCGCCGCCGTTTCACCATTTACAAATGCACCGGCATTGTTTTCGCTGCCATCGATCCCGTCAGTATCGGCACACAATGCATATATGCCGGTTTCGTCGGCAATTTCGATGGCAAGCGATAGTAGAAATTCCGTATTGCGCCCCCCTTTGCCGTCTCCCTTAAGGGTCACGGTAGTCTCGCCACCTGACAACAGCAAAACCGGTTTCTGAAAAGGCCTTCCCCGATGTAAAATCTCTTTCGCAATCGCAGCCTGTGTGCGTGCCGCTTCCCGGGCTTCACCCTCAATCGCATCGGATAGGATATGCGCCGCAATCCCCGCCTCGCCTGACAATTTTTGCGCCTCTTCCAGAGACTTTGATGCAGATGCGATAATATGATGCTCACTCCGAGACATTTCACGTGAGCCCGGCAAGGGTGCATCAGCGGCTTCAGAACGTATATGAGCCATCACGGCCTCGGGAAGCTTC
>CAWUJX010000197.1:0-2946 GCA_963922635.1 uncultured Hyphomicrobiales bacterium | reverse complement strand
TCTCGCCAAAGAGAATGAGCGCAAACATCGCAGTCTGTGCAGGCTCAGTTCGTGAGTAAGCAGTGCCAACGGCGAAGTTGCGGAAGGAGAATGTCTGCAACAGCAGGAAGGTGGCGATAATTTGAGCTAGTGCGGCAATCGCCACCCACAGGATGAATTGGGGTTTGAAATCAGGCATTTCAGCGCCGGTCAGAACCAAACTTGCCCATAAAAACAGGCCTGCAAATGGTACGCCAAACCCGAAGCGCACAAAGGTGGCACTGGTTGTACTCATTCTGTTTTTCAGATGTTTTTGAACAGCCGACCGGATGTTTTGAAAAAATGCCGCCGCGATTGTGATGAATACCCAAATTTCCATGGGGTGTGACTGCATCAGCACTCGCAAAACGTCAACAAACGTGGCAAAGCCAGCGGATGAAAATATTCGCTGACATCGATACCTGGGTCTTTGACCTCGACAACACACTTTACCCGCGCCACTGCGATCTATTCTCGCAGATTGATATCTTGATGACCGGATATGTGTCTGAACTCACGGGCCTTGAGCGAACAGAGGCCCGCAAACTACAGAAAGACTTGTATCGTGATTACGGCACAACCTTGCGCGGTTTGATGGAGACCCACGGCATAGACCCCCATGATTTTTTGAATGTGGTGCATGACATCGACTACACACCTTTGCCCAAGAACCCAAGATTGGGGGACATGCTCAAAGACCTGCCGGGGCGCAAATTGATCTACACCAATGGGTCAGTCAAACATGCCACTGACACATTGACCGCAATGGATGTGGACCCGGGAATTTTTGAAAGCATTTTCGATATTGTGGCCTCGGACTTTGAACCGAAACCACATGCGCAACCGTTTTCAAAGTTTCTTCGGGATCACGATGTGAACGCATCCACTGCGGCCATGTTCGAAGATTTACCCCGGAATTTGGAACCGGCAAAAGCCAACGGCATGACCACCGTTCTGATCACGCCCCAATCAACCGCGACCTTCATGGTCGAGACATGGGAACATGCCGAACACGATCACGAGTTCATCGATCACAAGACCGACGATCTCGATACGTTTCTCAATGAGATTTTGAAATTGCTCTAAGCGCTGAACCGTTAGTGCTTGCGCTCTTCCAACAATTCGCCTTCCCAGACCAAAGCTCCGGTACCGGCAAGCTTTTGACCGTCAAAACCGGCAAACGGCACAAACGTACGGCTTCCGAGATTGCGGGAAGGTTTGGTGGAGGCAGTTGGCATGCGAACCACAGCACTCGCTTGAAAGCGGGCTGTTGAGTCAACGGTAATGATATCATAACTCTTGGTCATGAAAGCCTCCTGTTAGGGTCCTGTTCTATTGGAAGCTTGTTATTTTAGACTAAATCGCTTCCTTATAATTTTAGATATAGGAGGCACTTTGCGGCAATTCTGTGTAATTCGTCACATTAAGTGACTTGACCCAATTTTTGTCGTCAAAGCGAATAGTGTTCTTTGATGATGCTCCAGCCCTCTGCGGCCGTATCCACCACATGGAAAAGATCCACATCTTCCGGAGAGATTGTTCCCTGATCGGCCAATTCATCAAGGTTGATCACTTTGCTCCAGAAGTCCTTGCCAAATAGTAGGAACGGGACCGGTGCCATGCGGTCGGTTTGGATAAGCGTGAGTGCTTCGAACATTTCGTCCATCGTGCCGAAGCCTCCAGGAAAAACTGCGATCGCCTTCGCGCGCATGAGGAAATGCATCTTGCGGATGGCAAAATAGTGAAAGTTGAAGCAAAGCTCCGGAGTCACGTATTCGTTGGGTGCCTGTTCATGCGGCAACACGATATTTAGCCCGACTGTGGGCGCCCCTTCATCTTGTGCACCCCGGTTGCCCGCTTCCATTACGCCCGGCCCGCCGCCGGTGGTGACGACCATTTCCTTGTATTCGGTTGTCTGGGAATAGCGTGAGCAAATGCGTGCGAACTCACGGGCTTCTTCATAGAATTTTGAATTCGCTTCAAGGTTTCGTTTCTGGGTTTCATTTTTTGCGGCCCACGCTTCGCCGCCTGGTTCAGGAATGCGCGCGCCGCCAAACAATATGACGGTCGATTCAATTCCCTGTTCTTGCAGGATCAGTTCGGGTTTCAGCAGTTCCAACTGCAAGCGAATGGGGCGCAGGGCTTCGCTCGTCAAAAAGTCTTTGTCATCGAACGCGAGGCGGTATGCCGGAGCCCGGGTCTGCGGCGTATCCGGCACTTCGTGGGATTTCTCGATATCATCAAATGATTTTACGAGCGCGCCATAGCCTTTGCGAAACCAGTTTGTCATCGCCTTGTCCTTTCAGAATCATGCCGTTCGATTGACTGTTACTAACCCATGCAATAGATCACTCGCAAACCTTTAACGGACGTCCGCCCGACGCCATTTTGCTCAAAACATTGCCGGAGATTTTCATGTCATTAGAAACCATCATTGAAACCGCATTTGACAATCGCGACACCATCAACACCGAAACCACGGGTGAAGTGCGGGATGCGGTCAATGAAGCGCTTAACATGCTTGATAACGGTTCTGCCCGTGTGGCCGAGCGCGGCGCAGACGGTACGTGGACAGTTAATCAATGGCTGAAAAAAGCGGTACTGCTTTCGTTCAGGCTCAACGATATGGAAGTGATCGCGGGCGGCAACGGCACTTCCACCTGGTGGGACAAGGTGCCATCCAAATTTGAGGGCTGGGGTGAAAGCCAATTTCGTGCAGCTGGGTTTCGAGCGGTCCCGGGAGCTATTGTCCGCAAAGGTTCGCATATCGGTAAGAACGTGGTTCTCATGCCGTCCTTCGTGAATCTCGGGGCCTATGTGGATGAGGGCTCCATGGTTGATGGATGGGCCACAGTCGGCTCCTGCGCACAAATCGGAGAAGACGTCCATCTGTCGGGCGGCGTCGGCATTGGTGGTGTGCTGGAACCG
>CAWUJX010000196.1:0-3050 GCA_963922635.1 uncultured Hyphomicrobiales bacterium | reverse complement strand
GGGCAGACGTCCATAGTGCTTTCCAGGACACTGGCACGCATCCGCTGCCGCGACATTTCCATCAAACCAAAATGAGAAATCCGTCCAACCTGAATGCGCGCGCGATCACTTTTCAGGCAGTCTTTGAGGCGCTTTTCAACGGCACGGTTATTGCGTCTCTCTTCCATATCAATGAAGTCAATCACAATAAGGCCAGCTAAGTCCCGCAACCTCAATTGCCGCGCCACTTCTTCGGCGGCTTCGAGGTTGGTTTGCAACGCCGTGTCTTCAACCGAATGTTCGCGGGTTGATCGGCCAGAGTTCACATCGACGGCCACCAGCGCTTCAGTCTGATTGATCACAAGGTATCCGCCGGATTTCAGAGTGACCTCCGGTGAAAGCATCTTGTCCAAATGTCCTTCCACACCGTATTTGGCGAAGATGGCCTGGCTGCCGGTATATTGTTTCACCTTGTTGTCATGGCTCGGCATGAGCATGGCCATGAAGTCTTTCGCTTCCTTATAGCCTTCCTCGCCTGCAACGATCACCTCGCCCGTATCTTTGTCGTAGAGGTCGCGGATAGAGCGCTTAATAAGGCTGCCTTCCTCGTAGACCAGACAAGGCGCAGAAGAGGAGAGGGTGAGGTTACGCACCTTTTCCCAAAGGCGCATGAGATACTCAAAATCCCTATTGATCTCGTCTTTGGTCCGTGAAGCCCCTGCAGTACGCAGAATGACACCCATTCCCGATGGCACTTCCAGTTCGGAAGCAATTGCCTTTAGGCGTTTACGGTCAGCTGAATTGGTGATTTTGCGGGAAATTCCGCCACCACGGGCCGTATTGGGCATCAGAACCGAATAACGGCCCGCCAAAGAAAGGTATGTCGTCAAAGCAGCACCTTTTGTGCCGCGCTCTTCTTTTACAACCTGCACCAGCAAAACCTGACGGCGCTTGATGACTTCCTGGATTTTGTAGTGACGACGTTGGCGGCGAGGGGTGGGAACCTCTTCCATCGCGTCTTCCTGACCCACAGATTCCACATCGGCGTCATTGGCGGCCTCAGTGTCATCTTCCGTTTCGCTATCGGTGTCGTTTTCCGCAGGCTTTTCCTTTGCCTCGGTTTTCTTGCGTGAAGACCGACGACGTGGTTGCCGTTTTGGTTTCTCGGCCGCTTCCGTATCGGCCTCATCGGATGCGTCTTCGCTATCTGCGACAGCAGTTTCTGCGATATCATCAGAGACTTCGCCGGTATCGGCTTCCGCTGTGGCAGAAGCATCGCTTGCAGATACTTCTGAATCAGTGTGGGCAGCCTCGGCCTCTGTTTCCGCCTTGGTTTTGCGGCGCGGTCGGGATGTGCGACGGCGTTTGGGCTTTTCTTCCGCAACCGGCTCTTCACCAACCGCATCCGCTTCATCTTCGGTGTCGCGGTCATCATCTTCCGGCAGCGGCTCCGAAATCTCGTCCATCTCGATCACGGCCGCCATGGTTTGCGGCGTGCCGTCATCGGTATCATCATCTGAACTGCCCGACTGTTCGTCTGCACTATCGGATGTTTCGGCAGCCTCGTTGGTTGCTTCAACCGCCTCTTTTTTCGGTGCGGGCTTGCGGCGGGTAGAGCGACGTTTTGGTTTCGGCTTCTCATCCGGTGTGTCCGCGTTATCCGCTTCTACTTCAGCAGAGCCATCTTCATCGCTCGGTGTTTGCTCATCCTGTGCTTCGATGACGTTGTTTTCGCCGTCACCCTCGCCTGATGCTGAATTTTCCTCTTCTGAGCTTTCTTCGGTTTCCACCTGCTCGGTTTCTTCCGATTTGGCTTTGCGGGAACGTCGCCGACGGGGTTTCTTTTTTGGTTTTTCTTCTTCGTCGTCGCTGGTCACATCAACGACGTCATCTGCTTCGTCGGCATCACGCGCCGCACGCGCTTCTTCTGCCTCGGCTTCTAGGAGCGCTTGGCGATCTGCAACCGGGATTTGATAATAGTCCGGATGAATTTCTGAAAAAGCGAGGAAACCATGGCGATTACCGCCATAATCGATAAATGCAGCTTGGAGAGACGGTTCTACCCGAGTCACCTTTGCCAGATATATGTTGCCTCTTAGTTGCTTTTTCTCCTGTGACTCAAAGTCGAATTCTTCAATACGGTTTCCGCGAACCACCGCTACCCGGGTTTCTTCCGGATGCGATGCGTCGATCAACATTTTGTTGGACATGAATTTTTAACTCCGCAGGCCTCTGCAACGGCGGCGGGATCAACATGTTTCTCAAACTGGAAAAGTACTCGGAAAAAGTCTGTCCAAAAGAAATCACGTTAAATCGCGATAAGATTGAAAGGCCTGAAAATTTGAGAGGGAAACGTTCGCGTGAGATACGAGACAACGAAATTTCATCGGTGGTTTTCAACCGAGTTTCGTGCTGTCCGATCTTCTTACTCAAGTTACGCAAACTTGTTTCCGCATCTATTTAAACATGGTCGATAAGTTTCGACCGGTGAAGCGGTTTAGTTCTGCCGTTGCCAGAGGCTGGGAGAGCCTGTTCCGCTGTATTTGAACGGCGCCCGTTTATAAAGGGCGGGTCAGCCGTACGAATCTTAATATTGTCGGCGCTCTGAGTGAGCAATGCTTTTAATGGGTTCCAACGCATTGGGCATATGAAAGCGTGGCCGAACCCCCTCTAGATACGAGAATCTTGTCACGTTCACAAGCAGTTTCCTAATTCAGACAGATTTCTTTGGAGATTTGGCTTGAGCAAAACCTTGAGCTTCATGATTTTCGAAACGGGATTTGATATCACTGCACCATGATGATTCTTGCGTCACATCTTTCGCGTTTGCTGGTTTTCTTGACTGTGATTTTGTGTGCGTCTGCATCCAACGCTCAAACGTCAATTCCCAGCGCTTTTTCAGGAAATATCGCCGGAGACCAGACTTCCACGCGTTTTTTTATCGATTTCTCGCAAAATATCTCCGTTCAGAGCTTCTACGGCGAAAACCCATATCGGATTATCATTGATCTTGAGGAGGTGGATTTTAAGCTTGAAGCAGAAGCGCTTTTACAGCCGCGTGGGCTCATAGA
>CAWUJX010000195.1:0-3118 GCA_963922635.1 uncultured Hyphomicrobiales bacterium | reverse complement strand
CTTGTTCCGATGGTGAAAAAGCGTTGCCAATATCGCAATATTTTGTGCGTCTGATGCAACGTTTCATCACAGCGATGAAAGCGCCGACCGCTGAAGGCATTCTGTATGATCTCGATTTTCGCCTTCGCCCTTCGGGAAATGCGGGGCCGTTGGCAACCGAGGCTAACTCGTTCTTCTCATACCAGCGCAAAGAAGCTTGGGTTTGGGAAGCGCAGGCATTGACACGCGCACGAACCGTTTATGGTGACGGCGACCTTTGTGAAAAGATAAATGCAGAATTGGCGGAAATCCTCACCGCCGTCAAAGACCGACACAACGTGCCAGAAGAAGTGCAGAAGATGCGCGCATTGTTTGATCAGGAAAAAGGAACTGACGATCCATGGCGCGTGAAATCCGTTAGGGGCGGGTTGCTTGATCTTGAATTCATGGCCCAATGGTACCGCCTCACTCAATTTGACACCGTTGACGGGCATTTGAGCACGCGGCAAACCCTTGAACGGTTTGAACCGGAAATTGCCGAAAAACTGATCAAGGCCTACGATCGTTTATCCAACGTGCTTCACCTCGGGCGAATTGCACTTGGCGAAGCAATCAACCGCGAAGAAATTCCAAAAGGTTTGGCCAGCGTGATGTGTAATCGCCTTGAAGTCCCGTCGATGCAGGCCTGTGAGGCTTTGCTCATTGAGACACAGGCAGAGGTCAAATCGCTTTTTGAAAAATTGATCACATGAAAGATTGGTGGCAGCCGTCCAACCAACGGAGACGTAAAATGAAAAGGAATACGAAAATAATACTGGCAGGAACAACGGCGCTGCTTGCAGTGACCGGCGTCGCGCTTGCTGCCCAAGGTTACAAACAACATAGTGAGATGAAACGTATGTTTGCGCCAGAACGGATTTTGGAACGGTTTGACAAGGATGGTGACCGGTCCATTTCCCTTGAGGAAGTGAATGGGTTTATAGGTGAACAGTTTTCCCTCGCCGATGACAATGCTGATGGGTCTGTAAAGAAGGCCGATGTCATCAATGCCATTGAAAACAACGTCCAATCTGAGCGTTTCAAGCGCCGCAGTGGGCGGGTAACGGACCGCATCTTCGCAAGCGCTGACATTGATCAGGATGGTACATTGACCAAATCGGAGCTGGAAAACCGCATTGGCAAATTCTATGCAATCGCGGACTGGAATGACGATGGTCAGGTGGAGATTGCTGAGATCAAAAGGCTACGGCAAGCTCTGCCCGGTCGATGGGGAAAGCGCCGCGACCTGAAACAGCAATAATGCCATAAAGTCAAAAAAAACCCCGAGCTGTAACGGCTCGGGGCAAGTTGGCAGGGTAACTGTTATTCGACTAAGCGGTGTTTTCGTCTCCGCAAAATTCTTCTTTCGAAATCGGCAGGCGCAACGAAACGATCGTACGCTTTCCAACCTCGGATTTGATTTTCATTGCACCACCATGCAGCTCCGTCAGGGACCGGGAAATTGCAAGCCCAAGGCCCGAGCCGCCGTGTCCTTTGGTGAATTGATTTTGAACCTGCTCAAATGGACGACCAAGTTTCTTGAGATTTGACTTGGAGATACCAATGCCATTGTCTTCAATGGAGATTGTGATGCATTTGCCTCGACGTTTGGCGCGGATGTGAACCCGGCCATTATCGTTGGAGAATTTTACAGCGTTCGAAAGCAGATTGAGCAAAATCTGTTTGATGGCCCGACGGTCCGCTTCCAATTCAATGCGCGGCGAAACATTATCCTCGATGGTGATGTTTCGCTCGTTCGCCTGATGGGCAACAATTCGAAGTGTCTCTTCGATCATTTCGTCGAGATTGAATGTGGAGTAGTCGAGAATAAAGCGACCGGCTTCGATCTTCGACATATCCAGCACGTCATTGATCATGCCCAAGAGATACGTGCCGCTTTCATGGATATCACGGGCGTATTCCTGATATTTTTCAGAACCCAAAGGTCCAAACATGCCATCGTTCATCACCTCTGAGAAACCAATGATCGCGTTAAGTGGCGTCCGCAACTCATGTGAAATGTTGGCCAGAAAATCAGATTTTATCTGGTTTGCAGTTTCAGCTTTGTGTTTTTCCTCAGCATATTTCTCGGCCATTTCTGCCAATTGCTGCTTTTGCTCCTGCAGGGTTTGACGCGATAGTTGCAGGTCTGAAACGGTCGCGATCAATCGCTTCTCGGACTCGATCAGCTTTGCTTCATGCAGTTTGATGGCGGTGATATCGGTACCCACAGAGACAAAACCTCCGTCTTGGGTATGGCGCTCATTGATCTGCAGCCAGCGACCGTCTTCTAACTGCGCTTCTATGGTCCGCGTATCGTCGTCGCCGTTTAGACCTCGCACTAACTGGCTGGATGTGAGCGGTGTTTTTGCCATGTCCATGACTTCGTCATAGGCCATGCCTGGTTGCACATCATTGGCCTTCAGCCTGTGTAGCTCCTGGTACTTTGAGTTACACATCACAAGCTTTTTGCTCTCATCCCAAAGGACAAACGCTTCAGGAAGATTTTCAATCGCATCGCGCAGTCGAACGTCTTTCTTCTTTGCTGCCCGTTCCATGCGCCGCTGTTCTGTAATGTCTTCTGCAATGCCAACCAAACGGGGTTTGCCCGTCGTGAGCCCCGAAATCTCAACCTTCAATCGGATCCAGACCCAGTTTCCACTTGAGTGCCGCATCCGAAAAATACGTTCCACATGGGTGAGGTTCTGATCCATCACACGGCAGGCAAGATCATAGAGATCCACATCATTGGGATTTACCAAAGTATTGACTTCGGAGAAGCCAACAATCTCATCGTGTGGCTCCAGTCCAAGCAATTCGAACATTGACTTTGACCAATAGAACTGGCCACGGGACAAATCCCAGTCCCACAATCCACAACCACCCCGGGTAAGTGCGGTGTCGACGCGGTCTTGGACTTCAGAGTAAATTCCGTCGGCCTCTTTTGCCCGCGCGCTTTGGGCAAAATACGCATACAGGATCACCAGCAGAATACTTGATGTGCCCACGAACAATGTCACATTCAGTGAAGCGGTTTTCCGCCATTCTACGAAGGTCAATTCTTCCGGCTGCACCAGCGTGATACCACCCATGGGCATCG
>CAWUJX010000194.1:0-3264 GCA_963922635.1 uncultured Hyphomicrobiales bacterium | reverse complement strand
CACGGGCAAAAGCAATGCGCGCTTGGCCCCTTTTTCAGAAGCAAGAGATACCGCTTCATCCACGCTTCCTTTGGTGCCTGAAATCCCCAATTGCCCGCCACCATTGTCGTTTGCAATCTGGCAGCCACCATCTGTGCTTGCTTGCTTACAAATTGCTTCGACGTCGGAATGCTCAAGGCCAATGATTGCGGCCATAGCTCCTTCTCCTGCGGGAACAGCCGCCTGCATGGCATTACCGCGGATACGCAGTAGCCGCGCCGTGTCAGTGATTGAAAAAGAACCGGCAGCGCAAAGGGCTGAATATTCGCCCAAGGAATGCCCGGCCACAAAGGAGGCTCTGTCCTTGAGCGCAAACCCACGCTCTTCCATCGCCCGCAGTGCAGCAATAGACACCGCCATTAACGCGGGCTGTGCGTTTGCTGTGAGGGTTAGTTTGTCTTCCGGGCCTTCCATTATTACGGAAGTGAGGTCTTCGCCCAGTGCATCATTCACCTCTTCAAATACGGTTTTAGCTGCTTTTGAACCTTCAAGAAGGCTCTTTCCCATTCCCACCGCCTGGCTCCCTTGGCCGGGAAACGTTACTGCCAATGTCATTCCAAGTCTCCAAAGTCTTCTGGCGGTCTAATGCGTGGCAAAAGGCACCAAAGTCAAGACACTCGCGCAATTAACCAACTAAGAAGGGTTTTAGCTGATCTCCCGAAATCAGCGGGCGTAACACCTATATATAAATTCTAAGTCTACCATCGCTGGAATATCTCTTCCGGCCTGAGTGAATGAATAGAAGTGTGGGTAAAATTCATGAAAGCTCTTAACAACCGCAACATGCGGTCCATTCGGTATGTGAAACATCAGGACGACAGTCTTGAATTGTTGAAGATGCTCTTACTTTGCGAACTCAACGAAGGAGCGAGAGACAGGCTGGCGCGTTACCTATTGGATCGTTTTGGAGACCTTTACTCTGTCATCCATGCAGATGAAAAAGAACTGGCGGGTGTGGCCGGACTTAAACCTTCCACCATTGACCATTTGAAACAAACCCGAAGGCTGCTTAAGCAAATCGGGCTTTCGAGTATTTCTGATCGGCCGTTGATCGATAGTCTCGACCGCGTAAAACAGTTTTGCCGATTGTTACTCGGGTCAAAGCGCCGCGAAGAGTTTCACGTCCTTTTTCTCGATGAGGGCTATCATCTGCTGGGACATGAGTGCCTGCAAATCGGCACGCTCAATCATGTGATGGTCTAACCCCAGAGAATTGATGCATCGGGCACTGGCCAATCATGCGAGCTTTCTCATTCTAGTCCACAATCACCCGTCCGGTTTGGCGAAACCGAGCAGAAAAGATCTGGTGATGACAGATCAGTTGCAAAAGGCAGGCACGTTCCTCCACATCTCAATTCTTGACCACATCATCATTGGCAAACAAGGTGAGTTCAGTTTTCGGAAAAACGGCCTTTTGAAAACCTCTCACGAGCGGCAAAACCGCGAGCCAATCGCAGACGCCAATTTGCACAGCGAACGGACACAGGATTGAGGGCTTTGGCGGAGATTCGAAATGCGAACGCGCAGAATTAACGCGTAAAAGCGCTAGTGTTTAGCAATCCAGTTCAACGCCACCCGCCAATCGATCATGCGGACGGGGGTTCCGTGTTTACCCCCATCAAACAGGGAAAGTCGAACGGGGTATCCCGGCGTTTTCGCGCGCAGTGCTTTATAATATCGGTGGATGTTTTCCCAGTTGTAGACGTTATCGATGCTGCCGTGGGCGAAATAGATTGGCGGGTTGCCGGCAGGTGTTGTGAGATTGCCGGATGCAAGGAACGAAGGATCAGGAAACCCACCCATGATCACATAGCCGTCGATCATGGCGCTGGCTTTTTTGTCCTTCACCAGTTCCCAACAGAGAAAACTGCCCATGGAACCACAAGCAATCACAAGCTTGCCACTCGTCTTTGGGCGGTAGTGGGAAACGAGTGCGGAAATATCTTTCAAGCCCTCTTTTTTGAAATCAGTAAAATCAGAACTCACATAAATGCCACCGTTCCGAAACATCAGATTTTTGACGCGGTTAAAGTTCCCGCCAAATTTCTCATCTGAAAATCCAATGTGCCGACTGCCATCGCGACCGTGTAAAAAAATCACAGTCATTTTCGAATTACCGTTCAACGCGCCCACTGCGAAGTGCGTTACAGTGCGACCATCCTGCGTGATTGATGTGTCGATCTGCTCACGGGTTGGTTTCGATGAAACATAATTTCCGCGAACTTTGCGCACCGGCAGTTCATCGCGCTTATTGATATCGCGTTTGGGGTCATACGGCAGGATTTTGAAATCGCCATTGTTCTGTACTTCAATCGCTTTTCGATATTTGAACAGACGGTCCTTAAATGGCTTGATCTCAAATGCAGAGACCACGCTCGGAAGCGTGGCCACTAAAACGGCCACCAAAAGGGTGACCAAAGATTTCGCGTTACGATTCATATGACAACGATATCGCCATAATGCGAAACTTAAAAGGCAGTTAGGCTCAAAGCGCGTCTGCTTAGCTGCCCTTGAAGCCCTTATCGATCAAGGACTGGATGTCTTTTGAACCTGTGCCAGCCACGATGCGACCCACTTCCTTACCGCCATTGAACATGATCAATGTCGAACGGCGTGGGATGTTCATTTCCGTGGTGAAAGCGCCGCCGCGTTCTTTGTCCCAATCTACTTCCATGATTGTGAGGTTTGAATATGGAGCGCCTTGTGCGCGCAGGGCATTTATCACACGCTTCTGGCGATCGCATGTGGAACACCAGTCAGCATGAACACCGATCATAAAAGGCTTTCCGGCTGCAATGAACTTGTCGAATTTAGAAGGCGTGTATTTAACGGTTTTAGCGAAGGCAGGCGTTGCAGTCGCTGTGGCGCCCAATCCAGCGGCAACCGCTGCGGCAGCAAGGACAAAACTGCGTCTGTTCATTTCTGTCTTAATAGTCATGTGCTTCTCCATAGGTTAAGGGATATTTGAACTCTTACTCAGGGTGTTAAAACGCGATTGAAAGATCTTGGAACCAGTATGGCAGATTTTCGATCGCCCATCGTTCGACTACATGGTGCAAGCCCAGGAGCAAGAACACCCCTACGCTCACAAGTAACGCACCTGTGATGGGTTGCGCCCATTGGGCCATTGCCATCATGCGGGCGCGATTTCTGTTAAGAGCTTCGCGGGAAACCGTTGCCAACAGCAAGATCACTGTGGAAATGCCGAGGGCAAATGCCAGCATG
>CAWUJX010000193.1:0-3282 GCA_963922635.1 uncultured Hyphomicrobiales bacterium | reverse complement strand
CCCTTCGCACCCGAGGGCTTGGCATCCAGCAAGGCTTTCACGAAAGCATTGAGATTATCGGCCAATGCTGAGACTTCGAAACTTGTCTTGCCGATCAAACCATGGATAATGCCGGCCTTCTCAGCTCGGAATTGCACTTGACCGGCCTTGGCTTCTTCTACTGCTTTGGCAGGGTTAGGCGTGACCGTGCCGAGCTTTGGATTCGGCATCAAACCCTTGGGACCAAGAATTTTACCGACACGCCCAACAACCGCCATCATATCCGGTGTCGCAATACAACGATCAAAGTCAATCTCACCGCGCTGGATTTTCTCCATCAAGTCTTCCGCGCCAACAATATCCGCACCTGCCGCACTGGCTTCCTCGGCCTTTTCGTTGCGCGCGAACACCGCAACACGAACCGCCTTGCCTGTGCCCTTGGGCAGGGAAACGGCACCACGCACCTGTTGATCAGCATGACGCGGGTCAATACCCAAATTCACGGCAATTTCAACAGTTTCATCGAATTTAACACTCGAAAATTTCTGCAACATACCCAGAGCATCATCTACGCTATATTCGCGCATCGCATCATACCCAGCGTTGATATTTTTCATACGTTTTGCCATAAGCTCTACTCCACCTCGATGCCCATTGAACGCGCGCTACCTTCGATGATTTTTACCGCCATCGGAATGTCATGCGCACTTAAATCTTTCATCTTGATCTCAGCAATTTCACGCAACTGTTTTTGCGTAATTTTACCGACTTTATTTTTGTTCGGCTCGCCCGAGCCCTTTGCGATCCCCAAAGCTTTTCTGAGCAAGAAAGAAGCCGGAGGCGTTTTGGTCTCGAAGGTAAAGCTAGCGTCTTCATAAGCCGTGATGATCACTGGAACGGGCTGCCCCGCCTCCATACTGCTGGTTGCATCGTTAAATGCCTTGCAGAATTCCATGATATTCACACCCTGCTGACCCAACGCAGGGCCTACGGGAGGTGAAGGATTCGCCTTGCCTGCAGGAATCTCTAGCTTGATATAGCCCTTAACTTTCTTCTGCTTTTTACCGCTTTTTTTCTCAGCCATTATATTCACCCTTGACTTAAAAGACGCACAACCGTCTGTTACATTTTATCGACTTGAGTGTACTCAAGATCAACCGGAGTAGAACGCCCAAAAATCGTCACCGAAACCTTCAAACGCGCGCGTTCTTCATCAACGTCCTCGACAATGCCATTGAAAGACATGAAGGGGCCATCGCTGACCCGAACCTGCTCACCAACACTGAAACTCACAGACAGGCGCGGTGCACGACTTTGACCTGATTTATCCACGCCCTGCATCATCCGCAACATTCGCTTGGCTTCTCGATTGGAAATTGCCGAAGGCACCTTACCAGAACCCAGAAAATCAATCACCCGCAAAGTATTTTTCACCAAATGCCAAGTTTCGTCCGAGAGCTTCATCCGCACCAGAATGTAACTGGGCAGGAGTTTCTTCTCGACCTTGGTCTTTGCCCCACGCTTCAGTTCGATCACTTCTTCCGTCGGCACAACCACAGCACTGAAATGCGCTTCAAAACCCTTGCGCTCAATCTCTTCAATCAAGGATTCCGCAACCTTGGCTTCAAAATTGGAATAGACCTGAACGACATACCAGCTCATGCCGTCATTTTCATCAATATCCACACCAGAATAGTCCCCTGCTGCCCCCTGCTCCATAACAAGAGGCTTCTCTACCGAAACACCACCGGCAGCAAGATCTTCGGAGACCGCGGTCTTTTCCTCATCACTCATCATCACAACTTCCTAACCCAGGATCGCCTGCACCGCACTGGAAATAACCTGATCCACCAACAAGAAGAACACAGCCATAATCGTCACCATGACAAACACCATCAACGTTGCCACGCCCGTCTCACGACGGGTGGGCCACACAACGCGACGCAGCTCTGCTCGGACTTCGCGCACAAATTGCGCCGGAGATTTCCTTCCCTTGCTTGACAACGCTTTATTTCCCAGTCGAATTGATGCGCATTCCCTTAATTGGCAGGGGCACTAGGACTTGAACCCAGGACCTACGGTTTTGGAGACCGTCGCTCTACCAACTGAGCTATACCCCTAAACTGCTTAGTCAAGAATTTCAGTAACGAGTCCGGCACCGACTGTCCGACCACCTTCGCGGATTGCAAAGCGCAAGCCCTTGTCCATCGCGATCGGCGCAATCAGTTCGACATCCATCGTGATCGAATCACCGGGCACCACCATCTCTGTACCCTCAGGAAGGGTCACCGAGCCAGTAACGTCTGTCGTCCTGAAGTAGAACTGAGGCCGGTAATTCGAGAAAAACGGCGTATGACGACCACCCTCATCCTTATTCAGGATATAGCACTCGCAACTGAACTTCGTGTGCGGCTTGATCGAACCGGGCTTCGCCAATACCTGACCGCGCTCAACATCATCACGACCAACTCCGCGCAGCAAAACACCCACATTGTCTCCAGCCTCGCCTTGATCCAGAAGCTTACGGAACATCTCAACACCCGTACAGGTCGTCTTCGCCGTATCCTTGATACCCACAATCTCAATCTCTTCGCCGACCTTCACAACGCCCGTCTCGATACGACCCGTCACCACCGTACCACGACCAGAAATCGAGAACACATCCTCAATCGGCATCAAAAACGCCTGATCCTTAGGACGATCCGGCTGCGGCATATACTCATCAACCGCGGCCATCAATTCCAGAATCTTGTCACGACCGATCTCATCATCACGGCCTTCCAGCGCCGCCAGAGCAGAACCCGAAACAATCGGAATATCATCACCAGGAAAATCATAGCTGTTCAGAAGCTCACGAACCTCTAGCTCAACAAGCTCCAGAAGCTCCTCATCGTCAACCTGATCAACCTTGTTCAGGAACACAACAATCGCAGGAACACCAACCTGACGCGCAAGCAAAATGTGCTCCCGAGTTTGAGGCATCGGACCATCCGCGGCATTCACCACCAAAATCGCACCATCCATCTGCGCCGCTCCCGTGATCATGTTCTTCACATAATCCGCGTGACCCGGGCAATCAACGTGCGCATAGTGACGGTTCTCCGTCTCGTACTCAACGTGCGCCGTGTTGATCGTGATACCACGAGCCTTCTCCTCAGGCGCTTTATCAATATTGCTGTAGTCCATGAAATCAGCACCACCGCTTTCAGATAAAACCTTTGTAATTGCAGCAGTTAGCGTCGTCTTACCATGGTCAACGTGCCCTACAGTACCTATGTTGCAGTGCGGCTTAGTCCGCTCAAA
>CAWUJX010000192.1:0-3375 GCA_963922635.1 uncultured Hyphomicrobiales bacterium | reverse complement strand
ATTCGAGAAACCGGGGCTGTCAAAGGCATGGCACACATTACGGGTGGCGGTTTTACTGAAAATATTCCCCGTGTTTTACCAACGGGCATCGGCGCTGTTTTAGACCTTGCTAATGCTACGCCACCACCCGTCTTTGGTTGGGTGGCAAAAACAGGCGGCATTGCTGTCGATGAAATGCTTCGCACATTCAATTGCGGGATCGGCATGGTTGTCATCGTCCCGGCAGAGCAAGCGGAAGCAGTCGCCGCTATCTTGACTGAAAATGGCGAAACCGTAACGGAAATTGGTACGCTGACTTCCCAAAACCCCGGCGAAGTAACTTACTCGGGCGAAATCAAGTGGGGTTGAGCCCAAAGATGCGCCTTGCTGTTCTGATCTCTGGGCGCGGGTCGAATATGGCTGCGATCCTCGAAGCGAGCAAGGCAAACGAATATCCAGCCGAAATAGTGCTTGTGCTGTCAGATCACCCCGATGCGGCAGGACTTTTAACCGCTCGCGAGAACGGAATACCGGCAATCGCCATTCCCCGAAAAGACTTCGACAGCAAAGCTGAGCATGAAGTAGCTATACGAGACACGATCGACAAAGCTGATACGGATTTGATCTGCCTTGCGGGTTTTATGCGGATCCTGTCCGCTGAATTTGTTCAAACCTATGAGGGGCGGCTAATCAATATTCATCCCAGTCTGCTGCCGAAATACAAAGGGCTCGATACGCATGCCCGCGCCATTGCAGCAGGCGACACCGAACATGGCTGCACCGTCCATTTCGTAAATGCGGAAATGGATGGCGGCGAGATCATCGAACAAGCAAGGGTATCAATCTCGCCTGACGACACGCCCGATACTTTGGCCGACAAGGTGCTAGTGGAAGAACACAAGCTTTACCCAAAAGTGGTTGCTGACTTGGCAAAAAAGTAGCATTTCAAGACTCGATATGAAGCGCCTAGATCCACAGTGCAATAATTTGAAGAGAAAATCCGAGTATCAACGCAGCTAAACCAAATAGTGAAACCCAGATATACTTTCTTCTTTTTTCTTTCGTTCTTTCATTCTCAGACATATCGCCCGACAGAGCTAAATAGTTCGTCGGATTAAGGTCTGGTTGCGGAAATCCAAATCGAAATAAAACAATCACTCCAACAATATCCAAAATAATTCCCACTGTTCCAATTATTTTAGGATCGAAGAAGTGGGGTGTAATTTCTGTCAATTATTATAACCTATTGAGTAAATTTCAGTTGGTAAATGGTACGAACATTATGGCCTGCTCACTAGACATTTTTTGCAGCCGCGATGACTAGCGATTCTGGAGCTTGCAAATTAAACGAGGATTTAAAAAGAAACTCTAGGAAATTTAGCGTTTTGGTAGGCTGAAAGAATTTTATGTTGCCTCGACATGTCGCTGTGCGAACGTCTGTGCAATTTCCGCAATTCGCGAGCGAATTGCTATGGGCAGCGGGATTCGAACCTAAGGCAAGCAAAGCGACGCCGAAGCGCTAAAGGCGTTTTGCAAAAACGCCGAGTGCGTCGCGACAAGTATCATATGAATTTTTGTGTTGCCTCGACGTGTCGCTGCGCGAACGTCTGTGCAACTTCCGCAATTCGCTGGCGAATTGCTATGGCAGGGGCAGCAGGATTCGAACCCGCGACCTACGGTTTTGGAGACCGTCGCTCTACCAACTGAGCTATACCCCTACGGTCCTTGAAGGACACGACTTAGTACGGCGAGTGACTCGCATTTTCAAGTATAAAGTGATTAACTCTATGAGGGTTTGCGCCATTAGGGCACATCGGGGGCGATTGAACGAAGGAATGTCACCATGGCATGGTTCAAACGCAGGCAAAAAACAAAGCGCAGGAACATTTTTTTCTACGCATCCGGCGCAAGCGTAATCTCATCGTTTTTTGCCATATCAGGCGCGTTGGCGGACATTGAGATTGGCGCAGCCGAAGATGTGCGCGCTTCAGTATCCACTGACCGAACGCCAAACATCGTTACCAATTCCAAGATTTTCCAAGACGATCGTGTAACGGTGAACAATTCCGGCCTCGGTCATTTCCGCTTTCTGGACGGAACAAAAATTGTCGTGGGCCCCGGCGCAAGCCTGAAACTGGATAAAACCATTTATGATCCCAGTGGCGGGACATTTTCTGAATTTGTGTTTAGCAGCGCGGCAGGAGCCACACGCTTCATCACAGGAACAAGCGCTTCAACGGCATTCAAAATCGAAACACCGGTCGGTGTACTGGGCGTGCGCGGAACCGCCTTTGATTTTCATCATTGGCGCGGTCGCACCTACCTCATGCTTCTGGATGGATCACTTGAAATCTGCAACCGGGCAAATCGATGCCAAAGCATTCAAAGAAAATGTGACTTTGTGGTTGTGGAGGCCGATGGTGATATCACCCCACCCATTCAACCAAGACGTAGCTTGTTCTCGCCACGGGATTTCAATCGATACTTTCCATTCGTCCAAGATCAGCGGGCGCTAAACGAAGACTATCGACTGCGGATCAACATTTGCCAGTCGGGACGCGCTGGCTCAACCGGCGGCGGCCCAGATGGCGGTATTGGCGGTGAACCGGGTGTCGGTGGCGGAAATCAATGAGTGAAAACGATTATCTCCTGAGAAAATTGGATGCTCGACGACGACACCCGCTTATTGGATTTCGCCAGCCCGCCAGCGCTTAAGGCTGGCGTTGAACTCAGCACCAAAAAGTATGAGCACCGACAAATAGTAGAGGTACACGATCACCACCATGATCCCCGCAAGGCCCGCGTATATGCTCGCGTAGTCAGCTATCGTTTTGAGATAGACGGCAAACAGTTGTGACCCGATGATAATGCCCAAGATCGTCAGCCCGATCCCCCAGATCACCTCCCCGCTTTTATGCCGCCCGTCGGGTAGAAAGTAATGAAAACTGAAAAGCGCCAGGCCCAAAAGTGATACTGCCAACCCATACTGAACAAGGCCGATTACGAAGCCGAATTGAGCCAGCCAGTCCAATTCTCCGATCAAAAACCGCCAAACCACTGGTGTACCCACTAGAATAAATGAAGCAAGGATCAATGCCACAGCGCCCAACGTGACAAATACCGCACACTGTATTCGTCGCAGGAATAAGTTTCTTGTTTCTGTGAAGCGGTAAGCCCGATTGAGCCCATCACGCGCACTTTCAATTCCGTTTGTGGCGAGGATCAAAGCGATCACATTGCTGATCGTGAATAGTTCACCGCTGGCGCCGCTCAGCACAACTTTCACCTGATCCGCAATCGGCCCGGCACTTCCTGCGGGCCAATGGTCAAACAACAAAACCAGGACCTGCTCGAGCAATTCCGGATCGCCCCAAATATCAGCCAGCGTGGCAATCA
>CAWUJX010000191.1:0-3513 GCA_963922635.1 uncultured Hyphomicrobiales bacterium | reverse complement strand
CATGAGGGAGAGGTGCACGAGCCTGCAGAAGAAGCACCAAAGAAGCCGCAGCGCCGCCCACGCAATAGACCGGGTTCGAGAGCACGAAAAAAGCCGGGATACAAGAAACACGCACCCAAAAACGCCGCTTCCGGTAGAAAGGATCAAACGGCCAAGAATGTCGGCGCACCAACTGCCACGAACACGGAAAACCGCAAAAGTACGGACGGCAACCATAAAGCAAAGCGCAACTCAAACAGTGCTGCGCGACCCGGTTCTAACCCACCCGCAAAGAACAAAGGCAACGACAACCAGGCAAAGGCCTCTAAACCCCGTTGGCGCGGAAAACCAAAAGGCAATCGCGCCTCACAGCGCGGCTAAATCTCCTTTCGCCCAGCCCTCCTTCGTTTCCGCCACATAATCGGCATATCGCCCATCACCGATTGCTTGTCGTGCGCCTGCCATTACCCGCTGGTAATAAGCAAGGTTGTTCCACGTGAGCAACATGCCCCCAAGCGCCTCATTGCATTTCACCAGATGATGCAGATACGCTCTTGAATAATCGCGGGTGGCCGGACAGTCCGAACTTTCATCAAGCGGCCTATGGTCTTCCGCATGGCGGGCGTTTTTCAGATTGATCTTCCCAAACCGGGTGAAAGCCTGTCCATGACGCCCTGCCCGTGTGGGCATCACACAGTCGAACATATCCACACCGCGTGAAACGCTTTCCAGCAAATCATCGGGCGTGCCTACCCCCATCAAGTATCTCGGCTTTTGGTGTGGCAAGGCAGGACACGTATAGTCTAAAACCCTGAGCATGACATCCTGCGGCTCACCAACGGCAAGGCCTCCAATCGAATACCCTTTTAGATCCATTGCCGTGAGCGCTGCGGCAGATTTGAGACGAAGCTTTTCGCTATCTCCCCCCTGCACGATTCCAAACATTGCTCGCTCCGGCTGATCGCCAAAAGCTTGAGCGGAGCGCTCTGCCCAGCGCAGGGATAATTCCATGGCCCGTTCCATCTCAGGCTCTTTTGCGGGCAGCGCGATACATTCATCCAACTGCATCTGGATGTCTGATCCAAGCAGGCCTTGGATCTCGATTGACCGCTCGGGACTCAAAAAATGCTTTGCCCCATCCACATGGCTTTGGAAGGTAACGCCCTCCTCCGTCATTTTACGAAGCGAGGACAAAGACATAACCTGAAACCCACCGGAATCCGTCAAGATAGGCCCTTGCCAACCCCCAAACGAATGCAAACCGCCAAGTTTTGCGACACGCTCCGCGCCAGGTCGCAACATCAGGTGGTAGGTATTGCCAAGTATAATGTCTGCACCAAGCTCTTTAACCTGATCCATATACATGGCTTTGACGGTGCCTGCTGTCCCCACCGGCATGAATGCCGGTGTACGTATGTCACCACGCACAGTGTTGATCACGCCGCGACGCGCCTCACCGTCTTTTGCCAACAATTGAAATGAAAAGGGTACGGTCATGACTGGCGATATAACAGGCTCGAATCGCCATAGGAATAAAAACGATACCCGCGATCAATCGCGTGCTGATAAGCAGCCTTCATCCGATCAAGCCCACAAAATGCTGAGACAAGCATGAACAGCGTTGACTTGGGCAGATGGAAATTCGTCATCAACATATCAGTCGCTTTGAACCGGTACCCGGGCGTGATGAATATATCCGTGTTCCCCTCCCAGGGTTGAATTGTACCATCAGCATCGGCCGCACTCTCGATCAACCGCAAGGATGTGGTACCCACGCATATCAACCGACCGCCCGCTTTGACGGCCGCATTGATCGCGTCCGCGTTTTCAGCCGAAATCACACCCCATTCGGAATGCATAACATGGTCTTTCGTATCATCCACTTTCATCGGAAGAAAGGTTCCCGGCCCCACATGGAGCGTCACATATTTTAGAATAACCCCTTTTGTTTCAAGCGCTTGAAGCAGCTCTGGCGTAAAGTGCAATCCGGCTGTAGGCGCGGCCACAGCCCCTTCTTCGCGTGCGTAGGCGGTCTGATAGTCTGACCTGTCACGGTCATCGGTCTCGCGTTTTCCCGCAATGTAAGGCGGCAACGGCATAGAACCGACTTGCGCCAACCTCTCATCGAATGCGGCACCGGACAAATCGAATTGCAGTTCCACATTCCCGGCTTCATCTTTGCCGATGACGGTGCATTCCAGCGTTCCAATGTCACGAGCCGGGTCGCCGAACACGATACGGTCCCCGATCGCGAGCTTTTTTGAACCCTTGGCAAAACAGAGCCAGCGGTCAGATGCAAGACGCGTATGGAGCGTTGCGGATATTCCGGCGGACGCATCATTCCGCATGCGCAAACCTTCCAATTGTGTGGGCACAACCTTGGTGTCGTTAAACACCATCACGTCGCCAGCCCTTAACAGTTCAGGTAGCTCACGCACTACGCGGTCTTGTAATCCGTCATCGACAATCAGAAATTTGGCAGAATCGCGCGGGTCCGCCGGGCGTAGCGCGATGTTCTCCTCCGGGAGATCAAAATCAAACATATCTACGCGCACAAAAAAGCCCTCATTCCACTAGCCTGAAGAACAAGGGCTTCGGTATTCAAATTCACGTGCGATTACAAGTCCGCAGCGACTTTCATGCTGACAATATAATCAGGGTCTGCGACGGGTTCGCCGCGTTTGATCTTGTCCACATTGTCCATGCCTTCGATCACCTGACCCCAAACCGTATATTGGCGGTCGAGGAAGCCTGCTTCATCGAAACAGATGAAGAATTGCGAATTGGCAGAATCCGGATTTTGCGCCCGCGCCATGGAACACGTCCCGCGACCATGGTGCTCATCGTTGAATTCTTGCGCAAGATCCGGCTTGTCCGAACCCCCGGTGCCACGCCCATGCGGACAGCCGCACTGCGCCATGAAGCCATCAATCACACGGTGAAAAACGATGCTGTCATAAAACCCTTCACGGGTAAGCTCTTTGATACGCGCCACATGGTTTGGTGCCACATCCGGTTTCAGTTCAATGACAACCTCACCCTTCGAGGTTTCCATCACGATTGTATTTTCTGGGTCTTTATAATCCGCCATATCTCAAATCCTTGTGTGATATTAAAATTTGTCTGCCGTACGCATTTTCACGATTTTATCGGGGTCGGTCACTGCACCGCTTTGGCCCCGCCCACGCTTGATGTTGTCGACAAATTCCATGCCCTTGGTCACCTTGCCAAACACCGTATACTGGTTGTTCAGGAAATAGCCTTCCTTGAACATGATGAAGAATTGCGAATTGGCACTGTTCGGGTTCTGTGACCGGGCCATGCCAAGTACGCCACGATCAAACGGCGCAGATGTGAATTCAGCTTTCAGATCAGGCTTGTCCGAACCACCACGGCCTGTGCCAGTCGGGTCGCCGGTTTGCGCCATGAAGCCTTCGATCACGCGGTGGAACACAATACCGTCGTAAAAGCCTTCATTCGCCAGCGTCGTGATCCGCTCCACGTGGTTTGGCGCAAGGTCCGGAGGCAGCTCGA
>CAWUJX010000190.1:0-3557 GCA_963922635.1 uncultured Hyphomicrobiales bacterium | reverse complement strand
CAGTTCACGCGATTGCTCCGGAGCAAGTGCTTCAGTTTTTTCTTCACGCTTATCCATTTAGGCTGATCCCGGAGCAGCGTCGGCTTTGTTTGCCGATGGAATAATGAAAGCGTGCAGATTCAATTTACGGCGAATAATCACGTAAAGGGCGGCGCTTTCAAAACCCATTGCAACGGCGGTAGCAATAGCCGCACCTGCTAATCCATATTCAGGAATCAGGCTCAGGTTTAGCGTTATATTCACAAACAGGGCCAACACATAAATGGCGGCACAGCTGTTTTGATTTCCGGTCATCACCAGAAGCGATTCTGCCGGGCCAACGCTCGCGCGAATGACAATTCCCATTACCAGTATCCAGAGAATAGAAGCGCCTGCGGTAAACTCAGGGCCGAAAAGGAGCAGGAAATATTTGCCCGTAGCGATCATGAAAATCCCGATGATCAATGATGGCCAAAAGGTCCATGCCACACTTTGCGTCACATAAGCCTTCAGACCTGCGTGGTTTCCCGCCGAGTGATAGGCGGAATATCGATGCGCTGCCGCTGCCCGAACGGCGAAGTAAACAAAGTGAACGAGTGCGAGTATCTTAGTCGTGGCAAAATAAACTGCAGCATCTTCTGGCTTTGTGAGCCAACTCACAAACAAGACGTCAACCGACGTGAGAAGCACATAAAAACTTTCCACCAGGAAGATGGGTAGGGCCACCACGATCCAGTATTTGAGTTTGAATTCCGGTTTTTCTCGTGGAACCGTTTGGTTGATTTTGCGACGTATCAGCAGGATCTGGATAAGGCTTATCCCATAGGCGGCAATGAGCGCTGCCCACATGGCGGAAACCGCTGACGCGCCGTAGCCAAGCGTTAGGGCGATCCAAAGGATCGCGAGAATGGCGATGGGTCGCACAATGAACGTGGGCACAAAACTCACAATTGTCCAATTGAAAGCCCTTGCGATAACTTCTGCGATGCTGGCCACAGCCATGATGGGAATGCACAACGCCCCCAACAGGGCGGGGATCATGTAGTAACTGGTCAAAAGATCGGGTTTGAATGTCAGTGCAAGGACTGCGAGAAAGGCAAAAATCGTCGACGACACAAATGTCAGACCCATGCTCCCGTACATGGTTCCCCACAACAAGCCATTGCGGTTTTCTTCCCGGTATTTCGAGACGAACCTCACAGCGGCCGTGGGCATTCCAAAGCTCACGAGCGTATCGAGAATAATAACGGCGGTCCAAACGGCGACGAATATGCCGTACTCGAATGTGCCCATCCAGCGGGCGAGCAAAACCTGGGATACGAATGCAATGATTGCGCTTGCCACACGGATGGTGAAAACAGACGCGGCCATGCGCTGTGAGCGCGCAGCTTCATCTGTGCCGAGCAACGTATTCCGGGCTTTGTCCAAAAACGGATTTGCCACATGGGCATACCGTTCAGGAACCAGGCTCGCCAGTTTTTCCAAAATAGTGCGTATCAAGTTCAATCCTCACCTGACATGCACTATAAGTGGAAGCACTTAAGAAACGGTGTGGTGCGCAATCATCAAATCGTGAATGAGTGGCTGAAACCCCTTGTTTCATCGCGATTTACCGCCTTGCCTTAACCCCCTGTTAGCCATAGGTATCCATTTGTTCAAAACCCAATCAGGAGAGAAGCGTGAACGACAAAATTGAGTTGCTCGATTTGCGCGGGCTGAAATGTCCCTTACCTGTTTTGAAGGCTCGAAAGGCGTTTCGTACCCGCGAAGCCGGGGAGCAATTGTGGCTCGAAACCACAGACCCCTTGGCGGTGATCGATATCCCCGCATTCTGTCAGGAAAACGGGCACACTTTGGTTGAGACGCAGGAGCATGAGGATCATCATCGGTTCCTCATCAAAAAGGGCGGCTAAAACCGGACACCGGGAACGGCAAGCGGATTGTTGAACAGGGCCTCTTTGTCTGCCGTGTCGGGCTGTGCAGAGCCTATCATGGCGTGAAACAGATCGAGTGCTGATTTGGTTTCAGCGTTCTTTACGATGACAACTAATTGAGTTCTGTCGATCGTAGTATTTGTCGGTTCCGGTTCATGCACAATCGGTCCCGAAACCTGGATCACCACTGGATCATCACACTCAACAAGTCGTGCATGGCCTTTGATGCGAAGTAGGTTGTCGCCATAATGTTTGATGATCATTTGCAGCAAGCCAAACAGTTCGGATGCTGAAAACATGATTTCTGTCTCAAGAACGGCCGATTTATAATCGGCGGCATGGCTATGGGTGGCAGTATGCCCACTCTTTTGTTTGTCGTTCGAAGTGGTCGACAGAAGTGCTTCGTCAATTTGTTCATTTGCGCCGATTATCCGGGCAGTCGGGTTTAAAGGCGTGATAATGTTTTCAGCCTTCTTTCTCGATTGGTCCGAGGCGCATTTTGATAAGATCACTGTGTCTGCGAGGACAAGTTGACGGGCTGCTTCATCGTGTTTGTCGATGAGTGCTTCACCATGTTCGCAATCGTAGACGCAGATAATCGGAGCCGGGAGAAGCGTTTGTGCAAGGCTTGGATGAAACGCGAGCGCCTGAAAGACGGGTAGGGGGTCGGCTATCCCTGTGGTCTCGACAAACACGCGGTCAATCTTGGTGAAATCAAGCTTCGTGAGTGTGTCGACCAGTTCCCCGCGCACACTACAGCAGAGGCACCCGTTTGATAGTTCGAAAACCGCATCGGCGCTTTCCTCAACCAAAAGATGATCAACTGAGACCTCACCGAACTCATTTATAATAACCAGTGAATTCGCAAACTCGGGCCGCTTCAGAATGCGGTTCAAGAATGTGGTTTTTCCTGCTCCAAGAAAACCGGTCACGAGAAATACAGGCGTTTTGCCGGATCGGGTCTTCATATCATCACCGCCAATCAGCTTTGCGGCCTTGGGGTGGGAAGTGCAATGGCTCCTGTGTTGGAAGCACCAATTGCAGGCAGTTGAATGCGGCCCGTCAACGGATCGTAATCCGGGCGTGTGGACGGAACCGGGATTTCTCTGAATTGGGTGAAAATGCGTTCTTGCATGGCAAGGCTTGGAGGGCCGTCGATGCCGCCGGGGGTGACGTCGAGAATACGCGATGAAACCTGTCTTGGCCGAAGGTGTTTTGATTTGATAACGGCGGTGTTGGGCGCGGGATCATAGCGGGCGGCCCGGGCTTCAGGGGTGCACAGGATCGGACGCATATTAACAGGTGATGCGCCGGGAATGACGGGGTTAAACACCGACCCGGTACCAGGTTTTGAAAACGATGCTTCCAGCAGTTTGGCAGCGGAAACTGCTCGGTCGGTTTGTGATGCGCGGCCAAGGACAACAGCGATCAGGGTTCTTCCGTTTCGGGTTGCGGAGGCCGCGAGGTTATAATCTGCGGCACAGACAAATCCTGTTTTTAGTCCGGTAGTTCCCGGAAACCGCTCAAGCAGGAGGTTGTAAGAGTAGTGGGCGCGGACAGGCGTCTTGATCGCCACAGCGTTGAACATATACGCGTATTGAGGGAATTCGCTCAGTATTTTTGCAGACAGCAATGCCATGTCGC
>CAWUJX010000189.1:0-3584 GCA_963922635.1 uncultured Hyphomicrobiales bacterium | reverse complement strand
GGCAGGCCTTGGCCAGATGCCAACACCTCAATCGATTATCTTTTCGAGCGCTTGAATATCCGATGGCACGTGGAAAATGCTGAGGTTCTAGAGCAACTTGATGACACCCCGAAAGTTTTCGTGGCAAACCACCCTTACGGCTTACCCGATGCGTTCGCTCTATTTCAGCTTTTGACCAAACATCGCAAGAACATCAAAATCTTTGCGAATAAACTTTTGGAAGCCACACAGCTGAATGATGAGCGGTTGCTTTTTGTGGATCCGTTTGCCGCGCCTGACAGCCGGGGGCAAAACCGGAAGTCAATCGCATCAGCCATCCGGCAACTAAGGGGAGGAGGGGACCTTGCCCTTTTCCCAGGTCGGATTTGTTCGCACCTAAAGACATCTGATTGGACAATTTCCGATTCGGATTGGACGGATCAGGTGCGTAATTTCGTGGAAATTTCAGGTGGCGACATGGTCCCGCTTTATATTAGCGGCCGAAATTCCATGCTGTTTAACCTTTCTGGCCTAATTCACCCGCGCATCAGAACATACATGCTATTGCGGGAGTTTTTGCGCGGTGGACATAATTTCACATTCCGTGTGGGCGATCCGGTTTCGGGACATCAGCTAAATCGTGTATCGAGATCGATGTCGGTGGGCACGTTCTCGCGCAGTGTGGTTTACGCCCTTAAAACCGGAAGCCCAAAGGTCCATGATCTTCCTCAACTCATTGAGCCGGAATTGCGCAACGAGCAGGAAGTTGTTGCAGTCGTGCGCGACCCTGTTCCCACGTCCGGCAAGGCGGCCAAGCAAAAATTGAGCGAGCATGAAGTGCTTCTAACTTCGAACGGTTTCAGCATCTATGATATCAAGCCCGGCCTTTCGGATGATATTCTGGACATGATCTGCGAGGTGAGGTTTGGAGCCTATGCGGCCGAAACTGCCGTTTCTCATCCGTCAGAACTGAAAGACAGTTTTGATGCGTTCTACCATCACCTTGTTCTTTGGGATGAACGCAAGTCCTGTATCGCAGGCGTGTACCGCTATACACTTCCCGATCCGATGCGTCAGCCTGTTTCACCCGATAACCTTGTGACCAACAGCATCTTCAACCTGTCTCCCCAATTTGAAGAGATACTGCCAAAATCCATGGAACTGGGCCGCGCGGCTATTCTACCGGAATATCAGAAGACCTACTCGCCGCTCATGTTGTTATGGCGGGCAATTCTGGAAGTACCCCGGAAAAACAAAGCGATCCGCTATCTTTTTGGACCGGTCACCATGGGGCAAAAATACAACCCTGTTTCCCATGAATTGTTGCAGAGATTCATCATGCGCAATTGCGGCGACAGCAGCATGGCAGGGTTTGTGACACCCAAAAAATCGCTGGATCTGCAAATTCCGCGCGAAGTCGATATTTCCAAACTGGACGATGCTTGCAGCACGTTCTCTCAACTGGGCAATATCATTACCGGGTTTGAGGGCGGAAAGAGGATGCTTCCGGTTCTATTCCGCCATTATGCCAATGTGGGTTGCAAATACATCGGATTTGGCAAGTGGAAAGAGCTGGATAACGCAACTACCGGCCTTACGATCCTCGATCTCAATAATATCAGTCCGACGCTGATCACGCGATATTATGGAGAAGAAGGCGCAAAAGACTTTTTGGCAGAGCGCCAAGCTTAATTGGACCAGCGGTCAAAATATCGACGAAAATTCGGGACTCACTCTTGAGTTTTGGTGTGCAACCGAATATACAAATTCCAACGACGGTGTGCAAAATGGAGAAATCCGCTTTGCGCACCGTTTGTGTTGCTTAGCGGACGGTTGAATAGTTCGTTGAAAAACCTCTCTTTAGAAACCACGCGAATTGAAAGCGTTATTGACGATATGGCTTCCAAAACGAACCCTTTTACGTTTTTGCAGCAGGTGCGCACAGAGACTTCGAAGGTCACCTGGCCCACACGGCGTGAAACCGTGGTGAGTTCGATCATGGTTTTCATCATGGTGTTTCTCGCAGGTATTTTCTTTTTCGCGATTGACCAGTTTCTTGGTTGGTTTGTGGGCTTTTTGCTTAGTTTTGGCGGCTAATCCCTGACGGGAATACGAGGACAGATTGAATGGCGCATCGCTGGTACATTGTGCACGCTTACTCGAACTTCGAGAAAAAGGTGGCAGACTCCATCGAAGAAAAAGTGAAGCAAAAAGGCCTCGAGCATCTTTTTGAAGCGATCATGGTTCCCACCGAGAAGGTGGTCGAGGTACGTCGCGGTCGTAAAGTCGACTCAGAACGCAAATTCTTTCCCGGCTATGTCTTGGTTAAAATGGAAATGACCGATGAGGCTTTCCACCTGATCAAGGACACGCCCAAGGTAACGGGGTTCCTGGGCGCTGATAACAAGCCGAAACCTATTTCTGATCGTGAAGCCGATCGTATTTTGAACCAAGTGCAAGAGGGTGTGGATCGTCCAAAACCTTCTGTCATGTTCGATGTGGGTGAGAGCATCCGTGTTTCCGATGGTCCGTTTGCTTCGTTTAACGGCATTGTTCAGGAAGTCGATGAAGAGCGCGCGCGTTTGAAAGTTGAAGTATCTATTTTTGGCCGGGCTACCCCGGTCGATCTCGAATACGGGCAGGTTGAGAAACTGTAGTCCGTGTAAACTGTGTGGGAGATGAGAATAGGCTGGCCGCCATTCGACATTGCACCACACAATCTGCAACCCGCCGGATTTCTGGCACAATTATGTAAGGCAGTTTGTAATGGCCAAGAAAATCGAAGGTTACCTGAAGCTTCAGGTTCCCGCAGGCAACGCATCACCTTCGCCGCCAATCGGTCCGGCATTGGGTCAGCGTGGTCTGAACATCATGGAATTCTGTAAGGCGTTTAACGCGAAAACGCAGGAGATGGAGAAGGATTCTCCGGTTCCTGTGGAGATAACGATTTACGTCGACAAGTCTTTCACATTCGCAATGAAGCAACCGCCAATGTCTTTCTTCATCAAGAAAGCCATGGGTCTCAAGTCAGGCTCTAAAGAGCCAGGCCGGACAAGTGCCGGTACTTTGACACAAGCTCAGGTTCGCGAGATTGCTGAAAAGAAAATGCCTGACTTGAACGCTGGCGATATTGAAGCTGCCATGCGCATCGTCGAAGGTTCTGCCCGTTCCATGGGCATTCAGGTGGAGGGCTAATCATGTCTGCAGGAAAACGTATCAGAAACGCCCGCGAAGGCATCGACCGTAACCACCTTTACTCGCTTTCAGAAGCGGTTGGCTTCATCAAGGAGCGCGCATCGGCAAAATTTGACGAGACTGTTGAAGTGGCGATGAACCTTGGCGTTGACCCACGTCATGCGGACCAAATGGTGCGCGGCGTTGTGACCCTTCCAAACGGTACAGGCCGTACGGTTCGTGTTGCTGTATTCGCCAAAGACGCAAAAGCTGAAGAGGCGAAAGCCGCTGGTGCTGACATCGTAGGCGCTGAAGATTTGATGGAAGCGGTGCAAAAAGGCGAAATCAATTTCGACCGTTGCATCGCGACACCGGACATGATGCCTCTTGTTGGTCGTCTGGGTAAGGTTTTGGGTCCTCGTAATTTGATG
>CAWUJX010000188.1:0-3604 GCA_963922635.1 uncultured Hyphomicrobiales bacterium | reverse complement strand
TGTGACCAGTTCGGGCATGGAAGTTCCGATGGCAACGATTGTCAGTCCAATCACCGCTTCGGATAATCCGATGGCTTGGGCGGCAAGAACTGAACCCGAGACCAGAAAACGCGCGCCCAGTATCGTTATGAGCAAACCACCAAAGGTGAAGAGGAGCGACAGGCTCAAGGGATAGTCCGGCCCGGCAACGATTTCGCTTTCCGCCTCATAGACGGTGGCTGCTTTGGACGCGTTTGAGCTGCGCTCGATGATGAGTGTTACGGTGAGATAAGTCACAAGAAGTGAGAAGAATAACAACCCTCCAAGTCGGCTCACTTCTCCTAAAAGAATTGCACCGACGCATAGCATCGTCGCGACAAGCATGACTGACCCATCCCGTTTCAACCCAGTGGGATCGACGGCGATGGGCCGGACCAGTGCTGCCACTCCGAGGATTAGAAGAACGTTACTGATGTTACTGCCAACCACATTGCCAATCGCAATCCCTGAAGAACCGGTGAGTGCCGCCTGAAGGCTTGTGATGAGTTCGGGTGAAGACGTTCCGAAGCCAACAATGGTGAGTCCGATTACCATTGGCGATATGTTGAATGCCTTGGCAGCCGATACGGCCCCGCGCACCAACAGTTCACCACCGATGATAAGGCCAGCCAATCCGGCAATGATCAAAAGAGATGTGGACACTGCTTTCCCTTTCTGAAAAAGGCCGCAGGTTTGGTCATTCCTTGTCGTCCAGCCCGTGCTTCAGCATCACCGGATATTGAAACAGCATGAAGGTGATGGTCATGGGCATGACGCCCCAAAGCTTGAACGCAACCCAGAAATCACTTGAGAAGTTTCGCCAGACCACTTCGTTGACCAGAGCCAGGAACAAGAAGAAGCAGCCCCAACGGAACGACAGTTTTGTCCAGCCCACATCATCCAGCTTGAATGGACCGTCAAAGAGCAATTTCATGACCGGGATTTTGAACAAGAACAGCGTGCCAAGGATCGCGACCCCGAACATAACGTTCACGATGGTAGGTTTCACTTTGATGAAAAAATCATCCTGCAGATAGAGCGTGAGCATGCCAAAAATCACGACCATGACGAAGGTGATCAATGGCATAAGCGCAACTTTGCGTTCAAACCACCAGGTGATTATCAGCGATACGGTCATTGCCACCATGAAGAAAGCGGTTCCGACAAATATTTTCCCGCCCAGCGCCTGCAGTGCCGGATACAATTCTGCGAGCCTGTCACCATTGTTGTTTGCAAGAATAAATACGACCAGAGGCCCTGTCTCGAGCGCCAGTTTTACCCATTGGTTGAGTGGTTTGCGGGTTTCGACTTCTTGAACTTCAGTCATTTTCCTGTGTATCCAATCCTGCGATTGTCTTGGCGAAGACATGGGCTTCAAACGGTTCAAGGTCTTCAACCTGTTCGCCGACGCCGATGAAGTATACGGGTAACTTATGTTTCGCTGAGATGGCGACAAGTATCCCGCCCCGCGCAGTACCATCCAATTTTGTCATCACAAGGCCGTTCACGCCCGCCACATCCTTGAAGATTTCCACTTGATTAAGGGCGTTTTGACCTGTGGTCGCGTCAAGGGTGAGCAAGACCGTATGGGGGGCGGTCGGATCCTGTTTTTTGAGAACGCGGATGATTTTTTCCAGTTCATCCATCAATTCTTTTTTGTTTTGAAGGCGCCCGGCGGTGTCCATCAGCATTACGTCTTTTTTGAGCGATTGTGCTTCCGTATAAGCGTCAAAAGCGAGACCCGCCGCATCAGCACCGTTGTCGCGGGACATGACAGGCGCCTGTGTCCGATCACCCCAGATATGCAATTGTTCGACCGCCGCAGCTCGGAACGTATCACCCGCTACCAAAAGCGTGGAGAACCCCGCATTGTAAAGTTTCTGCGAAATTTTGCCGATGGTCGTGGTTTTGCCCGAGCCGTTGACGCCAACAACAAGGATCACATGGGGTTGGTGATCGAGGTCCAACTCCAGAGGCTGTGCAACCGGCTCGAGAACTTTTGTAATTTCGTCTGCCATAACCTGACGAACTTCCTCATCGGTTACATCTTTGCCCATGCGTTGACTGGCCAGCGCATCGGTGATGTTCATGGCTGTTTCCACACCAAGGTCCGCTTGGATCAGGATGTCCTCAAGGTCTTGCAGGGTGTCGTCGTCCAGCTTCTTCTTTGTGAAGACGGATGTGATGTTTTCTGTGAGCGTGTTTGAAGACCGGGCAAGGCCATTGCGAAGGCGTTTGAACCAACCGTCTTTGCGCTCTGTCTCTTCATCAACAGGTTCTTCTTGCGGTTGTTCCGGTTCTGCAGCAGTAACAGGCTCAGGCTCAGGCTCCTGTTTTGCCTTTTTGCGTTCTGCTTCTAGCTTCGCTTCAGCTTCCTGTTTTGCTGCCTGCGCAGCTTCTGCCTCACGCAACGCTCGTTCTTCTGCTTCACGCTGGGCTCGTTCTGCTTCTAGAGCCGCTGCCGCTGCTTTGGCTTCGGCCTCTTCCTCCGCTTTTTTCTCTGCCGCTTCTGCTTCGCGCTTTGCTTTCTCCGCCGCCTCTTGGTCGGCTTTGGCTTTTGCCTCTTGCGCCTCTCGTTTTGCAGCGGCTTCAGCCTGTTTTGCTTTTTCCTTTGCCTCTTTTTCAGCGGCCTCACGTTCCGCTTTTTCTTTTGCTTGCTTTTCCGCAGCGGCTTTTTGTTTTTGTGCCTCCGCCCTTGCTTCTGCCTCTGCCTCTAAGCGTGCAGCTACTTCCTGCTCCTGTGCGGCTGTATCATCCCGCTCGGGTTCGGCTTTCTTTTTGCCAAATCCAAACGAGAAGATCCGTTTTAGCAATCCAGGTTTTCTTTCTTCGGCCAAAGCTTACTAGCCCGCTTTCTGTTTGCGAATCGGTTCACCGATCAGATGTTTGCCGTTATGGCTGGAAATCTGCATTTCGACAATTTCGCCTTGTGGAAGGTCATCCGTCATCACCGTCGTAAATTGTGGTGTGCGCCCGATCCCTCCGCGCTCCACCAATACTTGTGCAATGCCCGAGGCGGCGCGGTTGAGGTGGTTTTGATACGCTTTTTCACCGGCCGCTCTTAACCTGCTTGCGCGTTCTTTTATGAGTGCGCGGTCATGCTGAGGCATGTTTGCAGCCGGCGTGCCATGCCGCGGGGAAAACGGAAATACGTGGAGGAAGTCCAGCCCACATTCATCAATGATCGAAATTGAGTTTTCAAACATGGCTTCGGTTTCGGTGGGGAAACCGGCAATCATGTCCGCCCCGAAGCTTATGTCTGGCCGCGCGCTTCTGACGGTCTCACAAAATTTGATGGAATGATCTCGGAGATGTCTCCGCTTCATTCGCTTCAGAATCATGTCGTCGCCATGTTGAAGTGACAGGTGGAGATGCGGCATGAACCGTGGCTCGGACGCAATGGCATCCATCAACGGTTCATCCACCTCAATGGAATCAATGGAAGAGAGCCGCAAGCGAGGCAGGTCCGGCACTTGCTGTAGAATTTTCTGTACCAGAGTTCGCAGTGTGGGTGCGCCCGGCAAGTCAGCGACATAGGACGTCGTATCAACCCCGGTGAGAACAACTTCCAGATAACCATTGTCGA
>CAWUJX010000187.1:0-3610 GCA_963922635.1 uncultured Hyphomicrobiales bacterium | reverse complement strand
GGCAGAGAGGAGCGAGTGATACAAAAATTTCTCACCGGTTAGCATCGCGTCCTGATAGTCGCCGAAGGACGGAAGTGCCACGTCCAGAAAATGATCCAGTGATTGGTTGGCCTGCTCAGCGGTTACTGCAAACCAGAACGGTTCAAGATCGCCAAAATGATCATCAAAGCGATCTGCCACAAGCTGCAGAACTTCCTGTGTGATCTCATCCGGCTCAAATTGCTTCGGTTCCGGTATGAATAGATCCGCTTTGGCGGGCTTACGGTTCTCTGCATCAAAGTTCCATTTTTCACCTTCGGGCTGATCGCCGTCCATCAAAAGATCGGTCTTGCGACGCATGTCCCGATAAAAGTATTCCATCCGCAATTGTTTGCGGCCCTCGGCCCAGGATTCAAACTCACCATGGGTCGCAATGAAACGATCATCCGGTAATATCTCCACCAGTAACCCAAGTGTCTCTTTCCATTCGCGCGCCATTTCCATCACGCGCCATTCATTGGGCTCTGTGATGATGATCCGTTCAAAGTCGTTGCCCTCCAGCGCGCGCTTTACTTCGCCTGAGAAGGAGCCAGTGTTTCCTGTGTCATTGAGCTTCACATAATCCACCTGCCATCCATCGGCGCGCAAATCTTCAGCGAAATGGCGCATGGCGGAGAATAGCAGGGCAATTTTCTTCTTGTGATGTTTGACATATTGCGCCTCATCCATCACCTCACACATGAGGATGCGATCATGCGCTTTGTCACCAGCACAAATGGAAGAAAGGTTTTTAGAAAGCTGGTCACCCAGCACAAGGATAAGACTACTCATCCATCCGATGTAACGCGGGCTCTCACTTCGCCAAGGCCCTCAATGCGATAGATGGCCTCATCACCTTCTTTTGGGAAACGGGTCTTCAGCGCGCTTCCGGTCATGATTATTTCCCCCGCTTGCAACCGCTTGCCCCGTTTTGCCAGATGGTTGGCCACGAAGGCCACGGAATTGAGCGGGTGGCCCAAAGCATCACCTGTATGGCCTGTTTCATCAGTGACGCCATTCCAGGTTACGTGTGATTTCAGGTTGCCGATATCCAGATGATGCCAATCATCCACCCGGTCCCCCAAGACAATTCCGCTACACCAGCACCGATCGGTCAGTAGGGAAATCGCGTCCAGATGAGCGTAATCCGCATCGCGGTCGTCGATCAATTCAAAGGCGGGCATCACTGCAGAGACATAAGGCGCGACGCTTTCCTTGTTGTGCGTAACATCGCCCGGTAGCGTTTCGCCAATCTCGACAGCGACCTCAAACTCGATCCCAAGTCGAATGAACTCTCCAAGCTTTGCCACATGATCATTTGGGTGGATGTATTCCTTCAGGATTGAGCCATAGGCGGGTTCACTGACGCCGCACATTTCCTGAATGGCAGGTGAGGTGAGCGCAACCTTGTGTCCCGCAAATCCTGTGAAGCCCGCATGTTCGCACATAAGGGCATAGACTTCCGCTTGGACCAGATAGGCTTGGTCCATGTCAGTTGGTCGGTCATCGCCGATAATTTGTGAAAAACGTTCGCGCTTTACCCAACCATTGAAACGCTCATTGGCAACGCGATGTATCAGGTCAGTCGTCATGAATGGAGTTTCCCTTGCCCAGTATGCAATCCCTCCCCGCAGGTTATTCCGCCATGGTGATTGGCGCAACGGGTGGCATCGGCTCAGCTTTTGCTGATCACCTTGAAAACGATCCACGCTCTGGTTCAGTCCTGCGTTTTTCGCGCAGTTCCACGCCTTCATGTGACCTTACGGACGAAAGCAGTATTGAGGCCGTTTTTGAAGGTCTGAATAGCCCGCTTCACCTGATCATTGATGCCACGGGCTTCTTGTCTGATGACACAATCAAGCCGGAAAAATCGCTTCGAAGTTTAAACGCGGAAAACCTCTTGCATCTTTATCATCTCAATGCGGTTGGTCCCGCGCTAATAATGAAGCATGCGGCGAAACATCTGCCTAGAAATGAGCGATCTATTTTCGCGACACTTTCTGCGCGCGTGGGCTCCATATCCGATAATCGTCTTGGCGGATGGTATGCGTATCGGGCATCGAAGGCCGCGTTAAACATGTTGCTGAAATCTGCCTCCGTCGAGATAGCCCGTAACCGGCCGGAAGCAGTTTTGGTTTCGCTCCATCCGGGCACGGTGGCAACGCCGCTTTCCGAACCGTTCGCCAGCGATCGCGAGAGGCTCACACCAGAACAATCCGCGTCAGATATGCTGGGAGTTCTCGATGGATTGGGGCCGGATGAAAGCGGAAGCTTCTGGGATTACAAAGGTAAGCGAATTGAGTGGTAGCATTAATTAAACACTTGTTCATTTAATGCTTGCAAATCCGCGAAGCCGCTGCCATTCTTCTTTAATGGCAAGGACTGTTGGTTCAATCGGTACGGAAACCGCTAAGCGGGTTTTGAGGGAAGCGCTCACACTGTTTGCGCATCACGGCTATGCGGCCGTTTCCATGCGCCAGATTGCAAGCCAGTGCGGGTTGCAGGCGGGAGCGTTGTATAACCATTTCCCAACCAAGCAGTCGATCTTACAGGGGCTAATGTTGGATCACTTGCAGGAGCTACTGGCAGCGCTGGAGGCTATCGGACTGCCGGAAGACCCTGCCGAGGCGCTTGAAGCCTTCACACGGTTCCATCTGCGGTATCACATCGGGAAGCCGGAAGAGGTCTTCATTGCTTATATGGAGTTGCGCAATCTTGAGCCCGGTCCCTACGGCCAGGTGATGAAATTACGACAGCAATACGAGCGCTCACTGCGTGGTATATTGCGCGATGGTCAGGCCAGCGGCGTATTCACCATTGATGATATTCCGGTCACGGCCATGTCGATCCTTTCCATGATGACTGGCGTGAACACATGGTTCCGCTACGGCGGTCGGTTAAATGAAGCAGAAATTGAAGAGATTTACGTGAACTTGGTTTTGTCTGCGGTCGGGCGTTCGGTAACCCCGGCTCGGCACATAGAGGAGAGTGTCTGATGTTTTATGCATCCATGAATTTTGGTTTGGGTGAAGAAATCGAGGCGTTGCGTGAGGCGACGCATAAATTCGCGCAAGAGCGGATCAAGCCGCTGGCGCAGGAAATCGACAAATCGAACGAGTTTCCCGCCCATTTGTGGAAAGAGTTTGGAGACATGGGCCTGCTCGGAGTCACCGTTGATGAGGAATATGGCGGCGCGGGCATGGGCTATCTTGCCCATTCGATTGCTGTGGAGGAAATTGCCCGGGCATCGGCTTCTGTTTCGCTTTCCTATGGGGCGCATTCCAATCTGTGTGTGAACCAGATCCAGTTGAACGGCAACGCGGAGCAAAAAGCTAAATATTTGCCTAAACTGGTTTCCGGCGAGCATGTGGGTGCGCTTGCCATGTCTGAGCCCAGTGCCGGTTCCGATGTGGTTTCCATGAAACTGCGGGCAGACAAAAAGAACGATCGCTTTGTGCTGAACGGCAGCAAGTATTGGATCACTAACGGCCCTGATGCCAATACCCTGGTGGTTTATGCAAAGACCGATATGGATGCAGGCCCGCGCGGTATTACTGCGTTTTTGATTGAAAAAGAGATGAAAGGTTTCTCC
>CAWUJX010000186.1:0-3748 GCA_963922635.1 uncultured Hyphomicrobiales bacterium | reverse complement strand
GGCGCGTTTATGGTCCTGGGCAGTTCCGAGTAGAACGGCTGATTGTCCGTCACACAAGGCAAACAGGCTTGCCTCTTCCCCGAACAGAAATTCTTCGATCACCACCTCATGTCCAGCTTCGCCGAAGGAGCCTTCGAAACAGGCTTCCACCGCTTCTTTTGCCTGTTGCAATGTCTCGGCAATAACAACGCCTTTTCCGGCTGCTAGTCCATCGGCTTTGACAACGACTGGCATCGCTGTTTCATCCAGAAACTCGATCGCATCTTCCGCATCGCTGAACCGTTGATAGTCTGCCGTTGGAATATTGAATTCTTTACACAGGTCCTTTGTGAAGCCCTTTGAGCCTTCCAGTTGTGCCGCATAGGCGGATGGGCCAAACACGCCGATCTCAGCTTTGGCAAGATCATCTGCGAGCCCCACAACCAGTGGTGCCTCAGGACCGATCACCACAAAGCCAATGTTGTTACTTTCGCAAAATGCGATGATTGCAGCATGATCATCGATTGAAAGAGCAACGCATTCTGCATTTTGCGCAATCCCTGCATTGCCCGGCGCGCAATAGAGTTTTTCACACAGGGGTGATTGCGAAAGTTTCCACGCCAAAGCATGCTCGCGGCCACCTGATCCGATGAGTAAAACTTTCATTTTCTAGTCCTTATTTGCCTATCAAACGCGCCTAATGTCACTCTAGCATTTCTTGCCTGCGGCACGCAGCCTCTTGACGCTATTGTGCATCCCGTCCACAGATTATCCATTCAAATTCAGGGGTTCCATGACAGATACTGCAAGCCAATTGCCGGATGACAAGGTTGCCGATGCGCTAAAAAATTCCTGGGTCTATCATTTGCCCCGTTGGATTTGGCCCTATGCTCAACTTGCACGGTGGGAGCGGCCCATCGGTTGGCAATTGCTGATGTGGCCCTGCTGGTGGAGCGCCGGCCTCGCGGTAGTTTTCGCTATCAACCGTTCTTCCGATACATCAATTTCCCCCGTCCCTTCATTTCAAATGGCCGGTGTCGAGGGCCTGTTAATGCTCGCTGGCCTTGTCTTGTTGCCACTTTTCCTAGGCGCGTTTTTGATGCGGGGTGCAGGCTGCACCTATAACGATCTTGCTGATATCGACATTGATGATCAGGTGGAACGGACCCGCTCGCGGCCATTACCCTCAGGCCGGGTTTCGAAAAAGCAGGCGGTGGCATTTCTGATCGCACAGTCTTTGGGTGGGCTAATCGTATTGTTGTTTTTGTCGCGCAACAGTCAGTTTGTATTTTGGGTGGGCTGCGCTTCTCTGATTTTTGTGGCGATTTACCCGTTCATGAAACGCATCACCTGGTGGCCGCAATTGTTTTTGGGCTTCGCCTTCTCATGGGGTGCATTCATGGGATGGGCTATCATCATGGGAAGTCTTTCCATAGCACCCTTGTTCTTATACTTGGGAAGCATTGCCTGGGTGATTGGCTATGACACGATTTACGCCCACCAGGACCGGGAGGATGATGCGCTCGTCGGCGTCAAATCGACTGCACGGTTGTTTGGAGAGAAAAGCAAGATCGCAATCTCGGGCCTCTACGTGGCTGCACTACTGGGGATTGGTGCCGCTTACATGTTGGTTGTGCCGTTTGGCTTGGCTTGGACCTCGCCTGCATGGATCGCCCTTGTAATCGGAGCCGGGCAAATGGCATGGCAGATACTGAAACTCGACATTCACGACGGTGATCAGTGTCTACGGCTTTTCAAATCCAACAATCAGTTTGGGCTAATTCTGTTTGCGGGGCTTGCCGCAAGCATTGTTTTAGGTGGCTATTAACGGCGGGCAATCAATTCGGCAGCGCTGATCTTTTCGACCTCGCTGACAACACCAATCTTTCGACGACGCAGGAAGTTTGGGCGGCGTTTCAAAACCGTGATCCGCTTGCGGCGCTCCCAAGGTGTTTCCACCATGATTTTGCCAAGGGTTTCCTGAACGGCCGTTGGTTTACCATCAAGTCCCAGCAGCAACATGGGCAGACCCATCATGCGGCTCCACGAATGCCAGTCCGCTGCAATATCGCTCATATCGTTTGCGTAGAGTAGAGGAACGCAAAGTTCCGGATCATGGTGCAGCAGCTCCAAAGTGACAATTGTTGCACCGTCTTTGGTCTGGATTGCTCGTGCAGCAACACCTTTGAATGCTTTAGCAGGTACGGCCATGGTCAAAGGCAGACCGCAGCCCAAAGTCTTACGCACCACAGCGCCTTTGGTATCTACTTTGTATGAAGTTTCCCCGACTTCCAACTTGTGGGAGCCTTGATAGGGGTCAAGCCGCAGCTTTTGGCTTGCCCCTCCATGGTTGGCTAATTTCGCCATATGTGCCTCACTGTCCTTTTCAGAGCTCGCTTCTTTGACGATGCTTCCGATGACCGGGTTGTTCTTGTTGTTTTTGTTCCGGTCTTGAGAGCACTATAGGAGAACGGTTTACAAAACTGCTTAATGATTGAGGTAAACAAAGCCTTGCTTCAAAAAGTGGTTATCGAATTATTTCATCGTCACCGCTCGTTAAGGATACCTAATGATAAGCATCACCAATATTGATCACTTTGTCCTTACGGTTGCTTCCATTGAAGTGACCTGTGATTTCTATGAACGCGTATTGGGTATGGGCGTGGAAACATTTGGAGATACCCGGAAAGCGTTGCGGTTTGGAGATCAGAAAATCAACCTGCATCAGGCGGGACACGAGTTCGAACCGAAAGCTGAGTACCCGACGAAAGGCTCTGCGGATTTCTGCCTGCTAACGTGTACGGCGATGCAAGATGTGGTCACTCATATCAAAAACTGCAGCGTCGAAATCGAAGACGGACCAGTTGCGAGGACCGGCGCTACCGGCCCGATCCTGTCGGTCTATATTCGCGACCCCGATCAGAATCTCGTTGAGATCAGCGTTCAGCAGGCTTCAGAATAAGAGAAGTAAAAAACGGCTCAAACAACTTTTCCGGGGTTCATGAGTCCGTTCGGATCAAGGGCCGCTTTGATGGTTCGCATCATATTCATCTCAACCGGATCCTTTGACCGGGCGATCAAGTCGCGTTTCAATCGACCCACGCCATGTTCGGCCGCAACGGATCCGTTAAACTCGGTGACCAGATCATGGATAAGTTCATTGATCCGTGGTTGTTCTGCCAAAAATGCTTTGGTGTCATGGCCTTCGGGTTGTGTGATGTTGTAGTGGATGTTGCCATCACCCAGATGTCCGAACGTATAGAGCCGTGCTTCGGGAAACTCTGTCATGACGATACGATCAGCTGATCCGAGAAATTCTGCTATCCGGTGGACCGGGATCGAGATGTCATGTTTCATGGAACCGCCTGCTGGTTTTTGTGCCAGAGGCATGCTTTCCCGCAACGCCCATAATTCTCTCTGTTGAGAAAAGCTTGTGGCAAGCGTCGCATCGGCAATCAGGCCCGTGTCAAACCCTTCTTCCAGTATCATTTGCATCATTGCGTCTGCGTCTTCTTGCGAGCGCCCGGATGAGACTTCCAATAATGCGTGCCAGTCGTGAAGGTCAGAAAGTGGATTTCGTATCCCGTCCATATGTTTCACAGTCAGGGAGACAGGGGTTCGCCCCATAAATTCAAACGCGGTGAGACTGCTGCCGGCCCTCTTTTGGGCAAGCCTCAATAACGCCACGGCCTCCTTCACACTTTCCATGCCGCAAAATGCGACTGATTTGCCCAATGGTTTCGGAAAAAGTTTCAAGACAGCCGCAGTG
>CAWUJX010000185.1:0-3886 GCA_963922635.1 uncultured Hyphomicrobiales bacterium | reverse complement strand
CACCCACTCCGGTTCACAAACACATCATCAAGACCGAAGCGCCGGAAACTGCGTTCGTGGATACCTTGCGCAATGAAATTGCAGATGCCAAAGCAAACAGTCGCTCCATGTGTTTGAGCGCAGCGCGTCACTCGATGGGCGGGCAAAGCCTCCCCAAAAACGGCGTTGCGATAACACTCGACCAGACCTTTCTGGAGCCCGATACCGCAAACAATACCTATCGTGTGGCGGCGGGTGCACGGTGGAGCGACGTAATCCAGCGGCTTGATGAAATCGGTTACTCACCTGCAGTGATGCAGTCCAATAACGATTTCGGCGTTGCCAGTACATTTTGCGTAAACGCGCATGGCTGGCCCGTGCCCTATGCCGGCATGGGCGCTACGACCCGTTCCTTCAAAATGGTTCTTGAAAGCGGCGAACTGGTCGAGTGTTCACGAGAGACCAACCAGGATTTATTTAATGTAACCATGGGCGGCTACGGCCTGACTGGTGCGATTACGGAACTGGAAGTCGACATGGTTCCCAATGCACGCCTGACGCCAAAATTTGAAACCATGGCCGGTAAAGACTTTGGTCTCCGCCTCGTTAAGGCCATGGAGGATGACCCATCCATCCAAATGGCCTATGGGCGGCTTGATGTGCGTATCGACGGGTTTTTCGATGAAGCGCTGATGATCACCTATACCCCGGATGAGGATCAGTCTGATCTGCCGCCCGCATTGGGGTCGGGATTTCTAAGCCGTGTGTCGCGCGATATTTTCCGGGCACAAGTGAATTCTGATCGGATGAAAGGCCTGCGTTGGTTTGTGGAAACCGAGATCGGCCCGAAAACGGGCGGAGGATCGGTCACGCGCAATTCCCTGATCAATGAGCCTGTTGTGACCCTCGATGACAGAGACCCCACACGCACGGATATATTGCATGAATATTTCGTGGCACCGGAACGTTTTTCAGAATTTATTAAACTATGTCAGGATGTTATCCCATCCTCATATCAAGAGCTCCTAAACATCACCTTGCGCTACGTGAAGCAAGATGATGAAAGTCTACTGTCCTACGCAACCACACCGCGTATCGCATGCGTGATGCTGTTTTCGCAGGAAATGTCGGTCCGCGGTGAAGCCGATATGCACCGTATGACAGAGCAACTGATCGAGCGCACCTTGGAGATTGGCGGGACGTATTACCTTCCGTATCGCCTCCACGCGCGTCAGGACCAATTCAGGCGTGGGTATGCACGCGCCACTGAATTTGCTGATTTCAAGCGCAAGATCGATCCGTCCCGTGTGTTTCGAAACGCGCTTTGGGACAAACACCTGCAACAGATTTAGGACGACGAAATGACATTGCTCCGCTGGATTTGCATTGGATATACGGTTGCCTTGTTGATTGCAGCAAGCCTCAATTATGTTCCCGGTCTCACCGATGATCAGGGCCGCGCCTTTGGGATTTTTGCCCTCGACATCTACGATGATCTGCTGCATGTCGCCTCTGCCCTATGGGCAGCGATTGCAGCGTTTCTTTCGCACAAGGCATCACGTATCTTCTTGCTTTACTTCGGGTTTCTGTATTTGGCGGACGGCGTTATGGGTTTGATCACAGGGTCCGGTTATCTCGACCTCGGCATCATCAATTACGGTTGGGTTGAGCTTGACTTCACCTTCAAAGTTTTCGCGAACCTGCCTCACTTGGCTCTAGGAGGCATTGCGCTGCTTTCTGGCTTGTTCCTCAACAAGGAACAAGCCTGATGTTCGCAACACCTTTACGCTGGCTACGACGCACGTTGATTGCGGTCGTCATGTTGATTGTGGTTTTGCTATTGCCATCCGCCTATATCGAATTTTTCTGCACAGACGATGTCAAAAACGCAGACTATTCACCGATCATCACCAAGGCAGAATTTCAGCGCGCCGAAGCCAATTCCTATCTCACCTATCCCGAATGGCATATCGTCTACGCCTATGAAGGCTTGGCAAAGGTTCTTGAAACGGGCGACGAGCATGAATTCAACTATTCCGCCAGCATATCCGGGTTTTGGCGTTCGGCCTGCGCGCTCAACAAAACATCACAACAACACGGTGCCGCTGACTTCATTACCCGCGGCATCATTCATATCATTGGAATAAGCTTCACAATCGAACTCGGCTTCAAAGCGCTCTACGAAGAAACCCTTGGACACTTGTTCACGCTGATCCGTGGGCCGGTAAAATCGCCCCAAGATGCATACGCTGCAGAAATGGCGCGCGATTTCTCGAACTTTTTGCAGCAGACACCCTGGTATGATTATGACTTTCACACCGCAACCACAAACCTGTGGAACGCGCCCATGCGAACCGCATTGCGCGGATGGGAACGGCGGTTGGCTTTGGGCGGGGAATGGAAGGCCAAGGCCGCCTACGCCGTACTAATCGCAGATGCATCCAACGCAGCAGGTCCTGTGGTCTCACGGATCCGGCTGGTGGTCACCGATATTGACGTGAACGGGGTTTCACAGATTGAAGGCGTTTCAATTATTGAAGAACGCGCCAACGACATCATCATCGAGGCGAACCGCTATCGCAAACTCACCATCACCATGCAGGAGATTGCCCGCAAAGGCGGACAGATATTGGAGATTGCAGGCAATGACGACATTCTGGTGAGTGCGATTCGGAGTTCCGGCGTGACACCTCAATCGATTACAAATGGTACCACCATTGCTGAACTGGATCGCGACGGCTTTCCGGACACACGCCTACTCGTTTCCGCGAAAGTATCGGGTCTTTCAAAGCTGTTTGCCGAGTTCGAGCAAAAAGGTCTAGAACTAGAGCATGTCTACGACTACTAGCTCGGCTTTTGCTGAACTTCGCACCGCATTCACAATTGCGAGCACAATCGTATTGGGATGGTTTGGTGTCATGGTGATCTCCATGGCACTGCTGGAACCCACAGACACGGCCTTGGTGATCGTCAAGGACTATTCGATCCTTGAGCGCTTGCCCGACCATATCCGCTTCACGGCCATGGGTGAAAACACCGTGACGCTAAGGAGTGATGAGCCGGGCTTTGTGGCCGAAATCTATTCCCACGGTGGATTGCTGGTTTTTCCCGCCCTCGCAAATGGCTGCGTGAGCCTTCGAAGCTGACATGTGGTATTGACGTGCCTGCCATTTGATTGACTTTTTTCATCATTTGGCCTAGGCACTCTTTGGATACGGCCACAACCTGGTCTCGAATTGCGGCGTCTCAACAATCGACCCCATTCAACATACGAAAGCATTCATCCATAATATGAGTTTCAACGATCTCGGATTGAGCAAGAAGGTATTGGAAGCTGTAGAGGCATCCGGTTATACCGACCCTACTCCCATTCAAGCCCAAGCCATTCCACACGTCATGCAACGACGGGATGTTCTCGGCATTGCCCAAACCGGCACGGGCAAAACAGCGTCCTTCACACTGCCGATGTTGTCTCTTTTGGAAAAAGGCCGCGCACGGGCACGCATGCCACGCACACTCATCCTTGAGCCGACCCGTGAATTGGCAGCGCAGGTTGAGGAAAATCTCAACCGCTACAGCAAGAACCACAAGCTCAACATCGCTTTGCTCATTGGCGGCACATCGTTTGAAGAGCAGTTCAAGAAACTGGATCGCGGTGCGGACATTTTGATTGCCACACCGGGTCGCCTGTTGGACTGCTTCGAACGCGGCAAAATTCTCATGACCGGCGTGGAAGTGCTGGTGATTGATGAGGCAGACCGGATGCTCGATATGGGCTTCATCCCGGATATTGAACGCATCTGCAAAATGGTGCCGTTCACGCGACAAACGCTGTTCTTCTCGGCAACCATGCCGCCGGAGATCGAGCGCCTTGCAAATCAGTTCTTGCAAAACCCCGTGCAGGTTA
>CAWUJX010000184.1:0-4047 GCA_963922635.1 uncultured Hyphomicrobiales bacterium | reverse complement strand
GTATTCAGGAAGATCAGACCGCTCTAATGGGCAACACTCGAGCTTCCCGCAGCCATGGGAGCCATCATTTCCTTGCGCGCGCGCTCGGCATCTTCAGCTGTCCATTCGATGGCTTCAGGCTTGCCAGCCAGCGCATGTTCAAGCACCTCGTCCATCCGTGAAACCGGCACGATTTCCAGACTGTTTTTCACATTGTCTGGAATCTCCGGGAGGTCTTTTGCGTTTTCTTCCGGAATTAGAACTTTGGTGATCCCTCCGCGCAAAGCAGCCAGAAGTTTCTCTTTCAAGCCACCGATGGGAAGCACCCTACCGCGCAAGGTTACCTCGCCGGTCATTGCCACATTGCCGCGCACCGGAATACCGGTCATGACCGAGACAATAGAAGTGGCCATCGCAGTCCCCGCGGACGGGCCATCCTTAGGCGTTGCACCTTCCGGCACATGCACGTGGATGTCGGTTCGGTCGAACACAGGCGGTTCGATGCCAAAGTCCACAGCCCGGGAACGCACGTAAGACGCAGCGGCTGAAATCGACTCTTTCATCACATCCTTAAGGTTACCAGTGACGGTCATCTTACCCTTGCCGGGCATGGAAATACCCTCAATCGTCAGCAGTTCGCCACCAACTTCTGTCCACGCAAGTCCGGTCACTACACCGACCTGGTCTTCCAGATCCGCTTCCGAATGACGGAACTTTGGAACGCCGAGGAATTCATCGACGTTCTTTGGCGTGACTTTGACCGACTTACGGTTGCCCTTCATGATTTCAGTCACCGCTTTGCGGGCAAGCTTCATCATCTCGCGTTCGAGATTACGAACACCAGCCTCTCGGGTATATTTCTGGATAACCGTTCGGATCGCATCGTCGTTCACCGAAAACTCTTTTGGCTGTAGTGCGTGATCCTTGATGGCCTTCGGCATCAGGTGACGCTTCGCAATCTCCAATTTTTCGTCTTCCGTATAGCCTGCAATGCGAATGATCTCCATTCGGTCCATGAGCGGGCCAGGAATGTTGAGCGTATTCGCAGTCGTCACAAACATCACGTTCGAGAGATCGTAATCGACTTCAAGATAGTGATCGGCAAAGGAGCTGTTCTGCTCCGGGTCCAACACTTCAAGAAGCGCCGATGATGGATCGCCGCGGAAATCCATCCCCATTTTGTCGATCTCATCCAAAAGGAAGAGCGGATTTGCTTTCTTGGCCTTTTTCATCGACTGGATGATCTTACCCGGCATGGAGCCGATGTAAGTCCGGCGATGACCACGGATTTCCGCTTCATCGCGCACGCCACCTAGCGCCATACGCACGAATTCGCGGCCCGTCGCCTTCGCAATCGACTTGCCAAGTGATGTCTTACCGACACCTGGAGGTCCCACGAGACATAGGATTGGCCCTTTTATCTTCCGGGCGCGTGACTGCACAGCCAAATACTCAACAATGCGTTCCTTGACCTTTTCGAGGCCGTAATGATCCGTATCAAGGATGTTTTCAGCCTTGCCGAGATCGGTCTTGATCGCTGACCGTTTGCCCCATGGAATGCCGAGAAGCCAATCAAGATAGTTCCGAACAACTGTCGCCTCAGCTGACATCGGGCTCATCTGCTTCAATTTCTTGAATTCAGCTTCTGCCTTTTCTTTTGCTTCTTTCGACAGCTTGGTTTTGTTGATGCGCTCTTCGATTTCCTGAAGATCGTCTTTGCCATCCTCGCCGTCACCCAGCTCTTTCTGGATCGCCTTCATCTGCTCGTTGAGGTAGTATTCGCGCTGGGTTTTCTCCATCTGCCGTTTCACACGACCACGGATGCGTTTTTCCACCTGAAGAACAGAAACTTCGCTCTCCATAAGGCCGATTACGTGCTCAAGACGTTCCTTGACGCTGAATACGCCCAGAATTTCCTGTTTTTCAGAGATTTTGATCGCCAGATGCGATGCAATCGTATCTGCCAGCTTGGAATACTCATCAATCTTCTGAACAGAACTAACGACTTCCGGTGAAATCTTTTTGTTGAGTTTCACGTAATTTTCGAAGTCACCAACGGCAGAACGGGCAAGCGCTTCGAGCTCAACCGGATCATCGTCTTGATCATCGATAATATCGGCGATTGCTTCGAAATATTCTTCGCGCTGCGTGAATTTTCGAACGCGCGCACGGGATACACCCTCGACAAGCACTTTCACAGTACCGTCGGGCAGTTTCAGCAATTGCAAAACCGAAGCAACGGTCCCGATGTCGTACAAAGCCTCAGGAGTCGGATCGTCATCGCTTGCACTTTTTTGGGTAAAAAGAAGCACCTGCCGATCAGAGTTCATCACCTCTTCAAGCGCAGCAATTGACTTTTCACGCCCCACGAAAAGTGGAACGATCATGTGAGGAAAGACAACGATATCTCGCAGTGGCAACAATGGAAGCACGTCGCCAGCACCAAACTCGATATCGCCTGTTTTTGATTCCGTCATATTGTTTCCTTCTCTGCGTCTGCGAACAGACCGTGATTCTATAATTTTAGCCGCCTTAAAACGATTGGAATAGAGAAATAGTATTTCATTCAGAACTGATTTCAGCCCCAAGGAACCACTATTTACCAGCGGGTTGGTTGTTAGATAATTGGTGTTCTCCAAACCCCTCTTCAAGGTCGAAAACCATACTCGGCTTAGAGTGTGTCTTTTGTCACACTTCGCAACCTCAAGCCCTTGAAAACGAGGTACAACTTAACGTAGACGATGCCCCAAAGAAGAAGGCCGCTCGCTGACGGCCCCTTTTATTCCTGAGAAAAGAAGACTTGAATTAAGCGCTTGCTTCTTTCTCGTCTGTTTTGTCCGAATAGATGTAAAGCGGACGAGCATTGCCCTCGACGACCTCTTCCGAGATCGCGACCTCTTCCACACCCTCAAGCGCTGGTAGATCGAACATCGTATCGAGCAAGATACCCTCCAGGATCGACCTGAGACCACGGGCACCCGTTTTGCGTGCAATCGCGCGCTTGGCGACCGCCTTCAGAGCATCTTCATGGAATGTGAGTTTCACATCTTCCAACTCGAACAGACGCTGATATTGCTTGACCAGAGCGTTTTTCGGCTCGGTCAAAATCTGAACCAAAGCGTCCTCATCCAAATCTTCCAAAGTTGCAAGAACTGGTACACGCCCAATGAATTCCGGGATCAGGCCGAAACGCTGTAGATCTTCGGGCTCAACGCCGCGAAGCACGTCACCTGTCCGACGCTCTTCAGGGCCTTCCACATGCGCACCAAACCCAATTGACGTCTTTTGACCCCGGTCGGAGATGATTTTTTCGAGCCCTGCGAAAGCGCCACCACAAACAAACAGCATATTCGTCGTATCTACCTGCAAGAACTCCTGTTGCGGATGCTTACGGCCACCCTGCGGTGGGACCGATGCCACAGTACCTTCCATGATCTTCAGCAAGGCCTGCTGAACGCCCTCACCCGACACGTCCCGCGTGATCGATGGGTTGTCAGACTTGCGTGAAATTTTGTCGACTTCGTCGATATAAACAATCCCTCTTTGCGCACGCTCCACATTATAGTCCGAAGCCTGCAGCAATTTCAGAATGATATTTTCCACATCCTCGCCGACATAACCGGCTTCGGTGAGCGTGGTTGCGTCTGCCATGGTGAACGGCACATCGAGAATACGGGCAAGTGTTTGCGCAAGCAGCGTCTTGCCACAACCGGTTGGCCCGATCAGCATGATGTTGGACTTGGCGAGTTCCACATCCTGATTTTTCGTCGCGTGGTTCAAACGTTTATAATGGTTGTGAACGGCCACCGACAAAACACGTTTGGCGTGCGCCTGACCGATGACGTAATCGTCGAGAACTTCGAGGATTTCCTGCGGCGTTGGAATTCCCTCGCCGGACTTCACCATGGACGATTTGTTTTCCTCACGGATGATATCCATGCAAAGCTCTACGCACTCGTCGCAGATGAACACCGTTGGTCCAGCAATCAGTTTGCGAACCTCGTGTTGGCTTTTGCCACAGAAGGAACAGTAAAGCGTGTTCTTCGAATCGCCGGTGTTGGAAATCTT
>CAWUJX010000183.1:0-4187 GCA_963922635.1 uncultured Hyphomicrobiales bacterium | reverse complement strand
GCCTTCAAAGGCGGCTAATGGCGCAACAAAACCGTGGTTGGGACTTTGATCTGGAAGAAGGTGTGCTTGATACAGCACGTCTTACGCGGATCATCACCGATCCCATGACCCCACTATCCTTCAAGATGGAACAGGATACGATTTTCCGAGACACCGTCGTAACACTGGTACTTGATAATTCCGGCTCCATGCGTGGGCGTCCGATTACAGTGGCTGCGACCTGTGCGGATATCCTCGCGCGTACACTTGAACGCTGCGGCGTTAAAGTCGAAATTCTTGGCTTCACAACGAAAGCCTGGAAAGGCGGGCAAGCGCGTGAGCAGTGGTTGAAACAGGAAAAACCACCCACGCCAGGGCGTCTGAACGATCTACGCCATATCATCTACAAGTCTGCAGATGCTCCTTGGCGCCGCGCGCGGCCAAATCTCGGGCTGATGATGCGCGAAGGGCTATTGAAAGAAAACATCGACGGCGAAGCATTACTATGGGCTCATAATCGTCTCATGGGGCGGCCGGAACAGCGGCGGATCTTGATGATGATTTCCGATGGCGCTCCGGTTGATGACTCAACCCTTTCCGTAAACCCGGGCAATTATCTGGAACGCCACCTTCGGCATGTGATCGAAGACATTGAAGATCACTCGCCGATCGAACTCCTTGCCATCGGCATTGGCCACGATGTCACACGATATTATAAAAGAGCGGTTACGATAGTGGATGCGGAAGAATTGGCCGGCGCGATCACCGAACAACTCGCCGACCTTTTTGAAGAAAACCCGGAAATCGCTGGCAGACCTTCCGGCGGCAGGAAATTAAGGCGTGCTGGATAGGCAAATGATGAGAAACGGTTTTGCGGGACTTTTTGCTTTGATTGCGGTCCTTCATGCACCCCTCGATGCCTGCGCCGAAAAACTCTCCATAAAATCTGATCCGATAACGCAGTTTCATACGGCGTCAGACCAAAATCAGTTCGGCCGACTTACCTTTGTCGGCGGTCTGATCTTGACCAGCAAACATGAAGAGTTTGGCGGCATTTCCGCATTACGATTTATTGAAGATCAGAATTTTATCGCTGTTACCGATAAAGCACGTGTCATCACCGGCACGCTTCAGCGTAAAGACGGTAAGCCATCCTCCATCAAAGACGAACGGATCACACGTATCAAGGCTGCGTCAGGCAAAACGATTACTGGCGCGAATGACAAAGATGCTGAAGCAGTTGAAACCGTCGGCAATCAGTTCATCGTTGGTTTCGAACGAAATGACCGGGTGCAGCGTTTCACCATGCGTGGCCGGAAGCTGGTGGCAGATGACAGTTTCGCGCTCGATTTGAACCCGTTTGAGTTTCCGAACAATAAAGGGCCCGAAGCAATCGCCTGGGACCCGGAAACAGAAAAACTGTTTGTCTTCGCTGAGTATGCTCTGAACGAAGATGGCAACCATCGCGGATTTATCGTGAGCGACGGTACGATAGAACGTGAAATCAGCGTTAAACAACACAATGGCTATTCGCTCACCGATGCTGCGTTCCTGCCAAACGGCGATCTGCTGTTTTTGGAACGCTATTACAATCCATTTCTAGGGGCATTCATGCGGCTTCGCCAAGTCGAAAGAGACACTTTATACAATGGGCAACCAATAGATGGCGAACTGATAGCGGAGTTCAATCAGGATTACGAAATCGACAATCAGGAGGCATTGGCGGTTTCAGCGATTGATGATGAAACCGCTAGGCTAACCATCGTTTCCGATGACAACTTCTCGGAAACGCAGCGCACGCTATGGCTTGAGTTCATACTCAAAAACTAGACGCTCAGTCTAGGCGGGCTTTGCTTCCGTCAGTTTCAGGAAACCGCCATAGGGCGCAAGAGCAACAACGCCGACGAGGATTTTCACCAGAAAATCACCAATCGCAAGGGAGGCCCACAAAGGCATCGCGATGCCGAAAGTGCTGGCCGGGAAGCCGAGTGACCCATCTTCCATTCCGAACAGGCCGTCAATCCCTGCGAAAATCGGAGCGAAGGCAAGGCCAAAGAACAAGACTGTATCAACCGCCGAGCCAATGATCGAAGAAATCAACGGCGCTTTCCACCAGGCGTCAGCCCGTAAGCGATTGAAGATGCCGGTATCCAGCAATTGAGCGACCAAAAACGCAGAACCGGAAGCAATTGCGATGCGCGGTGTGGCAAGCCAGATCGACAAAGCAACAGCAATCGCAAAACCCACAAAAACAACACGGCGTGCCGCTTCCGGGCCGAAACGTCGATTGGTGAGATCATTGATAAGGAACGCAAGCGGATAGGTAAACGCGCCCCAAGTGAGCAATTCCTGCAATCCAAAATAGGGGAATTGGATTTGAACAAGATAATTCGATGCAACAACGATGAGCGCCATTGCAGTGATAAATGGAAGTGTCGATGTGTTGCTTTGTATGCGCATTTTTTTATCCTGGGTTAGATGCCACCAGCAAAAAAGGCAGGGAAAGCCCTGCCCTCAGCGAAATTTTGTGTTGGACTTAAGCCGCAGCTTCAGCTTGCGCCTTCGCCACTTGCTTTTTGATCAGCTTGGCTTTTTGCGAAAGCTCTGCGTCTTTTGCCTTTGCAAGAAACGCGTCCAAGCCGCCACGATGCTCAACGGTCCGCAGCGCTTGTGCGGAGATACGCAAACGAACACGCTGGTTGAGGCTTTCGCTCATGAGTGTCACGTCAACAAGGTTTGGCAAAAAACGACGGCGGTTTTTATTGTTTGCGTGGCTCACATTATTGCCGCTCATCACGCCTTTGCCGGTCAATTCACAACGTCTGGACATGGGTTTATCCTGAATATCTAAATTAGAATTACCTGACACAACAAAGGGCCGCTCTCCAACCGGAGAATAATCGTTACCCGAGAGGTTCAGGAAGGTTGCGAGGGACATAAAGCGTGGTGCCTGAAAGGTCAAGCAAAACCTTATCTCTCATCTGGTTTGATCAGGAGATGACCGCACAATCGTATAAATAGTGAGACTGATACACGCATAAGGCACATTTTCAGCGTATTCAGCGATTATTCAGATTGCAAACGTTAAGGGTGTTCCAGTTAATCATTTTTGAGGTGTCTTATGTCTGCCTTTTTTAAACTCATAAAGTTTGGAACCGCAGTTGCGGCTGCATCACTTCTCACATCAACGGCAATCGCCCAAACGATCAATCATGAGACGCAATTCTCTGTCCGGTTTGGCGGCGTAGAAATAGGCAAGGCAAAATTTGATATCAGTTTTGATGAGAAATCCTATGAGTTGAAAGGGTCTGGCAAGACTACCGGACTTGTGGAATGGATTGCCCCATCGAAAGGCAGCTTCACGAGCGCAGGGCAAGTGATCGAAAACCAGTTAAAGCCCGTGACGCATAAAGTGGAAGTTAAAGAGAGCAAGAAAAAACCGGAAAGTGTCCGATTGGCATTCGCTGATGACGCCGTCACAGACATCGAGGTGCAATCGAACAAAAAACGCAAAGCTCGCAAGGCTCCAAAATATGTTCCGGTTGAAAAATCACATATGAGCCGGGTCCTGGACCCTGTCAGTACGCTCATTGTGCCCATGTCGGGCGCTGATGCACGGGATGGCAACAAAGTCTGCAATCAACGTTTCCCGGTCTTTGACGGAGAAACCCGTTACGACATTTCTCTGCGATATAAATCCACGAGACCCATCGAGACAAATGGATATTCGGGACACGCGTATGTTTGCCAGATGCGATATATTCCGGTTGCGGGGCATAAAAAAGACCACAAACAGGTAAAAGAGATGGCAGCGAACAAGCATATGGAAATATGGCTCGCGCCAATGGAAGGGTTGAGTGTTTTCACACCCATTCAGATTGCAGTCGGCACAAAATACGGGCGGTTTACTGCCATCCCCAAATATTTCGGAACCGCCAAAAATTGACATGACCAAAGGCCATAAGCACTGGCCTAACAGGATATGAAGCGCTAGGTACTTAGGAGATCAAGATCCCAGACCTCCCTGATGTCACCCACCCAAACCACCGCTAAAGGATACGGCGTCACCGCCGTACTTGGACCCACAAACACCGGCAAGACGCATTACGCCATCGAGCGGATGTTGGGGCATCGGACAGGGATCATCGGCTTGCCGCTCCGACTTCTGGCACGCGAGGTCTATGACCGGATCGTTGCGGCGCGGGGTC
>CAWUJX010000182.1:0-4217 GCA_963922635.1 uncultured Hyphomicrobiales bacterium | reverse complement strand
GATCACTTCCCGCTTTCGGTCTGGCAGACCGGCTCCGGCACCCAATCAAACATGAACAGTAACGAAGTCATCTCCAATCGGGCGATAGAAATTCTTGGCGGCGTCATCGGTTCAAAAGACCCAGTCCACCCGAATGACCACTGCAATATGGGTCAGTCTTCCAACGACACTTTCCCCACAGCCATGCACATTGCCGCTGCCCGTGAGTTGAACGCGAGCCTCCTCCCCGCCCTCAAACATCTGCTCGCGACAGTGGAGGCAAAATCGCAAGCCTTCAAGGATATCGTAAAAATCGGCCGCACCCACACACAGGACGCCACGCCCCTCACACTGGGTCAGGAATTTTCAGGTTACGCGCATCAGTTGCGAAAAGGCATTGAACGGGCGGAGCAGGTTCTCGATGGACTTTACGAACTAGCCCAAGGCGGCACAGCCGTCGGCACAGGTCTTAATTCCCGCGTTGGGTTTGCAGAAGACTTTGCAGCGAATGTGGCAGAAATCACCGGCCTTCCGTTCCGCACCGCGCCAAATAAATTTGAGGCCTTGGCCGCCAATGATGCCTATGTCTATGCCCATGGTGCGCTAAGCACCATTGCGGCGTCGCTCTTCAAAATTGCCAATGACTTGCGCTTGCTGGGCTCCGGCCCGCGCTCTGGCCTTGGTGAAATTTCATTGCCGGAAAACGAACCCGGTTCTTCAATCATGCCGGGCAAGGTAAATCCCACCCAGTGTGAGGCGATGACCATGGTTTGCTGTCAGGTCATGGGCAACCAGACAACCATTTCCATGGCTGGCACACAGGGCCACTTTGAATTGAATGTCTACAAACCGGCGATGGCCAACGCCATGTTGCAATCCATCAGGCTCCTTTCCGATGCATGCATGACCTTTGCGGATAAATGCGTCGTCGGCATTGTCGCGAACGAAGACAATATCAAGACCCTGATGGAGCGGTCACTCATGCTGGTCACTGCCCTCGCCCCGTCCATTGGTTATGACAACGCGACAACTATTGCGAAAACCGCTCACAAGAATGGCACCACCTTGCGTGAAGAAGCGATTGGTCTGGGCTTTGTGACGGAAGAGGAATTCGACGCCGTCGTCCGCCCCGAACTGATGATCGGCCCGAAGGAATAGGTCGGGAGGAACTTGACCCCCCAACCAAACTGGTAACCCCGCATCTGCAACGGTGTGAAAGTTCCCTACAATCCGTCATCCCTGTGCTTGTCACAGGGATCCATACCTGAAGACGGCCGCTAAACTAAGAACCGGAAGGTGGGTGTGCCTCCTCATCGGGCTTGAGAAATCACCAACTTGTTCCACCAAGACAACAAATATTGAGAAGCCTTAGGATAGATTAGCGGTATAGATTCCTGTGATCGAAGCTATGTAGAAATTGATTGAGAATCAATTTCATAGCGGAGCCACAGGAATGACGGGTGGGGAGGATGCACGCACATCTTATTCAGACACATTGGTGATAAATCGGATAGAAAACCAGAGAACCTCGACCCTTCAATAAGCTATTGAAGAAGACTGAAAAGCGCGGAAGTTCCCTACACTCCGTCATCCCTGTGCCTGTCACAGGGATCCATACCTGAAGGCGACGCTCACACACACCCGCAAACGCCGACATGCCTGGGCATCACCACACGCCGTCATCCCGGTTGCCATGCAAACCGGGATCCATTGCCGTAATAAATAGGATGCAAAACCATTCTTCTTACGCAGTGATGGCACCAATGGATCCTGGATCGCGAAAGCGTCCGGGATGACGGTGGGGTGGGATTGTTCCACAAAAATCTATCCCCGCTTGCAAATTCCCTGTCACGCTTTCCGTCATGTTTGACTGGAAGCTCGCCATTGAGAAAAACAAAGCAGCGCTGGCGCAGGTCGTGGCCGGGTTGTTTGTGATTGCGCGGTGCGCGCCGGGAACCATACCGGGTTCAGGCAACATGCTTCATCTCACCAAAAACGTGCGGAACCATCTGGCGACGGTCTTGCGGAAGGCTGAAGCGGCTCTCCGGCGGTTGCTTGTCCTGTTTGTGCGGGTGCATGGCATCCGTGTCACGCACGGCAAAACCCCTGAAGCGCCCCTGCCCGACTATTCAGGTTTTCCACCCGCCCACAAGAATCCAATCCCCCGCTTCAACCTGATCGATCCACGCAAGCTGCTTCGCCTGCCATTGATCGATGAGACGCCGGACAGGCTATTCGAGACCAGCAGAACCGCCCACCAAGCAAACGAACCCACGCCAAACACCGCCCACCTTTTGCGACGTCTCGCAGCGCTGGACCATGCGTTGAAAACGCTGCCCGCCCAAGCGAAACGTCTTGCACGCATCATCGAGCAGCGAAAAACTGCACCTCCCGGCCCAGGATGTGTGGGCCCCATTCGCCCGGGAAGGCCACCGGGCCACTGCCACAGACCCAAAGATGAAGCGGACCATGTCCTGCGCGAATGCCACGGGCTAATGGTGGACCACATCGCCAACCCACCCTGATCACCCCCACGATGACTGAGCTTTGCCACGCTCTCCACGCGTTGGAGAGCGAACGCTCGCGCGTGGGCTATTGATCCCGTCACTGAACCGTTACATTAGCAATTCATACGAGGTCGTATACAATGGGATTCATTCCTGAAAAAACGATCCATAAGAGGCCCAGATGTCGTCCAAAAATGTGCAAAATACCAACCGTTCCTGGGTGGAAGCGGAGATGGAAGACTCCTTCGATGAAGAAGCGGAAATGGAGATTGATGACGGCCGCATCCCGGAAGCATTGCGTGTCCTGAAAGATATAAAACATGGCCCCACCATCAATCGGCAGGTCTATTTCCGCGAATTGCTGCGCCTCCAGGGTGAACTCGTCAAACTTCAGGATTGGGTTGCACATACGGGCTATAAACTGGTTGTGATCTTTGAGGGCCGCGATGCGGCGGGTAAAGGCGGTGTCATTAAGCGGATCACACAACGGCTAAACCCGCGCGTTTGCCGCGTGGTGGCACTTCCGGCGCCAACGGAAAGGCAAAAAAGCCAATGGTATTTCCAACGTTATGTTTCTCACCTTCCGGCAGCTGGCGAGATGGTTCTGTTCGATCGGTCCTGGTACAACCGCGCCGGCGTTGAACGGGTAATGGGCTTTGCAAGCGAAGATGAGGTGGAGCAATTTTACAACGACGTGCCAGAGTTCGAGCGCATGCTGGAACGTTCCGGCATCAAGCTTGTCAAGTACTGGTTTTCGATCACCGACCAGGAACAGCAATTACGGTTTATGATGCGCATCCATGATCCCATCCGTCAGTGGAAACTCTCACCCATGGACCTGCAATCCCGCATCCGGTGGGAAGACTATACCAAGGTAAAAGAGGAGATGTTGATGCGCACCAATATCCCGGAAGCGCCATGGTATATTGTCGAAGGCAACGACAAGAAACGCGCGCGCCTCAACTGTATTGATCACCTGCTGGGTCAAGTGCCCTATGAGGAAGTGCATCATGATCCGGTGGTTCTGCCGGAGCGCGTGTTTAACCCGGACTATGAGCGTTCCGTTTTGCCACCAGACTTGTATGTACCGGAAAAATACTAGTCGAAAACTTCACGGTACGGTGTTTGGCGGTTGAAATTCTTTTCCTCGATTTCCAGTTGAGGGATATATTGATGCAGGAGATTTCAATGACCGAACAATCCACTTACACACCACCCGAAGTATGGACATGGGACACAGCCAGCGGCGGGAAATTCGCAAATATCAACCGTCCGACTGCAGGTGCCACATCGGAGAAAGAACTCCCCCGCGGCGAACATCCGTTGCAACTCCACTCCATGGGCACGCCCAATGGTGTGAAGGTTACGGTCATGCTGGAAGAACTTCTCGCAGCGGGCCACAGCGATGCGGAATATGATGCATGGATGATCCAGATCGGAGAAGGCGATCAATTCACCAGTGGATTTGTGGAAATCAATCCGAACTCCAAAATCCCTGCCCTTCTGGATACGACCACTGACCCGGAAACACGCGTGTTCGAATCCGCTTCCATTCTTCTCTACCTCGCGGAAAAATTTGGAGCATTCGTTCCCACAGATCACAAAGCTCGGACGGAATGCATGAATTGGCTTTTCTGGCAGATGGGTTCTGCACCTTAGAACGTTGGCGGTTTCGGGCATTTTTATGCATACGCACCGGAAAAATTCGAATATGAATTCACCCGATTTTCA
>CAWUJX010000181.1:0-4281 GCA_963922635.1 uncultured Hyphomicrobiales bacterium | reverse complement strand
GCAGACGTGGTGACTGTGGGCGTGTTGATCGCGTTTCCCGGCATTGTATTGTGGTTGCCAAGGCTCGTGACAGGCTAGGGTCCGCTGATTTCGACCGTCTTATGCCGCCCGTGAAGCTTTGAAAAATTCCGCGATTTTTTTCGCATAGGCGGCGCTGTCATTCGCCACGTCAAGTTTTTCAAGGGCAGGCCCGGCTTGATCATCCGGAATAACAGTGCCTTTCCGCATATTGATCAGTTCGCGCATGAACGCGGGCGTGAACTCCGGATGCGGCTGGATGCTCATTGCATTGCCTTTATAGGCAAGGCCTGCATTTTCGCAGAACTCTGAGGTCACCGTTACCGTTGCCTCAGGCGGGCGTTGGGTTACTTGATCCTGATGCATGGCGAGGAGTGTGAGTTGGCTACCATCGGTGGTGGTGTAGGTGAGGTTGCCCACACCCCAAAGCCCGCCGAATTTTTCGACTTTCCCGCCGAGCGCCTGTGCCATGATCTGATGCCCAAAACAAACGCCAACCAAAGGAACATCTGCCGCGTAAATGTTGCGGATAAGGTCTTCGAGCGGGGGTATCCAATCGTGATCCTCATAGGCCCCATGCCTCGAGCCAGTGATCAGCCAACCGTCACACTCATCCACAGTGGCCGGGAACTCATTGTCCACTACTGCATAATTCGCGAATTCAAACCCGTAGCCACCGAGCAGCGTGGAAAACATCTGTTCGTAATGGCCATGGTTTTGAGCCAGATCGTCGGGTACATGGCCGGTTTGCAGGATGCCTATTTTCATTGGTATTGATCACTCGTTTCTGCGCCTGATCCGATTTATTTGGGCGTTGTGATTTTTGCAAGTGGCTAGCGAATTGTAAGGATCGGATTAACCCGATTTTAAGCGATAACATCTACCTTTCATCAAGGTTCAAATTTTCAGAAGAATTAACGATGCAGTTTCAGGGCACTCAGGTCTCACCCGCTATTGCCAAGATTATGGCCGATAAACGTGAAGCAAAGCGAATAAAGTCAGTTTTCTCAGCCAGCCTTCATAGCGATGGTATGTTTTACACCCATTGCATCATCAAAGATGTTTCTTCCACAGGCATGAAGCTCAAGCTTCAAAATGAAATTGAACTGCCGCATCAGTTCGAAGTTAAAACACCTGCGATGACCGAGACTGTAACGGTGAATACCGCCTGGGTGCGCGGTGATGAAATCGGCGTTGAATTCGTGCAGGTCACCGAGCAGGACCAACAGGCGACCGCTTAAGCCAGCTTAGGTATCTTCGGACAGTGCGGTAGATTCTGTGGGGTAGCCCGAAATTTCCACAACGTCTTCGGTCTGCCAGTTTTCAGAATTATCAGTTATTGAGCCTTTTTTGGCACCATCCCTCTAAATTGATAGGTCCAGTTTTCCTTAGGCTTAGGGCGACTGTTGACTCCAGCGGAGTGATTTTCTCTTTTTAAATTCACGAATTGCGACACACACATTTTTGTGGGTGGTTGCCGCTAGAGGAGAGGCGTGCATTTGCGTACAGAGGATATGGGAGAGGCATGACCGCAGAGACCAATAGAGCTGTCGTAGAAGTTGACGGCGTATGGAAAATATTCGGCAGTCGGGCGGATGAAGCGCTCAAGGCGGTGCAGCAAGACGGTCTCAGCAAGGCAGAAGTCCTCGACAGATTCCAGTGTGTGATTGGTGTGAAAGACGCATCGTTCAGCGTGGGCGAGGGCGAGATTTTCTGCATTATGGGATTGTCCGGTTCCGGTAAATCGACGCTGGTCCGCCATATCAATCGATTGATTGAGCCCACAGCGGGCAATATTTCCATCAATGGAACCAGTGTCGGCGATCTTGGTGCCGAAGAATTGCGTGCCATGCGGGCAGATAAAATTGGCATGGTTTTTCAAAATATGGCGCTTCTTCCCCATCGCACTGTTTCAGACAATGTGGCTTTCTCACTTGAATTGCGGAATGTGGATGCGTTCACACGGGCGCAAGCGGCGGAACGGGTGATCGAGCGCGTTTCGTTGCAGGGGTACGGGAACCGTTACCCGTCTGAGCTTTCGGGCGGGATGCAACAGCGTGTGGGTCTTGCGCGGGCGTTGGCTGCGGACCCGGACATCCTTTTGATGGACGAGCCGTTCTCAGCACTCGACCCTCTTATTCGGCGCGGGCTTCAGGACGAGTTCCTGGCGCTTTCACGGGACATGAAAAAGACAACGCTGTTCATTACCCACGACCTAGATGAGGCGATCCGCATGGGTACGCGCATTGCCATCATGAAAGATGGCGAGATTGTTCAGATCGGCACGCCGGAGGATATCGTTACGAAACCCGCCGACGAGTATGTGGAGAAGTTTGTTGCTGGTATTTCCAAGCTGAAACTTATCTTCGCGCATACGGTGATGGTGCCCGTTGCCCAGTATGAAAAACAAAACAAGAAACTACCCGCATTGAAAAACTGCCCGCAGGCAGGCCCGGACGATGATCTTGATGCCCTTGTGAGCCTAGCGGTTGACCAGGACAAGCCTGTGGTGATCGTGGATGATGGCAAAGCGGTGGGTGTTGTCACCAAAGACATCCTTTTACACAGCATTCAGGGGGAGGCGTAAAATGAGCACTGATACACAAACCCCGTTTCAAGATTTCGCTGGCCCGAACGGCGACTATTTTTCCGACAAATTTCTGAAAATTCAGAAGTCTGAACTTGGCGCTGGCCATTTTAATTGGCTCGCTGGAATTGGTGGTTTCATTTGGGCCGCACTTCGCGGCAATAAACTGATGTTTTGGATCGGCTTCCTGTTTGATCTCGTAGCTGCTGTGAACCTAATGCTCTACTACAAGTATTCGCAGGCGATTATCACGTTTGCGGACAAGGATTTTCTTGTAGTGCGCTACACCGAATGGGCGGCCAGTGCACTGACGGCTGCCATTGTTGTGTTCGTATTGGGGCGGCTTCTTTTTGCCTGGTTGGCGGACCGAATGTACTATCGCCAATATAGCAGTTGGCGCATCGATGCTTCGGTTGCTTCCGGTGTGAATGCCCAACGTTTGGTTATTGCGGCAGTGGTCGTTGCACTTATCGCACCACTGTTGCTTTACCGTACGAGCCAGTTTGCGCCCGAGGCCCGCACCTGTATCAAGCAGGACCGGGCGATTGAAAACGGTGAAGTTGTTCCCTTCAAAGATCGCTTCGATTGTTTCGTCATCGGGGAGTTCCCAACGCTGTTCTGGCTGGACCGACCGGACGAGGTGACGTACCCGCGCGACGAAAACGGCAATCGTTTTGTTCAGGTGAAGCCTGCACGGGCAGATTTGCCACCCATCAGCCTTAATAAATATGCCGCGCAGGCTATTGATGATGGCATTGGCTACATGACTGCGTTTTATGGCTTCTTTTTTGACGGCATTACCGCTTTTCTGAGGTCGATGCTCAGCGCTATTACGGCTGTGTTCGTCGGTACGCCTTGGATCATTACCATGGGCGCTATTTTGGCGGTAGCTTACACATTGGCAGGGCCGAGGGTTACCATTTTTGTGGCCGCGTCACTCGCTTATCTTGCCTTGTTTGGCTTCTGGCAAACGGCCATGGATACGATGTCTCTCGTTGTTGCTGCATCCATCATATGTGTGGTGTTTGGTCTGCCGCTCGGCATTTGGGTGGGTAAGTCTCAGCGCGGTCAGGCGATTGTCACGCCGATCCTCGATATCATGCAAACGATTCCATCCTTCGTGTATCTTCTTCCGGCAGTGGCTTTCTTTTCTATTGGTAAACCGCCGGGCATTCTTGCGACCGTGATTTTTGCCATGCCGCCCATGGTGCGTTTAACGGCGCTGGGCATTAAACACGTGCCGGAAAGCACCAAAGAAGCCGCACTCGCTTTTGGGGCGAACCCGAGACAGCTCCTTTACAAGGTGGAACTGCCGCTCGCTCTTCCATCGATCATGGCCGGGGTTAACCAGGTGGTCATGATGAGCCTTTCCATGGTTGTTGTGGCTGCATTGATCGGCGCGGGCGGCATGGGGTTCATTGTGACCGAGGCGCTGGCAAATACCCGGACCGGCGCTGGCGTATTGGCCGGAATTGGCATCGCGCTGTTGGCGATGATGATCGACCGTGTTGTCCAAAAAGCCAACAAGCCGATGGACTAGAATTTTAATGTGGTATTGGGTTACGCTTATGCCATCTAACCAAACGAGCAAAACAAAACCTATGGGAGGTTTATGCTCATGAAACTCGCAAAAACTCTTGCGTTTACTGCTGCCCTTTCGATGTCGGCTTCAAGCT
>CAWUJX010000180.1:0-4399 GCA_963922635.1 uncultured Hyphomicrobiales bacterium | reverse complement strand
GCAAAAAGAGCTAGTGACCTAAAGCCGACTTTTAACAAGCGTCATGGATACAAATGTGGTAGACAGCCGAGCACCTTGTTCATACACCATCAGCAAATGTCGGTTTCTCGCCGTCTAACACATAAATGCAAATTTTCAGCTAAGTCCTTTAGTCCGCACGACTGTGTTCAAGCTAAATTAGAAAAATACTTGCTTCCCTAGTAGTACAGATATTGTCAACTTCATTTAAGTCGGCTGCAAATATGCCGTTTAACCGAAAAACCACCCCGGCTTCTAATCGCTTGGATAAACCCGCCACCCCGCCACACCACCGCAATCCAAACACCCAAATTCACACAATCCCAAAACAAGCCAAGCGGGCGGAAGCCTGTTGATTCACTCCCTCCAAATGGATAGCGTGGCGCGATAAAAATCCTGGAGGAGAAACATGAAATCACGTCTTGCAAAATTTGGAATTGGCTTGGGATTATCAGCGGCACTGATGGTGTCGGGCGCGATGGCAGAGACCCGCGTCACCTATAAATCGGCCAAGTCCACATCGTCCTACTACCAGATGGGGGTGCAAGTTTCCGAAGCCATGAAGGCAGGCTCCGACGGGGAGATCATCGTCACGGTGGAAGAAAGTCAGGGCTCGGTCCAGAACGTGATGGAAGTGAAAGCCCGTGGCGGCGATTATGTGTTCACCACGCCGCCTGTGCTTGTCCGCCTGGCGCAGGGCGGCAAAGCCATGTTCGAAGGCAAGGGCGATCCGAAATTTGATGAGATCCGTGCCTTGTTCCCCATTCCTTCGCTCACCATGCATTTTGTCATGTCTGAGGAAAGCGGCGTGACCGATTTCGCGGGCATGGAAGGCAAGACCATCCTGCTCGGCAAGGGTTCATTCGGCGCACGGGAAGGTGCGAAATACCTCGATCTCTTCGGCCTTGAGGGGAAAGTGACCCTCGCCGAAGTGGAACTGTCAAACGCGGTTTCAGCCTTGAAGAACGGACAGATCGATGGTTTCGTAACTGCTGGCTCGTGGCCTGCGCCAAACGTGATTGAGGCCGCAGCGTCCACCGGCGTGAACGTGATCTCACTCAGTGATGACCAGATCGCGAAGTCGAAGCGCGCCAAGCTGGTGATCCCCGCCGGGACTTATGCGGGACAGGATGCGGATATCACCACCACATCACTTCCCGTGGCAGCATTTACCACCACAGCCATGAGCGATGATACCGCTTACGCCCTCACCAAAACATTTTGGGAAGGCAAGGAAGCCATGGGCAAAGCGGCCGCGTGGTGGAACGGCGTGGATCAGGGTTTGATGGAAAACATCACCGGCAAAATTCACCCCGGTGCGATCCGCTACTACAAGGAAGCGGGCTTCACCCTCACCGACGCGCAAATGTAACCTTGCCATATGAACCGTTCCGGGCCGCGCTTTGGCCCGGAGCCTATTTTCCATCCACTCCATGATCAGCGCATCCTCCTCCCCGACGGTCACACCCGGTGGGCCAGTCCACATCATCATGCTTGCAAGTGCGGTCACGCTGGTTGTGTTTCATCTGGCGCTGATTTTCTCCGGCCTTGTTCCGAACCTTGTGAGCAGGCCGCTTCACCTCGCCCTCGCCTTGCCATGGATATTTTTCTTTGTGGAAGGAAATACAGCGAACCGCATCAGCGGGTTCATTCTCGGAACCCTCGGCATATTGGCGTGTTTGTGGGTGGCGTTGAACCAGAACCAATTGGCCGACCAATACGGATTTATCGAAAACCAATTTCAATTGGGGATTGCCATCATTCTCCTGCTGGTGGTTTTGGAGGCCGCGCGACGGGCAATCAGTTGGCCGCTTCCTGCAGTGGCGCTTGCGGCACTTCTATACGGTCTCTTTGGGCAATACATCCCGGGTGAGTTCGGGCATTCCGGCACGCCGCTTTACAGTTTTTTCGGAACTCTCACGATTGCCGAGGGCGGCATCTGGGGAAGTCTCACGGGCGTGTCGGTGAACATCGTCGCGGTGTTTGTGATCTTCGGCGCGGTTCTCAATGCGGGCGAAGCGGGTCAGGGCTTCATGAATGTGGCATCGGCCGCCGCGGGACGGTTAAAAGGCGGAGCTGCGAAAGTTTCGGTGATTTCGTCTGCCTTGTTCGGATCAATCTCGGGCTCGGCATCTGCGAACGTGGCCTCAACCGGCGCGATCACCCTGCCCGCCATGACGAAGCTTGGATATCCCAAACGCCTTGCCGCAGCGGTGGAGGCGGTCGCATCTTCCGGCGGGCAAATCATGCCGCCCCTAATGGGGGCGGGTGCATTCGTCATGGTTGAACTGACGGGCGTTCCGTATACGGGCATTATGGCGGCGGCAATCTTGCCTGCGATTTTATATTTTCTTGCCGTTTGGATTGGCATCAATGCCTATGCGAGCCGCCATGAACTCTCAGGTTTTGCCGCTGAAGATCAACCCAAGACAAAAGATGTCTTGATCACTTCCGCTTTTTTCCTGGTTCCGTTTTCTGTTCTTCTTGGCGCGATGTTTGGTGTTGGGTACACGCCGCAATATTCCGCATCGCTCGCCATCCTGGCAGGCTTTATCCTGTTGTTTTTCAATGCAAGCGGGACCATTGACTTGCCGCAAATCTTGAAGCGTTTTGAAGCAGCATTTTTGAACGCGGCAAAGCAGGTCTCGATGATTGCAGCCATCATCATCTGCGCATCAATCGTGATCGGCGTTTTGTCTATCACTGGATTGGGCGTGAAAATCACATCCCTGATTTTGTCGGGGTCGGGCGGACAGCTATGGCCTGCACTGTTGTTGACGGCACTGGCCTGCCTTATCCTTGGCATGGAAGTGCCGACCACAGCCGCTTACGTGATCTGTATTTCGGTGGCCGGGCCTGCGCTCATCGAGCTGGGGCTTGAGTCGCTGCAAGCACATCTGTTTGTATTCTGGTTTGCGCTTCTCTCAACGATCACGCCACCGGTATGCGGAGCGGTCTTTATTGCGGCGGGCATGATCAACGAAAACTGGTTGAAAGTCGCACTCACAGCGATGGCGCTCGGCATTGGACTTTACATCATTCCGCTAGCGATGATTGCCAACCCAAATCTTATCCGTCCCGATATTGTGCCGGGTTTAGCGTTGGTGGCGTTCGCCCAGATCGGGGTCGGGCTTGGTCTGATTTCCTACGGAATCATCGGAAGTGCGAGGCTTTTGGCGAAGGGCGCTCTGCTCATCGCCGGGTTCACGACTGTGTTTGCGGGAACGGTCTACGGCTCCTTGCCGCTTTAGAAATAACTACGGCTTGCCTAAAGCTCGATCTTCTTGCGGCAGATGCGGATTGTTTCGCGGCTTTGTTTTTCGAGATTTGAAATCTGCTTTAGCTTGTGGCGGTTTTGCCTCAAGAAAGTTTCGGCTACGCGCTTAAAGTTGCGCCTTTGGCGCTCATCCGCATGATGGGTGAAGCTGATCTTCATTTGAAGCGCAAACCATTCGCCCACCACAGCCAGCTGATCTTCTTCCAGTTCCGGCTCGAAGGTTTCGCGGGTGCAAGCACAGGCCCGGTTCGACACAAAACTGATCAAGGCCTTCTCTTGCGTGCTGCCATCACCCCACCGCGCAATCTCACCCATGCTTTTCTTGCACGTGGCGACAAATGCGTCATTGCCGGAACCGGAGGCCAGACCGGTAATTCCGGCCGCTCCAATCATTGCACTACCCGCAGCAAAAGCGGCCGCGCACCCGATCAAAAACATTCGCATTTTTGCTTTCCCCCAATGTGGCTATTCATATGGGTTAGCATCGAACGTTTAAGATTGATTGAAAGGAGAAACCTCGAGGCGCGCGCTTTAGAAATCACTCCGGCTTTTGATGGCCGCAGACAGTGTGCCTTCGTCGAGATAATCCAGTTCACCACCCACCGGCACACCATGCGCAAGGCGGGTGATTTTCACATTGAGGCCATCCAGCCTATCGGTGATGTAATGCGCTGTGGTTTGGCCCTCTACTGTGGCGTTGACCGCCAGAATGATCTCACGGGTGACGGGCTCTCCTGTTGTTTCATCCAACAGAGGATCGGCAACCCGGTCGATCAGTTCATCAATTCGCAAGTCTTCCGGCCCGACCCCATCGAGGGGCGAAAGAGTGCCGCCCAGAACATGATAAAGCGAGTTGACCGCATTGGCCCGTTCCAGCGCCCACAGGTCCGCCACGTCTTCCACCACCACAATGGTTTTGCGGTCGCGCTTCGGGTCTGTGCAAATCGTGCAGGGGTTTGTTGTATCCACGTTACCACAAATGCTGCATATGCTGACTTTCTCCGCGGCCTCCGCCGCCGCATGGGCAAGCGGGCGCAACACCTGATCTTTCTTTTTGATGAGATGTAGTGCTGCCCTGCGAGCCGATCTGGGCCCAAGCCCCGG
>CAWUJX010000179.1:0-4412 GCA_963922635.1 uncultured Hyphomicrobiales bacterium | reverse complement strand
AAGACAAAACAGCGGTAAAGCATGCAGCCCCCGCAAATTGCGCAGCGGTAGAAACCCATAAATTCAGGCTGGTGACAAATTTTTTTTGATAGACTGAGCCCACGCTGATCCCAAGCATGCCAATGATGCAAGCACCAAACGTGACCGCTGTTACGCCGGGAATAGCAGACCGGATATCAAGTTCGGGAAACAAAACGATAAATACGCCACCTAGCGCCACAAGAAAGCAGAGCGCCTTTTTGAGCGCCAGCCGCTCTCCAAGAAATTGCCAAGCGAGGATCGCCGTACTGAATGGCTGCAAGGCGACAACCAGCGAAGAGATGCCCACCGGAATGCCTCGATCCACAGCAAAAAAGATCCCGCCCAGATAGAGGCCATGGATCACCACGCCTGCGAGAAACGCATGGCAAATCTGCATCCAGGGCCCTTCTTCTCGAAGCACCAGAGGCGCCACAAAGGGCAACAAAATTACGAAAGTGATTGCAAAGCGTATTGCCAGAAATGTGAAGGGTTCGGCTTCATCAGTGCCGTACTTTGCCCCCACAAAGCCTGTTGCCCACAGGATTACAAACACCACTGGCGCGAGACGAATAAGCGATGGCGTGATTGGTTGGCTCAAAGTGAGTGCGCTTCCTGTTTACTGGAACTGAAATTTCAGATGATGAATTTCCATGCCTCAAAACCTATGGAGAAAGTCGTCGGATTTCGCTAAGGAACTTCAATTATCCACTACCCAATAAAGCATTTAAAATGAACGACACACAGCCAAACGAAAACGCGCTAGCAAGCAAGGTTCAAGCCCATATCGATATTAAGACCAAGCCACCGGGCTCTTTGGGTCAGATCGAAGCCTTGGCCCTGCAAATGGCAGTTGCGCAACAAACAGAAACGCCAAGTGCTGACCCCGCATGCCTCTTGTTATTTGCAGGAGACCACGGGCTAGTGGAGGAAGGCGTTTCCGCATGGCCAAGCGAAGTGACCGCACAAATGGTGCTCAACTTTTTGGCGGGCGGCGCTGCTGCGAACGTTTTCGCCCGATCAAATGGCATTGATATCCAGGTTATTGATGCCGGTGTTGTGGGTGAACTACCCGATCATCCGGATCTTCTGCGTGCCGACATCAGAAAAGGAACGCGCAACGCATTAAAGGAAGATGCACTGACCCAAGAAGAGGCAGAAGCCGCCCTCGCCTTTGGCGAAAAACTCGCAAACGACAAAGTCGCTCAAGGCACAAAAGTAATCGCACTCGGGGAAATGGGGATAGGCAACACTTCATCTGCCACGCTCTTGGCCCATGCGATCGAAGGCATAGACCTTGAAACTCTCACTGGTCCCGGCGCGGGCCTCGATGTTGACGGCGTCAGTCGAAAACTCGAAATTCTGCAAAAAACCGCTGCACGTAAACCGGGTAAACTCGCACCTCTCGAAGCATTAGCTGCATTTGGTGGTTTGGAAATTGCCATGATGGCAGGCGCATTGATGGGTGCCGCCAAAGCAAATGCAATCGCATTGGTCGATGGCTTTATCGCCAGTTCTGCAGCGCTTGTGGCACTCCGCATGCATCCTGAACTTAAAGGCAATGTGGTTTTTGCCCACAAATCCAAAGAGCCGGGCCACGCCTCCATGTTGGCGGCGATGGACGCGAACCCGTTGATTGACCTTGATCTGCGGCTCGGCGAAGGTTCAGGCGCTCTGTTAGCATTCCCGCTTCTGCGGAATGCGTGTGCCATGTTGAACGAGATGGCGACCTTTGAAAGCGCTGGTGTTTCCGGCAAGGAAGACGGCTAGGCGTTGGAGAAAGCAATCTCAAATTTTCTGCTTACGGTCGCGTTTTTCACGCGCTTTCCGATACCGGAGAAAGCGGGCAGAAAAATTGACCATAACGCAAGTCTGACCGATGCAATTGGCTATTTCCCGATTGTCGGCGGGCTGATTGGTTGCGTCTTGGCAGGCGTTTGGTTTGTTGCCTCCTTCGCGCTTCCACCTCTCGTCGCAGCCGGCTTGACCATTGGCCTCGGGGTTATATTGACCGGGGCGCTTCACGAAGATGGCTTTGCAGATTGTGCCGACGGTTTGGGAGCAACGCCGGATAGGGACAAAGCGCTTGATATTATGCGCGACAGCCGCGTCGGGGCCTATGGCGCATTAGCACTCGTCTGGACCATCGGAATACGCTGGGTCGCACTTGCTTCCCTCGCGCCTATCGCCGGTGCATTAGCGCTGATCATCGCCCATTGCACATCCCGAAATGCAATCATCATCGCCATGCGCCTCGCACCCTACGCAAGGCCGGAAGGTTTGGGGCAGATGGCAGCGGGAACATTATCAGACCGCGCGCTCACACTTGCGTTTATCATCGCGCTCGCTATCTCAATTCTGGTAGGACAAATCGCTGGGGTAGTCGCATTTTGTATCGGCATGTTGGTGGCTTGGCTATTCATGACCTATCTGGTGAAAAGACTAGGTGGCTACACGGGCGATGGACTTGGCGCGATGCAACAAATTGCTGAAATCTCAATCCTCATTGTAATGGCAGGTTTCTGGACATGATTTTCCTTCGTCACCCCACCCCGGACGTTACACCGGGCATGTGCTACGGCCAGACCGATCTGGATATTGCGGAAATCGGACACGAACAGATCGAACGTGCTGTTGCTTCCACACCCAAAGTCACAAAGCTTCTGGCAAGCCCAGCCCTTCGCTGCCGTAAACTGGCGCTTTCCATAGCGGAGCGGGATGGCCTGAAGGTGCACTTCGATGAACGCCTTTGGGAAATGCACATGGGCGAGTTTGAAGGGATGATGTGGAAGGATATTGATCGTACGGTTTCTGCCAAATGGTTTGAGGACCCGCTCAATAACCGCACGCCCGGGGGCGAATCTTTCGCCGATGTGCAATCGCGTGTTTTGGAAGCCTTAGAGTTGGCTGATCTGGAGACAGCCATTGTCTGCCATGCAGGTGTGATTCGGGCGACCCAAATGGCTTGGGAGGGAAAGAGTTTTCGTGAAGTCTTCGACGAAATGCCGCCCTATGCAGAGCCTATCCGCATTTTTCCGCCCACCTCATAACAACACTAAGATCGCGATAACCATTACCCAGAGAGCAAAACAGGACGCCGTTAAAACTGACAGCGCCCGTTCAATCGTTTGAGCATTCAACTCCCGGTCGCCGGAAGCATTGAGATAAGACTGGTTCACTGAGCCAAAGGCATAGTCTCGCGGACCGCCCAACGCTATTCCCAGTCCGCCTGCCATGGCCGCTTCCGGCCAACCCGCATTGGGAGACTGGTGCAGCCCTGCGTCGCGAAACATCACTGAAACTGCGTTTCGAATAGCGCTCACACCGCAGACAAATCCGCATCCGACAGATACCAAAATGCCGGAAAGCCGCGCCGGCAGCCAATTGGCAAGATCATCAATCTGCGCCGCTACCCGCCCAAACCAGAGATATTTTTCACTCTTGTAAGCAATCATGGAATCCGCGGTATTGATCATTTTGTAGATAAAAATTCCGGGCAACCCAAAAACCGCATACCAGAAAGCGGGAGCAACCACACCATCGGAAAAATTTTCCGCAAGGCTTTCTATACTTGCTCGACTAACCCCGCTTTCATCGAGATGTGAAGGATCACGACCCACAATCATCGCCACGGCACTGCGGCCGCCGTCCAGCCCGGCCTCGCGAAGACCGACCATAACAGCTTCCACATGCTCATAAAGGCTACGCTGCGCCAACAAAACAAACACGACGAACGCCTCCGGCAACGCTCTCCACAATCCAAGACTTTGAAAAACGAATTGAAGAAAAAATCCGATGCCGCCCGCAAGCGTTATTAACAGGACGATTGCCACGGCTCCTTTGCGGTATTGCAAATAGCTCGGGTCAGCTGTGGAATTAAGACGTCGGTCGGCAAACCAAACAGCCTTTCCGAACAACACAACCGGATGCGGAAAACGGCTCCAAAGTACATCGGGCTCTCCCCACACCCAATCCATAATGAGTGCTGCCACAAGAATTAGAAGGGTTATTTCGAACCCAAATTCAAGCATCCGCAAACTCCAGCAGAGCCTCTTTCAACCGCGCAAATTGCACATCATCCCCGCAAAGACCAAAGCGTAAATGGTTTGGCGTATGGTCAAACGGCCTCACTAAAATTTGTCGGCTCGCCAAGTGCTCGTAGATGGCTCGCGCGTTCTGATTTTCTGCAAAGACAAACAGTGGATTGATACCTGCCACGTTCCATCCGGTTTCCATAAGCAAATCGGCTAAACTGTGAGATTGTATATACAATTCGTCACGGGTTTCTTGTATCCACTTGCTGTCTGCTAAAGCCTTCGCGCCAATTTCGAGAGCCGGGCCTGATACGGACCAAGGCCCTAGCATTTCCCGCAGTCGGGCCGCGTATGAGACTG
>CAWUJX010000178.1:0-4412 GCA_963922635.1 uncultured Hyphomicrobiales bacterium | reverse complement strand
ATCATGGGCTGGATCCTCGATGACTTCGAAGATCCGGAAGACGCAGCAACCAATTGGTTGAAGACAAATCCTGATGTTCTGGGAACTTGGCTTGATGGCGTGACAACCATGGATGGTGGGGATGCCATGGCTGCCGTAAAGGGCGCTTTGGGTCTTTAATATCACTCCCTTGAACAAGCTTACCCGGGCAAAACTCATGCCCGGGTGATATGTCAGGACAGGCATGGACGCTGTTACGCAATTACTGACCGATGAAAAGGTGCCAATCGGGAAATGGGCCAAATGGGGTGTCGATTGGCTCATCGATAATGGCGGCTTTGTATTCGATTGGATGTCTGTTCAATTGAAGGCAATGATTGATGGTCTCCTTTGGTTGCTTTCCCTGCCGCATCCGTTGATCGCCATCGTGCTGCTTACGGGATTTGCCTGGTGGCTCAAGCGCCGGCTAGGTTTTCCGCTGTTTGTACTGTTGTCGCTGATGCTCATTCTAAACCAGGGTTATTGGGATGAGATGCTCCAGACACTGGCATTGGTGATTGCCGCGGCCATTGTGTGCATGGCTGTGGGCATACCAACTGGTATTGCCGCTGCGCACAATCCTAAGTTTTCCGCGTTTCTGCGACCTGTGCTCGATTTGATGCAAACGATCCCGACCTTTGTATATCTCATCCCAGCGTTGATCTTGTTTGGTCTCGGGATGGTGCCGGGTCTCATTGCAACCGTGATATTCGCGATCCCCGCGCCTATTCGTTTGACCGAATTGGGCGTGAGTTCTGTGCCGAAACAATTGGTCGAAGCAGGCAAGTCCTTCGGTGCAACCAAAGCGCAACTTCTGTGGAAGGTAGAGCTTCCTTACGCTATTCCCAACATTATGGCTGGGCTTACTCAAACCATCATGCTCTCGCTTTCAATGGTAGTGATTGCGGCGCTTGTGGGTGCGCCTGGGCTTGGCGTTCCGGTTGTTCGTGCGCTCAATACCGTAAACATTGCAAAAGGCTTTGAAGCCGGGTTGGTGATTGTTCTTGTGGCTATCCTGTTGGACCGGTTCCTGCGCTATGAGCGGAAGAACGATCATGGCTGATCCGGTAGTGCGCCTCCGTGACGTGGATATCGTTTTTGGCGATACGCCGAAAACCGCTCTCCCGCTGATTGATGAAGGCAAAGACCGCGCGGAAATTCAGGAAGCAACGGGCCAGATATTGGGCGTGGCCGGGTGTACGCTCGATATCGCCGAAGGTGAAGTTCTGGTTTTGATGGGCCTGTCAGGTTCGGGCAAATCCACGCTTTTGCGTGGCGTCAACGGGTTGAACTCCGTAATCCGCGGTGCCGTTGAGGTGAAGTCGGGAGAGACATGGGTCAATCCGGAAACCTGTAGTGCCGCACAATTGCGACAGCTCCGGCTCAACACAGTTGCCATGGTGTTTCAGCAATTCGGTCTTTTGCCCTGGCGCAGTGTCAAAGAAAATGTGGGGTTTGGTTTGGAACTTGCCGGAAACAGCAAGTCTGAAATCAACCGGATTGTCGAGCAACAGCTTGATCTGGTGGGCTTGTCTGATTGGGCAGACAAGCAGGTGCAAGAACTGTCTGGTGGAATGCAACAGCGGGTGGGCCTGGCGCGTGCCTTTGCAACGGAAGCTCCAATTTTGTTGATGGATGAACCGTATTCAGCCCTCGATCCGCTAATCCGTGCACGGCTTCAGGATGAACTTTTAGACCTGCAAAAGCGGTTGAAGCGAACGATCATTTTTGTGTCTCACGATTTGGATGAAGCGATCAAGATCGGTTCACGGATTGCCATCATGGAGGGTGGTCGAATAATCCAGTGTGGCACCGCGCAAGAAATCTTGAACAATCCAGCCAACCAGTATGTCCAAGATTTTGTTGCCCATATGAACCCACTGGCGGTTTTGACGGCTGAAGACGCAATGCGTGAGAAAAAGAAAAAAGCAAAAGGCCATGCTTCTGCACCGTCGGTTGCTTTGGATACGCCACTCACCGAGGTGATCAAAACGCAACTGGACGCTGACATGCCGGTCTATGTCGCGAATGGTGATGATGTTTTGGGTGTCATCGAAAAAGAAGACATTCACCGGGCGCTCGTTAAACAGTAATCACTGGACAACGGCCTGAATTTGGCCTCCCTCGGCACATCAACAAATGCAAATGACTCTCCGACACTTGTCACTGTTTCCCATTCATTAACCATCCCGCCACACACGGGGTTAACCTTGTGGTGCTAGTTTTTCGGCATCTATTACGGGGGTTGTTTTAGACATGGAAAATTTGGCAAATTCAAACGGATTAGCGGCTGAGGCGAAAGTTACCGCACCGAATGTTATGCCCGGTCAGGATCAGGCAGCGGTTGATGCGGAAATCGAACGTGAATTCAGTCGTGAACGAACCCGCGGCTTCGTCATCGAATGTGATGGTGAACATGCAGTTGTTTCCGCCATGGTCAAAAGCAGCGAAAAGGGCATGGAAAATTACTGGGCTGTGGGCCAGTTGATTTCCATTAAGGTCGGCTTGAACCGGGTTGTGGGTCTTTGCTGCAAAGTGGATGTGCCGCAAGCCACGTGGAGCCATGATGACAGCAACGAAATTCATGTCACATTAGAATTGGTGGGTGAGATCACCGCCAGCACTGATGGGAATAGCGACAAGTTCAGCAGCGGTATTGCCAGCTACCCTCAAATGGGTTGTATCGCGCACCGTATCCGCGCAAGTGACTTGGCTATCATTTATAAAAGTGAGGGTGAAACGGTCGTTAAGGTAGGGCAGTTGACCCAGGACCAGTCTGTTGATGCCAAGATTGAAATCGACAAGCTATTGTCCCGGCACTTCGCAGTTGTGGGCACGACCGGTGTGGGTAAGTCTACATCTGTCACTTTGTTGATGCGTAAAGTGATCAAGGCGCGCCCGGACATTCGTGTGTTGATGCTTGATCCCCATAACGAATTTGCTTCAGCATTTCCAAACGACTCAGTTGTCGTTGATTCCACCAACCTCAATCTGCCGTTCTGGTTGTTCAAACTGGACGAATTTTCTGAGGTTGTGTTCCGCGGGCAGGATGGTTTTGAAACCGAAGCTGAATTGCTGCGTGATCTTATTCCGCTGGCAAAAGAGCAATATCGTCAGGAGATGTCGAATAACGGTAGCACCTTGGTGCGTAAGCGCGTTTCGAAGACCAACCTGACAGCGGACATGCCGATCCCGTATCGTTTGGCTGATCTTTTCAAAATCATCGATGACCGTCTCGGTCTTCTCGATGGTAAAACGGAAAAACCATTTCTCAAGTCGCTTTTGTATCGTCTTGAGAGTATCTCCAACGACCCTCGCTTCAAGTTCATGTTCGATCAGTCGGGCGGCAATGGTGGCGATGTCATGGAAGAAATCATGGCGCGCATTTTCCGTGTACCCCAAGAGGGGCGGCCGATCTGTGTTCTGGAAATGTCAGGTCTACCCACTGAGGTGGTGAACTCGGTGGTCTCTGTTTTGAGCCGGATGGCTTTCGATTTGGCTGCAAATAGTGACGGCGCGATCCAGACGCTTGTGGTGTGTGAGGAAGCTCACCGTTATATTCCTGCAGACGAAAAAGCCGGTTTCTGGCCGACCCGTCAGGCGATTGCCCGGATTGCGAAGGAAGGCCGGAAATATGGCGTCTTCCTCTGCATTATTACCCAGCGTCCGGGTGAATTGGATCCGACTATTTTGTCCCAGTGCAACACCATGTTCGCCATGCGTCTCGGTAACGAACGAGACCAGGAAATCATTCGAGGTGCTGTAACAAACGGTGCAAAGAGTACGATCAGCTTTCTGTCATCGATCGCAAACCGTGAATGTATTGCCTTTGGGGAAGCGATCCAGACGCCGATGCGCATGACCTTTGAGACCATGCGGGCAGAAGACTTGCCGGGTGCTCACATTTATGAACAGCAACAGCGCATTAAAGAAGGCGGTCAGGTTTCTCTTTCTTCTGTGCTCCGCCGTTTGCGGCAGGAAGATCGCCGTCCAACCAATACGGATGATTACGCAAACCCTGACCCTGTGGCGCAGGAACAGGCTTTGCGTGCAACACGTGAGACATTGCAACCCGGCAACGAGATCAATGATATCCTGAACGCGGCTTATTCAGGTCCGAACGGTTCTTTGACGCCTGCCAAGACGGTAGAAGCGCCGCCATTACAGCCTGCACAGGCTCCGGCACCTGCTCAACAACGGGAGCAAATGTCTGCCACACCGCCTACACCTGAACCTGCGGTTGCGCCTCAGTCTCCGCCACCTCAGCCGAAGCCGGAGCGCTCAACGGTTGCAAGCAGCCTGATCAAGAGTTTCAGGTCGTAAACCTGCACGGCATACGATGTGGAAAGGTGATTTTCCATTACGGCAGTTAGCCTTTCCTGCTCCATGCAATG
>CAWUJX010000177.1:0-4423 GCA_963922635.1 uncultured Hyphomicrobiales bacterium | reverse complement strand
GCGAAAAAGCGTCGGATCATATTTTAGGAAAAGACCCACTGCCCCGTTCGAACCAGGAGCCTTGGATCAATCCCGATTGGGAAACAACGGACCGACTACGTACCTAAACCGTTTTAAGCCAGTCGCGAAGTGCCGCGCCAATTTCATGGGGCGAGTCTTCTTGAATAAAGTGACTTCCCTTGACCGTCACCTCAGTCACATTGTTCCAGGAACGCGCGATCGCGCGCTGCTTGTCCAACACAATGGCGCCCGGCTCCGCATTGACAAAGAGCTTTGGAAACTCAGTCGTCGGCAGCCAATTCGCATAATCGGCAACAATCTGCGCCACATCCTCCGGCTCTCCCTCAATCGGTATCTGTCGCGGCCATGAAAGCGTTGGACGCCGATCCTCGCCTGCATTTTCAAACGGTCTGCGATACACGGCCATTTCTTCGTCGGTGAGATCACGTAAAATGGAACCCGGCAGCACCCGCTCTATGAACAGGTTCTTCTCAAGGATCATTTCTTCCCCGGCAGGTGATCGAAACGCTTCGAAAACCGGTCTCGCTTGAGGGTTCCAATCATCCCAGGTCACGATTGGCGAGACGATGCCTTCCATGAAGCATATGCCTTTTACCCGGTCAGCATGGCGGTGTGCCCAGTCGAAGCCAAGGGCCGAACCCCAGTCGTGGATCACCAGCGTAACTTCGCCTTCGGGGACCAAGGTGTCGATAATGCCGTCGAGATACTCGCGGTGCTCCACAAACTGATAGCGGTCAGGACCTGAGGGTTCCAGTTTTTCGCTATCCCCCATCCCGATAAGGTCCGGCGCGATGGCGCGATACTCATCGCTCACATGGGGCATCACATTTCGCCACAGGTAAGAAGATGTTGGATTGCCGTGGAGGAAAAGAACTGGCTCGCCCTCACCCAGCTCCACATAAGCCATGGTTTTCCCGTTCACCTGTGTGAACTGCTTCGGGTGTTCCGCTACAGAAATCTCAGACATTTTTCACCTCCTCCATTGCTTCGCCAGTATCAGGAACCGCAAAACGGGGCTGCACCATCGCAAGACCCAAAACGACCAGCCCAAGCGCAATCCAAATCCAGATTGAGTAGGTTTCACCTAATACGGCCATACTAAATACAACACCGGAAATTGTGACGAGGTAAGCAGCCTGATCGCTGAAAACAGGTCCGGCAAAACGAACGAGCCAGATAAAAGTACAATATACGATGGCATGGATAACCGATGAAGCCACCAGCGCCCATTCCGGCTGCCCCCACACAAAAAGCGGATTGATCCACTGCCCCGATACGAGTGCCAATGGCAGGGCAATGATACCCCCGATCAAGGATGCCATGAAAAGGATCGTGATCGCGTCCACTTCATCGGGTTGGCGGGTGGCAACGAAAATGGATTCGATCCCGTAAAAAACCGGGGCAACGAGAGCCACGAGCAAATAAATCGACTTGTCGGGATCAGGCAGGCTGGTCTCCGGGAGCGCCAGCATGACCATCGCCGCAAACCCCGTCAGAATACCCGCGAGGCGAAGCACCGAAGCCGTCTCGATGCGCACAAGCAAAGCAAGTGCCAACGAAAACATCGGTACTGTTGCAATTACAATTGACATCACGCCTGCTGGCAAATGCTGTTGAGCCAGATAGGATGTGGAGTTGGGAATAAGAGTTCCAAAAAACGCAATTCCAGTGAAAAACACCAGAAGCCTTGCGGTGAGTTGGGGGCGCCATCCGCGATAAATCTGGATCGAGCCAAGCACCAGAACGCCTATGACCAATTGCCAGAAAATCAAACCAAAGGGTTGATGACCGCTTGATACAGCAATCTTTGCAAGGGGTATCGTGAACCCCCATAACAGGCCCACCGCCAGCATCGTTACCCACGCAACCATATTGCGATTGCTGCCGGTTTCAGTTCGCATTTATTTTCCAATCAGAAACTGGGTGGGCCGACCTTTCCAGCAGCAAAAGCAAGAACGGCCAATCCGGTAGTAAGGCTTTAGAAAAATGCCTGAATGCCCGTTTGTGCACGGCCGAGAATAAGCGCATGCACGTCATGCGTTCCCTCATAGGTGTTGACGGTTTCCAGGTTCGCCGCATGGCGAATGACGTGGTACTCGGCCTGAATACCGTTGCCGCCGTGCATGTCGCGGGCAAGACGGGCAATATCGAGCGCTTTCCCGCAATTGTTCCGTTTTACAATTGAAATCATTTCAGGTGCCGCACGTCCCTCATCCATCAGACGGCCAACGCGTAGACTGGCCTGTTGCCCCAGGGCGATTTCGGTTTGCATGTCAGCAAGTTTTTTCTGGAACAATTGGGTGCCCGCGAGCGGTTTGTCGAACTGCTTTCGGTCAAGACCATATTGGCGAGCACGGAACCAGCAATCTTCCGCAGCACCCATGACACCCCATGAGATGCCGTAGCGTGCCCGGTTGAGGCAGCCAAATGGACCTTTCAAGCCGGAAACATTCGGCAATAAATGCTCCTCGCTCACCTCCACATTTTCCATTACAATTTCACCGGTCGTGGAGGCGCGGAGCGAAAGTTTACCTTCGATTTTGGGCGCTGAAAGTCCCTTCATGCCTTTCTCAAGGACAAACCCACGAATTGCACCATCATGGGCTTCGGACTTTGCCCAGACCACGAAAACATCAGCAAATGGTGAGTTGGAAATCCACATTTTGGAACCGTTCAACACATAGCCACCGTCAACTTTTTTGGCGTTGGTTTTCATGCCTGCCGGGTCTGAGCCAGCGTCAGGTTCTGTCAGGCCGAAACAGCCGATATATTCACCGGAAGCCAGTTTTGGCAGATAACGCATACGCTGATTTTCGCTGCCATAGGCATAAATCGGATACATAACCAAGGAGGATTGCACACTCATCATGGAGCGGTAACCGGAATCAATACGTTCGACTTCGCGGGCCACAAGTCCGTAGGAAACGTAGGAGGAGCCGATCCCACCATACGCCTCAGGCACTGTTACGCCAAGCAGACCCACCTCGCCCATCAACGGGAACAGTTCCGGGGCCGATGTCTCGTTGAGATAAGCGTCCGTTACCCGGGGCAGCAACTCTGACTGCGCGAAAGTCTGCGCGGAGTCCCGGATCATGCGCTCTTCTTCGCTGAGCTGATCATCCAACAGAAACGGGTCTTCCCATGAAAACTTGCCCAAGGAAGGACTGCTCTTCACTTCGAGCGGCTTTGCAGCTTCGGCCATTGCGTAATCTCCCGGTAAATTTCAACAAGCAGGACTTATCGATTTAGTCCCAAAAAACAGAAAATCAAAATACCTTCGATGGCAGCCAGGTAGCAAGAGCCGGAACACAGAAAATCAGCACCAAAACTGCAATCTGGATAAGCACATATGGGATAATTGAGCGATAAAGCGTGGCAGTTTCGAAGGATGTTGCAGATTTATAGTAAAAAAGCGCAATTCCCATGGGTGGCGTGAGAAACGAAATCTGCAAATTCAATGCCATTAAAATCGCAAACCAGATTGGATCAACACCCAAAGCAAACAGGATCGGAGCCGCAATGGGAACGATGATGTAGGTAATCTCAACAAATTCCAGGAAAAACCCCAACACAAATACAAGAACCATCACGATAACCAACGCCCAAAACGCTGCGTTCGGAAGTCCAGTTAGAAATTGCTCAACAATCACATCCCCATCAAGCCCACGGAAAACGAGGGCAAACACGGAAGCCGCAACCACTATCCCGAAAATTATTCCTGTGAGTACAACGCTCTCCTGAAACGCAATCTTCAGCTCGGCCCATTTTCCAGTCATACAGCACACGGCAAAACAGAGCATCGCCCCCACCGCGCCTGCTTCCGTGGGTGTGGCGATACCGACAAGGATCGATGCTGGAACAAGCAGTAAAACTCCAAAAACCAAAATTGCTGGGCGTCCTCCACCGGGCGTTGCATTAACCGGGGCAATGCGCGGTTTCTGTTTTGCTTCACCATCATCAGCGCCCATCGTAAACGCAAGGTACAACCCATATGCGAGCGCCAACAAAAGTCCCGGCACCAGCGCACCAGCAAACAAACTGCCCACATCAATCGGCTCTGCGAAAAAATTCCCCTGTGCGCGGGCAGAAGCAAGGTTTGCGTTAGAAACCTGATCGCTCAGCAGGATCAATACAATCGACGGCGGAATAATCTGGCCAAGCGACCCACCTGCACAAATAAGACCTGCGGAAAATCGTTTGCTTAGCCCAGCGCTCAACATTGCTGGAAGTGCCACCGAAACCAACATGGTGATCGTCGCCCCCACCACTCCGGTCGATGCCGCAATCAAAAGACACAGAGCAAGAACGAAGTAAGAAAGCCGTTTGGAGTTTGCACCCGCTGAACCGGCGACCGAACTCAAAAGAGCCGTCGCGAGACCCGAATATTCAAGCAATTTCCCCA
>CAWUJX010000176.1:0-4467 GCA_963922635.1 uncultured Hyphomicrobiales bacterium | reverse complement strand
TTCCTCTTTCATCTATTAGGCCGAAATAACGCCGCCGATTAAATGAATATGGGGAACCCAAACTTACCGTTTCATGGCCGCCAGATTAAATCTTTGTAATGAAACTCATGGGAATGACTACTCAAAACGAGTTTGGACAAGACAGCCTTTTTCAAGGGTTTTATGGACGGGACATTTGTCCGCAATTTTCAGTAGCTTTTCCTGCAGATCAGGGTCTTCTAGGCCTTCTACAGAGATCTTCCGGGAGAAAACGTCGATCTTTCCTCCGCTCTCCCGGGTTTCCTGCGCGCAATCTTCACAGTCTTTAGCGTGTATTTTCTCATGGGAAACGTCAACACTGATGCGGCCTAAATCGAGTTTCTTGAAATCCGCATACATTCGCATGGTCATAGACGTGCACGCGCCCAGAGCAGCAGAAAGGTAATCGTAAGGAGATGGGCCTGTGTCCAAACCACCTACGTTTTTTGGTTCATCTGCGAGGAGACTATGCTTTCCAGCGGTTATGGTATTCTGAAACTTTCCGGTTCCAGTTTCAGCCACTGTCACCACTGCATCATCTTGCACCGTGGTCTCAGAGTTCGTGGCATTCAGATATTTCGAAGCCCAAGCGGCGATGATTCCAGCGGCAAATTCCGCGTCATCATCACGGCTTACCAAATGATCGGCCGTATCAAGAGACACGAAACTTTTGGGATGTTTTGCTGCGGAGAAAATTCTGGTCGCGTTCTCAATTCCCACGGTTTGATCAATAGGAGAATGCAGAACGAGGATCGGCTTGCGAAGCCTTGCAACGCGCTCAAGCACATCGTTTGACCTGAGGTCGTCCAGAAACTGTTTACGAATTGAAAACGCCCGACCGCCTAAGCTCACCATAGCTTCACCGTTGCTAGAAATTTCATCTAGCTTGGCGCCAAAATTATGAATGACATGTTCGGCTTCGGACGGTGCACCAATGGTTGCAATGGCTCTCACTTCCGGAATTTCGCTAGCGACAGAAAGCACTGCGGCGCCGCCAAGTGAGTGGCCTACCAAGAGGCTTGGGGCTTCAAAGTGCTGCCGTAAATAGTTTGCAGCTACAATCAAGTCTTCCCGGTTGGACGAAAAATTCGTGGACGCGAAATCACCGTCGCTGTTTCCCAGTCCGGTGAAATCAAACCGCAATACCGCAATTCCACGAGCTGAAAGCGCCTGAGAAATCCGTTTCGTGGCATGGAGGTCTTTGGAGCACGTGAAGCAATGGGCGAAAATCGCGTATGCTTTTACAGGACCAGCGGGAAGATCCAGCCTCGCGGAAAGTTTTGCGCCCAGGCTACCTTCAAAATCGATACGTTGACTGGTGATCATTGCTTTTCTCCATCATGGTGCCAAGCACATGTGAAGATAGAACGCATGCGTTACAAGGGCTTAGTGTTGTGAACCTGCAACTCGTGAGACATTCCTCACATATGAGTGCAGTTTCAACCGTCCCGCTCGATTAACTTCTCAAGCTCTTTCTGTTCTTCCGCGGACAGTGGGGCAGCGGTTACCGCTTGTGCCCATGATTGCCTGAACATGCGCATTGCTGCACCAAACCCGATCAATAAAACAATGCCCGGCAGCACCCAGAGAAGAAACGTATTTGCGTTGAAACGCGGTTTAAGCAGTACGAATTCTCCATACCGCTCCACAAGGTAGTCCAGAACCTGTTTGTCAGACATGCCTTCCACTAGTTTTTCGCGAACGAGAACGCGTAAATCGCGCGCAAGCTGTGCGTCGGAGTCATCAATTGATTGGTTCTGACAGACCAAACATCTGATTTCTATCGAAAGATCACGCGCCCGCTGTTCGAGGGCGGGATCACTCAGCACTTCATCCGGATTGACTGCCCATGCCGGTGCCATATGAAATACAGAGAGGGTCATAATTACGAGGATTGAGGCGAGCTTACGCATTTTTCACCTGTCGCAATGGTTTGGAGCGAACCGGAACGCCAATGCGCAACCTCCGGTCGGTGAGTGACAGAAGTCCACCAAAGGCCATTAGCATGGGGCCGAGCCAAACAAGTATAACCTGAGACTGCCACCAGGCCCGTAAGACAGTTCTGCCTTCAGGGTCGGTATCGCCCACTGATAAATATAGCTGAGAGAAGCCGTATGTCTTAAGCGCCGCCTCAGTGGTTGCGGAACCATGGCCAGTATAAAAACGCTTTGATGGCTCCATGACAAGTTCTTCAACGCCGCCGCGGCTGACAGATACCTTTAGTCCATCCTGGATAAAGTTAGGTCCTTGTGTTGCAGCACTACCCTCATGTGTCAGCGTGAACTCGTTGAGTTGTAGGGTTTCACCTTTTTTCAAAGCTGCACCGACTTCAACACTGAACGCGGTTGCACCGACCACACCAATCACCATCACACCCAGACCAAAGTGGGCAAAGGCTGAACCCCACATGGAACGTGGCAAACCCTGCAACCGTGCGAAAGCGGTTTTCAAGTCGGTCTTCGGCCAACCGGAACGTTGTAACAATTCGGCCGCTGAGCCCAACATTACCCAGACGCCCAACCCAATCGCCAGCGATGCTAAAACCGGTCCGTCCATTGTATAAGCCATCACGATGATGGTCGCCAAAAGCGCGACACCGGCAGCAAAGTACAGTCGTTGTAGTACAGGCAGCAGGTCCGCCCGTTTCCACGACATTAGCGGTGCCAGCGGCACCGCAAGCAGCACCGGGATCATCAATGGCCCGAAGGTCATGTTGAAGTATGGAGGGCCTACAGAAATTTTGGAGCCATCATAAGCTTCCAGGAATAACGGATACAGTGTTCCCAAGAGAACCGTCGCGCATGACACAGTCATAAACAGGTTATTGAAAACGAGCGCGCCCTCGCGGGATATGGGTTGGAACAAGCCACCCTGTTGAAGCACCCCTGCTCTCAAAGCAAACAACGCCAGTGAACCGCCAATGAAGAGAACCAGGATCAACAGTATGAAAACACCGCGCGTGGGGTCAGCCGCAAAACTGTGAACTGAAGTAAGCACCCCAGAGCGGACGATAAACGTGCCCAATAAAGAAAGAGAGAAGGTCAGGATCGCAAGAAGGATTGTCCAGATTTTCAATGCGTCCCGTTTCTCCATTACCACTGCAGAATGGATCAGAGCTGTGCCAACGAGCCACGGCATGAAGGAAGCATTTTCGACCGGATCCCAGAACCACCAGCCGCCCCAACCGAGTTCGTAATATGCCCAGTAAGATCCCATGGCGATCCCGGCGGTTAAAAACACCCATGCCAGCAATGCCCATGGACGAACAAATTTTGCCCAGGCACCATCAATTTTACCGCTTATGAGCGCGGCGACTGCAAATGAGAAGGTAAGGGAAAAGCCCACATAACCCACGTAAAGAAGGGGTGGGTGAATAGCCAATCCGATATCCTGCAAAATCGGATTGAGATCGCGGCCTTCCAGCGGCACCTGAGCCATTTTCAAAAATGGATTGGAGGTCAGAATAGTGAACAGAAGGAAAGCTACAGTCACCCACCCTTGGACCGCTAGCACGTTGGACTTGAGTTGTGCCGGCAGGTTAACGGCAAAAACGGCCAACAGAGCCGAAAAGAGAGAAAGTATAAGGACCCACAGAAGAAGCGAACCCTCATGATTTCCCCACACGCCCGTGATTTTGAACAACATGGGCTTGTCGGAGTGAGAGTTCTGCCAAACGTTCACCAGAGAAAAGTCCGACGTCACGTAGGCATATGTGAGGGCGGCAAATGAAAAAGTGAGCGCGACAAAGCCAGCAATTGCCGATCCACTACCAGCGGCCATCAGGCCCCGGTCATTCCATCGCGCTCCGAAAAAACCCACGACTGATTGAACGACTGACAGGGCCAGCGCCAGAACCAATGCAAAATGACCAAGTTCAGGAATCATTCGCTTGCTTCCCCTTTCCAGACTTCCTTTTCTTTCATCATGTCTTCGAGTTCTTTGGGAATGTAGTTCTCATCATGCTTGGCGAGCACGTTTTCCGCCACAAAAATACCGTCTGGTTGAAGCGCACCTTCCGCTATGATGCCCTGCCCTTCGCGAAAGAGATCAGGCAGGATGCCGTCATATTTAATCGTAACCGAATTTTGCCCGTCATTAACCGCAAAGCTGATGACCGACAGGTCTTTCGTAACGCTCCCTTCCGTTACCAAACCACCCACGCGAAACTTTTGTCCCGGCTGAACTTTACCACCCTCGACCACATCTGTCGGATCGAAGAAGAATACAATTTCATCGCGCAGTGCAACGGACACCAAGAGGACCGATAGGCCAATCACACATCCAATAACACCAATGCCAAGAAACCTTTTTTGTTTCCGCGTCACTGAACTTCTCCCTGAGAGGTGGCTGCTCCGTCATATTCCGCTACAATTGCACGCAATGAACTCGCTAGGTCATCGTCGTCAGCATGGGCGACCGTCGCCCGTTCGATAGCAGCCAAAGCCTCAT
>CAWUJX010000175.1:0-4469 GCA_963922635.1 uncultured Hyphomicrobiales bacterium | reverse complement strand
GGGGTGTTTTTCTGGTTGCTGAGGGAGCAATTACGATTGGTGGTTTGATCGCTGCAAATCTCCTTGCCGGTCGCGTCTTGGGGCCTTTGGCAAATATCTCGCAAACGCTCGTGCGGGCTCAGCAGGCTCTTAGATCTAAACGCGTCACAGAAGACTATATGATGTTACCTTCAGAAGTATCGAGCGAAACACAAAGCTCCTTAAAGGTAACGGCTGGCCATATATCCGTAAAAGACGTATCGCTCACCTATCCCGGTAGCCAGGTTGCAGCGCTTGAAAACTGTTCATTGGACATCAAGCCCGGCGAAGCCATCGGCATATTGGGGCGAGTGGGTTCTGGAAAATCGACCTTTGGCAAACTGCTCGTCAATCTTATCCAACCCACCTCCGGCATTGTCCTTATTGATGGCCATGAGATCGCCCAATACGATACCGCAAGCCTGCGCGATGGTATCGGCTATTTGCCTCAGGACCCGGATATGTTCACCGGGACGATCCGTGAAAACATCACACTCGGCAAACCCAATGCCACTGAAGAAGAATTGAACCGTGCGCTTTACTATTCGGGAATAGACTATTTCATTTCGGAAAATCCGGAAGGACTGGATCAGTTTGTGGGAGAAAAAGGAAACCGTCTTTCTGGAGGGCAACGTCAATCAATTTCCTTGGCAAGATTGCTTTTGTGTGAACCCAAGGTTTTGTTTCTCGATGAGCCCACAAACGCGATGGACCACAATACCGAAACCACCGTTGCAAACCGTTTACGAGAACTGAATGAAACGGGCGTAGGTCTGGTGGTTAGCACCCACCGGCAGTCTCTCACACATTTGTTTGATCGTTTGATCATCATGGATCGCGGGAAACTGATGATGGACGGCAAGCGCGATGAAGTATTGGCAGTACTTTCCGGAAAGAAAGGAAAGGGCTGATCGATGTTTGGAAGCAACACTGACGACGAATTTGCAAATAACATCGCGGCAGGTGCCACGGCGGCACGAGGTGCCTCGTATTGGCCACTGCTTCTGGCGCTGCTCGCCGGAATTGGCGCCTTTATCTTGTGGGCCTGGCAGGCTGAAATAGAAGAGATTACCAGCGGGCAGGGGCGTGTAATCCCTTCGGGCAGCGTACAAATCGTTCAAACACTCGAGGGTGGTATTGTTCGCGAGATCAACGTCAGTGAAGGCCAGCTTGTGGAAAAAGGGCAAGCGCTCGTTAAAATCGATGACACGAGTTTTTCGTCCAAACTGGGTGAGTTGAGCAAACAAGAGGCCGCGTTGATTGCCGAACGGTTTCGGCTTGAGGCAGAAGCCGCTCTTGCCGATGAACTCGATTTCCCAAGTTCCTTTGAAGAAGAAAACAGAATTAATGTCTTGGCGGAACGCGGTGTATTTCTTTCCCGCAAGCGCCAGTTGATGAACGAGTTGGAAGTTTTGGCTAATCGTCTTTCGCAACGCAAATTTGAGCTGAGCGAATTGGCTGCCCAAGAACAAAAACTTGAAACCTCACTGGCCCCAATGCAGAAAGAGGCTGAACTTACCCGTAGGATGGCGACCCGTGGTGTGGTGCCCGAAATTGAAGTGTTGCGGTTGGAAAGCCGGTTGGCGGAGATGGTTGGGGATCTACAAATCAATCGAGCCGCCCAGCCCCGTGTGGAGGCAACGATTGTTGAGGCTGAGAAGCTGATTGAGACAACACGCAATAATTACACAACGCGGGCCCGTGAACGTTTGGCTAAGCTTGAGGCGGAACTGGCGGTAATTCAGGAAAGTATCAAAGCTGCCACCGACAGGGTGGTACGCTCGCAGTTAAATTCTCCGGTAAACGGTGTGGTGAACTCACTGGCGATTTCCACGATCGGGGCAGTGGTGCAACCGGGTAGTGCGATTGCGGAAGTCGTGCCTGTCGACGAGGGATTGCTGATTGAAGCTCGCATCCGACCACAGGACGTGGCGTTCATCAGCCCGAACCAAAAGGCATCCGTTAAGCTGACCGCGTATGATTACCTCATTTATGGCGATCTTGAAGGCAGTGTCACCCGGATTGGGGCTGATACGAAAACAGACGAAGAAGGGGAGGAGTATTTTGAGGTGATCGTCCGCACCGATCAGGATTTCTTGGGCTCGCCAGAGAATAGACTGCCAATCATTCCGGGCATGGTGGCCTCCGTTGACATTCAGACCGGTCAAAACACAGTGCTGTCTTATTTGCTGAAGCCGGTTCTGCGCGCGCAAAATGAAGCGTTCCGCGAACGCTGACCGAAATTTGAAAGTAGAAATTCGCCATTGAAACAGGCTTGGTTTCTGATTAGGAAAGCGTGTCTGAAAATTTCAGTCCCGGTCGGAGCGTGGCGCAGCCTGGTAGCGCACTTGCATGGGGTGCAAGGGGTCGGAGGTTCAAATCCTCTCGCTCCGACCAATTTCCAGAAACTCCATTAAATCATGCGGCGTGTCTTGCACGATGTAGCAGAGATGTTCGCCTCATAACCGTTTCCTTGCGGTGGTTCTTTTCAAGCAGGATACAGCCCCAGATCACGCCCAAAATAAGATATACATGCCGCCAGTGATCAATGTCGATCACCCACCCGACAATTAGATGCCCAACAAACACGGTATATGCCACCTGAAAATAGGGGCGCCATGGCCGATCCAAAAACAAGAGTTTAAAGCCAGCGATCAGAGGCCAAAGCACAATCGCTAGCCAGGAAACGAAACCAAGCCAGCCATAACTCAGCAGGCTGCGGAGATAGACATTGTGCTCGTCTTCGCCGTACAGAAATCCGAATTCCAGGACACCAATTCCGAAGGGTTTACTGAGTGCCAATTCGAACCCGATCGCATGTCGGGCAAAACGGCCGATCCGCGCCCCATCATACTCTTGAACGACCTTTGCGCGTTGGCTGATGATCTCCCAGACAGCGTCAATCTGCAGTGCACCAATAACTCCGATGATCAGGCCAATCGCGCCAATGACCCCCATCAGAAGATACTTGGCACGTTTTTGCGCCGCTGGTTCGTTGATGAGCAAAAGGCTGTAAAACATGACCACGGTGATCAACGTCAGGCCCCAGCCGGCGCGTGATCCCGCCAACAACTCACCCAGCAAAATGATGCCCAAAAGAACGAGTCTCACCGGCATTAACGCAACTGATCGGTTGAGTATGCCGTACATCAGATACAGCATGGGGGCGACTAGAAACGGGGCAAAAACATTCGGATCGGCAAACGCACCTTGGGCGCGTTCGTACCGGGTGAACATTTCAAAACCCGGCATTCCGAAATAGCCGAGAATTCCAAGGAGTGAAGTGGTTACCGCCGCAATCACATATGCTCGGAAGATAAGCCGTATTCGCCCCATATCCTGTTTAATCACTAGTGCGAAGAAAACCGTCGTGAACCCGAGAAACAGCGTGACCAGGTTATAGATTACGCCGCGGTAGTAATCCTCGATCATGAAAGCAGAGATCAGACCGCCAATTGTAAATGTCGTAACGGGGATCAGGACTGGAAAAATCTCCTTTGGAATTCGCATTCCGAGAAGGAAAAAGAGCGCAAGAAGCCCCGCCAGCATCAGTTCATAAGGCGCTGGTTCTAAGATAACGAAACCACCCAGAAAAACCGACACGGCAATCAGGACATTTGCCAATCGGTCAATCCTCATCCCCGTTTGAAGGGATGCGGAAGCGTAGGGTATGGCGGTTGAGGCAGCCATGGGCGTATCAGTATGCGTTCTCTGTGTTGAAAAGGCGGATCGGTGTCATCATCAAAATGTAGAAATCAAACATCAAAGACCAGTTCTCGATGTAATAGAGGTCGGCGTCGACACGGCCTTTCAGTTTTTCTTCAGTGTCCACCTCGCCTCTCCAGCCGGTGATTTGCGCCCATCCGGTTACGCCGGGCTTCACTTTGTGCCGTGCGATATAGGAGTCCACCACTTCGGCCCATAGGCGATTGTCTGTTTGGGCGTTTGCCACATGAGGCCGCGGTCCCACCAGTGACAAGCGCCCCTGCAGGACGTTGACCAACTGTGGTAGCTCGTCGATGGAGGTCTTCCGGATAAAGCGACCTACGCGCGTCACACGAGAATCATGCTTGGTGACAACATTTACGCCGGATTTGTCGCCGAGGTCCGTATGAAGCGAACGGAATTTGTAAATCTCGATTTCTTCATTGTTAAAGCCTTCGCGTTTCTGTTTGAAAATCACAGGCCCTTTGCTGTCCAACCGAACGGCAATCGCCGCTGCCAACATTACAGGGCTCAAAACAACGAGCGCAGCCGAAGCGAAGATGAGATCAAATGACCGTTTGGCGATGGAGTCCCAGTTGGCGATGGGTTTCTGAAACACATCCACAAAGGGAATAGACCCTTCATAGGAATAACTCCGCTGGCGAAACTGCATCTTGTTCGCATGCGCGGAAAGTCGGATATCAACAGGCAAGACCCACAGTCGTTTAAGCAATTGAAGCATGCGT
>CAWUJX010000174.1:0-4516 GCA_963922635.1 uncultured Hyphomicrobiales bacterium | reverse complement strand
CACGTTGAGCACCCCATAGAAAATCGAAGGCACCCACATGCCGTAGAGGGTGAATTGATAGCCTTCCACGACCCCAAACACTTCATGGACACCGCGTGTGGCTAGGACGTGGGCGCCCAATAAAACGGGAATCAAAAAACCCGATACCATCTGCGCCGCATTACCCCATCCCATCGCTAGCGTGCGACGCTGATATAAAGCAACCAGCGCAAGCGAAGCGTGAACCAAAAGTGCTGCGATCAACAGTGCTTCGCCCACGGGATCACGCCAGGGTTGGATGAAATATTTGAGTGCATCATTCATCGCTTTGAGCGAAATGATACCCAATGAATGATTGATAAAGTGGCCAACCACAAAGGCAGTAAGGATTAATCCGCTGATGAGCCTTAGTCTACCAATCATAGGAACAACCCTTTTGCCGTAGACAAACTATCCCTCTTTCAAGTCCGGTGGTGTCGCCTCGTCCACCAAGCTCGAAATCGCCTCATCGAGTGCCATAGAAGTCTGGTTTTTGGAACCCAACCGCCGGATATTCACACTGCCCTCTTCCGCCTCGCGCATACCACAGACCATGATAACCGGAACTTTTGCGAGTGAGTGTTCACGCACCTTGTAATTGATTTTTTCGTTGCGCGTATCCGCTTTGGCTTGAAGGCCCGCTTTCTTAAGTTTTGCAACCACTTCTTCAGCATAAGGGTTTGCTTCTGACGTAATCGTTGCGACTACAACTTGTTGAGGCGCCAACCAAAGCGGAAAGTGCCCGGCATAGTTTTCAATCAGGATGCCGAGGAAGCGTTCCATGGAACCGCAAATCGCCCGGTGGATCATCACTGGTTGTTTCTTCTCGCTGTCGCTGTCGATGTAGAACGCGCCAAAACGCTCCGGCAGGTTAAAGTCCACCTGTGTGGTGCCGCACTGCCAAGTTCTGCCAATCGCATCTTCCAGGGTGTATTCAAACTTGGGACCATAGAACGCGCCCTCGCCTTCATTGATGCCGGTCTTGATTTTCCCGCCGGAGTTTTCTTCGATTTCCTTGAGGACTTCCATCATAACCGCTTCGGCATGATCCCAACTTGCATCATCGCCAACGCGTTTCTCGGGCCGGGTTGATAGCAGGACAGACATTTCCTCAAAGCCGAAATCCTTATAGACCGACAGAATGAGATCATTGATGCGCATGCACTCAGCATGCATTTGTTCTTCGGTACAAAAGACATGGGCATCATCCTGCGTGAACCCACGGACTCGCATCAGGCCATGCAATGCGCCAGATGGTTCGTACCGATGAACATTGCCAAACTCAGCGAGACGCACCGGCATTTCACGGTAACTACGAAGACCGTGCTTGAATATTTGCACATGACCGGGGCAGTTCATGGGCTTGATCGCAAATACCCGCTGATCGGCCTCTTCGTCTTCAGGATTAACGAGCGCATGGGCAGATTTCACCGCAAACATGTTCTCATTGTACCAACCCCAATGGCCGGATGTTTCCCATAGTGATTTATCGAGAATTTGTGGCGCATTGACCTCTTCATAGGTCCCTTCCAGGCGGCGGCGCATGTAGCTGACCAGAGATTGAAATACCCTCCATCCCTTTGAATGCCAGAAAACAACGCCTGGACCTTCTTCCTGAAAGTGGAACAGGTCCATCTCACGGCCCAGTTTGCGGTGGTCGCGTTTCTCCGCTTCCTCGCGCATGAAGAGATATTGCTTAAGCTCTTTTTCATCGCGCCAGGCTGTTCCGTAAATCCGGGTCAACATGGCGTTGTTCGCATCCCCACGCCAATATGCGCCGGCAACACTCATTAGTTTGAAGGCATTGCCGATATCACCGGTGGAGCGCATGTGTGGCCCCCGACAAAGGTCCAACCATTCGCCCTGTTTATAAATCTTGAGCGTTTGATCTTCAGGGATCGCATCCACCAACTCCACCTTGTAGCTTTCGCCTTTGGATGCAAAAAATTCTTTTGCCTGATCCCGCGTCCATTCTTCTTTGGTGAATTTGTCATTGCGGCGGATGATTTCCTGCATCTTCTTTTCGATGACAGGCAGATCTTCCGGGGTGAAAGGCTCGTTGCGGGCAAAGTCGTAATAGAAGCCGTTTTCAATCACCGGCCCAATCGTGACTTGGGTGCCCGGCCACAATTCCTGGACCGCTTCGGCGAGCACATGGGCGCAATCATGTCGGATGAGTTCCAGAGCGTGCTCGTCACCACGGGTGACCAGTTCGATTTTTCCATCGGCTTCGATGGGATCCGTCAGGTCCCGCAATTCGCCATCGAGCACGTAAGCGAGCGATTTTTTTGCCAGTGATTTTGCAATGGATTCGGCCACATCAAGCCCGGAAACGCCTGCTTCATAGCTGCGTGAATTGCCATCGGGAAATGTGAGAGAAATTTGAGCCATCGTCGGGCTACTCCTTTTTTCCAGTCCCGCATACGAACGCGGGTGGGTGAAGATAAAATTGATGTGCGCGGTGTAGGAGATTTGCCGCGCTAGCGCAACATAATATCCATGAGGAAAATTGTTGCAGAGTGACGAATATGTAATCTAAGTTAAACGCATGGGTGGGAAATTAGACAAATTTTTAGTGCTGGATGTGGAGACAGCAAACGAGGCAAGGTCATCCATTTGTCAAATCGGCATTGTGTATGTTTCTTCCTTTGAAGTTCAAACAAAAATTGGATTCTTCTTAAATCCGGAGTGTTCTTTCTCGACGTGGAACACGAACATACATGGAATCCGACAGTCTGACGTAAAAAATAGCCGTAAATTTAATGATATATATGAACTATTGTCAAAAATTCTGACCATGTATCCAGTATATCATCATGGGCTATTTGATCGGCAAGCAATAGATTCAGTTTGTGAAAAATACAGCCGGCCAAAACTCACGATCGATTGGCATGATACAGAACAACTTTTAAGGACGAAGCTTCCAAGCAACAATAAATTCGGTTTGAAGGACCTTTGCCAACATTTCAACATAGAACATCTACATCATGACGCCGAAGAAGATGCACTAGCCACGGCTAAAGTTCTTTGCTTAAGCGTATACAACAAGGAACTCGTGGTTCCAAAAAGACTGTTATCGCCCAACATGTCTGCCGAAAACAAGGCTGAACGGATTATAGTGTTTACAGGAGATATGCCTAAAAAACAGCTTGAAAGCATAGCTCGTGAAAGAGGCTACGAAGTTGCATCATCTGTAACAAAAAAAACGACACACCTCTGTTTCGGTAAAACAGATCAAAGGACCCTTGACAGTGGCCACAAGAAAAGTGGCAAGCATAGAAAAGCAGAAGAGTTGCGTCGAGCCGGGCAGCAAATCAACATACTAACCGAAACGCAATTTCTTCAGCTATCAAGTTAGTAAGTTCTCGATAAATTTTATACGAATTGAATTTTAACCGCCTTCTAGTTTTTTGGCTGTGTGTTCCATGCGCCAGACGAGACATCCGAAAATTGCGATCGTGATCGCAATGCCTGCAACGATCATCCAACCAGTGGAAGAAAGCTGGCTGGCGATTGGGCCGGACGTTTGCGACATGGCATAACCCATGATGCTGAGCGGGAATGCTGCCACCACAAAAAACCGAGCCACGCTGCGCGGCAGTTCTTTAGTAGGTTTGTCCAAAATCAGGTTTCGCCTTTTGTCCACCCTGACGAAATTTTGCTTGCTGTTGAACCGTTGGCTGACCGGGGGCCAGACTTGCGGACGGGGTTCAGTGTGGAACTCATCCCGGTACATCTGCTTGGTGTATTCGTATGCTTCGGAAAGCTGATCGACATTCACGCCTTTCGGATTAAATGGCGTGTAATGCAGGTTTGCCCCAACGAGTTTACGGAAATCGACCCAATAGTGGCGCGTGTATGTCAAATGCAGCAACCATGCCTGATTCACTTCATCAGACGGGATCAATTGCTGTTCGGACAATGCTGAGAGGTATATGAACCGCTTGTATTCTTCGATGACGGCCTTTGCGTACCGAATGGACCATTCATTTTCGCTTGCCAACCGATCCACAAACGGAAATGACGGATCAAGCGTCTGAAAGTCGACACTTTTGATTTTTTTCCATAATTCCGCGTGTATCATTTCCGCTCCAAGCGCTCATCGCTCCCCAAAAGTAGGTTCGGTTTACCCTGTGCAAATGGCTATTTCCCTAACCGATTATGTGAATTAACCGAGATGGAAAATGATTGGTTAATTGTGCAAGCAGATGAATGAGCTTGTGGAGATATCACGATTGAACGGGTCGTGCGACATTCAGTTACAACCGAGCCGAAATACCACCGACCTCAAAGCCATTCCAGTTTTTCAGCGTGGGGTTCAAAAGCGGTTTGAGGCGTATTTGCTCTTGATCTGTCAAAGGCAAATACCGCTCAACGAGCTTTGAAACGGCCACTTCCACAGCCCGGAAATTCCCGTCCATCGCTATCATGTCAATGCCAAATCCGAGTTCAGGCAATGCTGCGGTGTAGACACCTTCCGCCCCCACTTTCGCGAATA
>CAWUJX010000173.1:0-4523 GCA_963922635.1 uncultured Hyphomicrobiales bacterium | reverse complement strand
CCCGTCGACGGAAAACTCGATAGGGATCTGCTCGTAATCCACAAAGTGATTTTTCAGGCGCTTCAAGACGGCCTCCTCGACCGGGCGGGCGTCACCCGCTTCACAGCGGGCATCGAATACACGGGCAAATGAAAATCCTTTGCCAACACTGATCTCAGTGCAATCCAGAGTGCGGGCGATTGTTACGTTTGGTGTTTGTGTCATGATACACCCCTCCTTAGGCTGCGATGCTTTGAACATTTGCGGACTGGTCGATGAAGCAAGCCTGAGCGGCAGCGACACCAGAACCCAACTCGATGGAAATTCCCGCGTCGCGCATGGCCATCTCTGTGCCTGCAAGCGCTTGCACGACCATGATTTCATTGAGGTCTCCGATGTGACCGATGCGGAATACTTTGCCGGCGACCTTACTCAGACCGGCACCCAAAGACATGTTGTATTTGTAATACGCAGTCTTGATCACTTCTGCGCTGTCGATGTGCTCCGGCACTACAATCGCAGAAACTGTGTCTGAATATGTTTCCGGATCACGGGCACACAATTCAAGGCCCCATGCATGGACGCCAGCACGGACAGCAGTCGCCAAACGTTTGTGCCGCGCGATCACATTGTCGAGCCCTTCTTCAAAGAGAAAATCGAGAGAAGCACGGAGGCCATGGAATAGCTGTGTTGCGGGTGTGTATGGGAAATGGCCCGTAACGTTCGATTTCATCATGTCATCGTATGACAGGAATGTCCGGGGCAGCGTTGCATCACCACGCCGCTCGAGTGCTTTCTGGCTCACGGCCACGATTGCCAAGCCGGTGGGCAACATGAAGCCTTTTTGTGAACCCGACACAACCACGTCCACGCCCCAATCGTCCATACGGAAATCAAGCGAACCGACGGAGCTGACACCATCTACGCACAATAGCGCCGGATGGTTGAGATCGTCGAGGATCGCGCGGACTGCAGCAATATCAGATGTGACACCAGTGGCCGTTTCATTGTGGCAAACGAAAACGCCCTTGATCGACTTTGAAGTATCCGCTTCGAGAATACGGCGGTACTCGTCCAGTGGCACACCATAGCCCCACTCCACTTCGCAGTGCTCCACATCAAGGCCAAATCTTTGCGCCATATCAACCCACAACATGGAGAATTGCCCGAAGCTCGACATCAGCGCTTTGTCACCTGCGCTGAAGAGGTTCGAAAGGCAAGACTCCCAACCAGCAGTACCGGAGCCAGGGAACATGAATACTTCTCCGGTTTCCGTTCTAAAGACCTTTTTCAGGTCAGCAAAAAGTGGGAGCGTCAGTTCACCGAAGTCTGGCGCGCGCATGTCCTGCATCGGCACATTCAACGCCTGACGAACCACGTCAGGGATGTTTGTTGGGCCTGGAATAAAAAGACCTGTTTTTCCGCTCGTATTTTTTTGCATCACTGCTCTCCATTTATTTCTGGGTGGAACGTGCCGAAAAAAATGTGCGTGGACTATCAGCGAAATGTCATTAAGTACGAGTTGTAATTTACAAAGCGTACAAATGTCATTTTTGTAATGTTTTGATTTGCAAGACGATGCGAATACAGACTTACTACAGTCGCAGGACTGCTGAATTAGCGATTAGATGGCCAGAAAAAACGAGAGATTATCGGAGTCCGTAGGCATTTACGGGCAACTTAGCCCGATCAGCGCTTAGAAATCCGTGGGCGCCCCGCCCTCTTCTTTTCGCTTCGCCACAAAAGCTTCCAGCTCTTCACGGATCGCTTCATCCATGGGCGGAGCTTCGAATTCAGCGAGAATTTGTTTGTAAAGCTTGTTTGCGCGCTCAACGGTCAGCACACCGCCGCGATCTTCCCAGTTCTCGAAGTTTGACCAGTCTGAGAGGAACGGCGAGTAGAATGCGGATTCATAGCGATCTTGAGTGTGGTTGATCCCAAAGAAATGACCACCCTGCCCGACTTCTGCAATTGCATTGAATGCCAGCTCTTCCTCGCCCCATTTCACAGGCTGCATGTAGGCAATCATCTGCTGAAGTTGCTCACAATCAATGATGAATTTCTCATATGATGCGCAAAGCCCACCCTCGAGCCATCCAGCAGCGTGATAGACCATGTTCACGCCTGATGTGAGGGCAGCAAACAAAGAATGTGAGCTTTCCCACGTGGCTTGGTTGTCCGGTGCATTGGAAACGCAGGTGTTTGAAGCGCGGAGCGGCAACCCGTAAAACCTCGCCATCTGGCCGGTCATTTGTGTGGTGCGCATATAGTCCGGTGTACCAAAAGCAGGTGCACCGGTTTTCATGTCCACATTGGAAGAAAACGTTCCGATGGCGCAGGCGCATCCCGGGTTAATGCACTGAATCAGGACAATGGCACAAAGCGCTTCAGCGATTGATTGGGAAACAGTGCCGGCCAAGGTAATTGGCGACATGGCACCGGCGAGCGTAAATGGTGTTACCACCGTTGGCTGCCCCCGACGCGCAAGGCGCATGAGCCCATCGAGCATGGGGTGATCATGCTTCAACGGCGACGTGGAGTTGATGTTGGTATACATCCGCGGAGTAGCCTCAAACTCCTCGTGTGTGAGCCCGCCCGCAATCCGAACCATTTCCATCACATCTTCAACCCGTTCCGCGCCCAGTGAATAGGCGTGAACCACCTTGTCGGTTAGGGTTAGCTTATCATACAGGCAATCGAGGTGACGAATGGACGGGTGGATATCCATCGGCTCCACCGGATATCCGCCACAAAAATGCATGCAATTAAAGTATTGAGTTAGCTTGATGAAATCCTGATAGGCTTTGCGATCCCCGACCTTGCGGCCATCATCCAGGTTGGAATAATTGGGTGGTGAGGAAATATTCCCGAACACCATGTGTTTGCCACCAATGGTGATCTGGCGCTCCGGATTACGCGGCGTGATTGTAAACTCGCTCGGCGCGTGGGCGATTTTTTCCATCACTAATGCGCGATCCATTTTCACAAGAGCACTCTCGGAGGTCTCGTTGGAAATGTCACAACCCGCTTGGCGCAGGATCTCGACCGCTTCCAGATTCAGGAATTCGACACCGACCTCCTCGAGAATACGCATCGCGTTGTCGTGGACAGCCTGCACGCCCTCAGGCAGCAAAGGCTCAATTGGGGCGTCTGAATTGACCGGCACGGTCCACGGAATCTGCTTAATCGCGGCCCCTTGGCCCCGCTTGTTTCCGGACCTTCCTCCTGAACGTCTACCGCGTTTTGGTGCTTCAATTCCGGAAGTCTCTAAAGACATGATCTGCTCCAAGTTAAATTGATTGCCGACTGTGACAGGACGGCATTTTTTTTCAATAAGAAATATACGACGGTTTTGCCGTGTTAAGGACATTGGAACAGGGATGACCCGCAAGCGTTACGGCTTAAAAGATCAGTGATGGTGATCTGTGAGTTGGTGGCGATCCCTTCAGGATTCGAACCTGAGACCTACTGCTTAGAAGGCAGTTGCTCTATCCAGCTGAGCTAAGGGACCTTTCGCTAAAGATTACCAATGAATAGACGATTCCTGCAAGTTAAGAATGCGATGCAGACGTTACAGTTTTGGAATTTTCAGACCAGGTGCCAGCGCCTTATGCGTCCAAGGCAGCGACCGATCGGAAGCAAAGTTTTCCGAATAGGACATGACACGACGCTTGGCCTTTTGGGGTTTCTCAACCCGGAACGCGATACCGTTTTTGACCGCGTAGTCTTTCGCGGCTTCCAGTGTGGCAAATTCAAGCTTGGTTTGCGTTTTCATATCGCTGGAGGTTGTGTAACCCATCAGAGGGTCGATCTTACGCTTTTCAGTGGCTTCGAATTCCAGCACCCATTTGTCTGTTTTTGCTTTGCCAGACTGCATGGCCGTTTTGGCTGGTTTGAAAATTCTAGCGGTCATTGCGAATAGCGAACCCTTGATCTTTACCGGAAATGGTCGGAGCGGCAGGATTCGAACCTGCGACCCTCTGGTCCCAAACCAGATGCGCTACCAGACTGCGCCACGCTCCGTTCCCGGTCCGGCAATCTCCTACACTGCGAATTTCAAAGCCGCAAGCGTGAATTGTATGGTTTTGGCATTTATCAGCGCGATCACTGAATTTCGCTGCTGAAAAAACGATGCTGCATCCTGTCGCCAACTTGGAGACCGATTTGCAGGCTCATCCCCGCGTTTAATTCCAGCACATGAGAAACAGGTCCTCCAGAGGAAACAATATCCCTCGAAAACGGTTTCGTGTTGGTTTCAATACGGTGCACCACACCATCGGGCTTGATGAAAATCATATCGAGCGGAAGTATTGTGTTTTCCATCCACATGGAAACGGGGCCAACTGATTTGAAATCAAACAACATGCCGTGGGTGGGCTCCATAGCTTCCCGAAACATCAGCCCCCGTGAACGCTTTTGCGCTGTATCCGCGATCTCTACTTCGAAGGTGAAATCACCAGATCTGGTTTCAATGACTAGTTTTTCGCGGGCGCCAAATAATGACTGCTCAGCATTCGCGGGAGAAACAATCCCCACAAAAGCAA
>CAWUJX010000172.1:0-4624 GCA_963922635.1 uncultured Hyphomicrobiales bacterium | reverse complement strand
ACCGACTGACCAAGCCGATCATACCGCAACGATTTGAGATCAAGCCGTTGCATCGTTAGCGATAACTCACCGTTTTCACCGCTTGGACCACTTCATCCACGTTAGGCAATGCAAGCTTTTCCAGATTTTCGGCGTAAGGCATCGGTACGTCTTTGCCGCAGATTGTTACGACTGGAGCATCGAGATAATCGAATGCCTGTTGAACGACTTGCGAAGCGATGTGATCGCCAACAGATGATTGCGGAAACCCTTCCTCCACGGTCACCAAGCGATTGGTTTTTTTCACCGAGTTAATCACCATTTCCATATCAAGCGGTCGAATGGTCCGAAGATCAATGATTTCACAATCAATGCCTTCTTCTGCGAGCTTTTCGGCGGCCTGAATGGCGTAGGTCATCCCGATACCGAATGAAACGATCGTCGCATCAGACCCGGTTTTATGGATGCGGGCTTTCCCGATCGGTAGAACCCAATCCTCCATGTCCGGCACGTCAAAGGACTGTCCGTAGAGAATTTCATTTTCGAGGAAGATTACAGGGTTTGGATCGCGGATCGCTGCTTTCAACAGCCCTTTTGCATCCGATGCGTTGTAGGGCATGACCACTTTCAGACCGGGAATGTGGCTATACCAGGCGGCATAGCACTGGGAGTGCTGCGCACCCACCCGGGCAGCGGCACCATTTGGCCCACGGAACACCATGGGCGCACCCATTTGCCCGCCTGACATATACAGCGTTTTAGCAGCTGAGTTGATGATCTGGTCGATGGCCTGCATGGCAAAGTTGAAGGTCATAAACTCAACAATTGGCCTCAGGCCCGCCATAGCAGCGCCCACACCGATGCCCGCAAAACCATGTTCGGTAATCGGCGTGTCCACAACGCGGCGCGCGCCAAATTCGTCCAGCAATCCTTGCGTGATTTTATATGCGCCCTGATACTCGGCCACTTCCTCACCCATGATGAACACATCATCGTCACGACGCATTTCTTCGGCCATGGCTGAGTTCAATGCTTCGCGGACGGTCATTGATTTCATTTCGACGCCGTCCGGCACTTCCGGATCATCGGCCACTTCCACGACCACAGGAGCAGAAGGCGAAACGCTTTCGGCGGGTGCAGGCGCATCCACCGCAGGAGCGGGATTATCAGAAGCCTCCTCAGTGGGCGCAGGCGATTTCGCATCGACGCTGGATGCATCTTCCCCTTCTTCGGCAAGCACGGCAATCACCGAGTTCACCTTAACGCCTTCGCTGCCTTCGCTGACCATGATTTTCGCAACGACGCCTTCATCGACCGCCTCGACTTCCATGGTCGCTTTATCCGTCTCGATTTCCGCGATCACATCGCCCGAAGATACACTATCGCCCTCTTTAACAAGCCATTTTGCGAGATTGCCCTCTTCCATTGTTGGAGAGAGTGCCGGCATCAGAATCTCAATTGACATGAGCTGCCTCCGCTGGGGTCTCTATCAAAATGTCCGTGTATAGTTCACTTGGATCAGGCTCGGGATCGGTTTGCGCAAACTCAGCAGCCTTGGCCACGATTTCGCGAATTTTCTTGTCAGTCGCCTTCAAATCATCCTCGGATGCCATTTTCTCTTCGAGAATACGTTGCTTGACCTGTTCAATCGGGTCTTGTTCGGCCCGCATCTTCTGAACTTCGTCTTTTGTACGATATTTTGCCGGGTCAGACATGGAGTGGCCGCGATAGCGATATGTTTCCATTTCCAGAATAATCGGGCCATTGCCACCCCTCACCCATTCAACCGCATGGTCGCCTGCAGCTTTCACCGCCCGCACGTCCATGCCGTCCACGTGCATGCCAGGAATGTTAAACGATGCGCCGCGTTGTGAGAACTTCGTCAACGCCGATGAACGTGTAACCGCAGTACCCATGGCGTACCGATTGTTCTCAATGATGTAGATTACAGGCAAGTCCCACAGCGAGGCCATATTGAAGCTCTCGTAAACCTGACCCTGGTTCGATGCGCCATCGCCAAAATAGGCGAGCGAAAGATTGTCGTTGCCCCGATATTTATTGGCGAATGCAAGCCCGGTGCCCAATGAGACTTGAGCGCCTACAATGCCATGACCGCCATAGAAATTTTTTTCCTTGGAGAACATGTGCATGGAACCGCCCTTGCCCTTGGAATAGCCATTCCTGCGACCCGTCAGTTCCGCCATCACGCCATCTGGATCCATGCCGCAGGCAAGCATGTGACCGTGGTCCCGATATCCAGTGATCACCTGATCACCTTCCTTGATTGCCATTTGCATGCCCGTAACAACAGCTTCCTGACCAATGTAGAGATGGCAGAACCCACCGATAAATCCCATGCCATAAAGCTGCCCCGCCTTTTCTTCAAAGCGGCGGATCAACAACATGTCGTAATACGCCTGAAGCTCTTCCTCTTTGGAGAATTTCGCCGGAGGCGGCGATTTATGAACGGTAGATTTTTGTGTGGTGGAACTTGATCTTGATTTCTTTGGCTTGGTGACCATTCCTGCGGCTCCTAGTTACGGCCGCAATCATACCCGGAAAAGGTCCAAAATCAATATATTCGAAGATATAATCTGATTATGCTAAATAGCTGAAATTATTGATTAAATATACAATTAACTCGATTTATAGTAATTACTGAAAATACTACTATTCAGTCATCATAACGCATAATCGCAATCTCATCTTTATGAAGGAGATTGAGGTTATACCGGGCTTGTTCGTCAAGCATGTCTCGTTCAATAGTGCCGTTTTTCAGGAGTTGTACGCGCTTTTCCAGCTCCTCGCGCTCCTGCCTGAGATCCGCAAGTTCAAACTGAAGGTCAAGCGAGCGTTCAGTGGTTACCTGATAAGATTCAAGACCAAATCGGCCGGTAGTGGAATGATAAAAGAAATACGCACTAAGCGTGAGGCATAGCGCTGGGAGTATAAGCCGGTGAAGCTGGCTATTCTTTCGCTGACGCGTTGACACGGTTGAACCTACGAAACACTAAATTGGACAACATCCTAAAATTAGAACGATACCCTTAATTTAAGGTTTACCATGGCCCAGCCGCACCGACGTCGCGTTACAAGCTATGCTTCGGATTAGCGCAGTATCGATTTGCCGGCATATCGGGCAGCCGTCCCAAGTTCTTCTTCAATACGAATAAGTTGATTGTATTTGGCAAGGCGATCAGACCGCGCAAGCGACCCGGTTTTGATCTGACCACAATTGGTAGCCACTGCCAGATCAGCAATGGTCGAATCCTCAGTTTCACCGGAACGATGGGACATGACCGCGGTGTAAGACGCCTTATGCGCCATCTCGACAGCCTCCAACGTTTCAGTTAGCGTTCCAATCTGATTGACTTTCACCAGAATGGAATTCGCCACTCCCATTTGAATGCCGTCGGACAGGCGCGCAGAATTCGTCACAAACAAATCGTCGCCGACCAATTGGCATTTATCGCCAATTTTTTCAGTAACGGCCTTCCAGCCTTCCCAATCATCTTCAGCCATTCCATCTTCAATGGAGATGATCGGATATTTGCCAACGAGTTCCGCTAAATAGTCAGCCATGGCCTCGGGCTCAAGCGTGCGCCTCTCGCCTTCAAGAACATACTTGCCGTCCTTGAAAAACTCCGTGGAAGCGCAATCAAGCGCGAGATACATATCCTCTCCGGGCTTGAACCCCGCCTTTTCGATAGACTGCATGATAAAATCCAACGCATCTGGCGCGCTTGCGATATTGGGTGCGAAGCCACCTTCATCGCCCACATTGGTATTGTGGCCCTGCGCATGGAGTTCTTTTTTCAGCGTATGGAAAACCTCAGCCCCCATGCGCACAGCTTCGGCAATGCTGTCAGCGCCGACTGGCATGATCATGAATTCCTGAAAATCAATCGGATTATCAGCGTGCTCGCCGCCATTGATGATGTTCATCATTGGCACCGGCAAAATTGAAGCGTTCGGCCCGCCCACATATTTGAACAGCGGCAGAGCAGACGTTTCTGCGCCCGCCTTTGCAACCGCCAGTGACGCACCGAGGATGGCATTCGCACCTAGTTTTGCTTTGTTGGGCGTTCCGTCCAGATCGATCATGGCTTGATCGATCGCACGCTGTTCAGTTGCGTCCATCCCAAGAACAGCCTCGGCGATGGCGGAATTAACCGCTTCGATTGCTTTGGTTACCCCTTTTCCGAGATATCGAGCGCCACCGTCCCGCAGTTCAACCGCCTCGTGCGCACCAGTTGATGCGCCGGACGGTACAGCCGCCCGTCCAAACGAACCATCTTCCAGCATCACATCGACCTCAACAGTAGGATTACCTCGTGAGTCCAGAATCTCGCGTGCGTGAATATCGACAATTGCAGCCATTTTTGAGGTCCTCTGTTTGGCGGGAAATTACTGCGCTTCTTCTAACGAAGGTCTTTCCATTTCGAAAGAGCAGATTTTGCGTGTCGACACGAAACTCTAAAACCGATCTCATTTTTATCCCGAAAAAACCCAATTCTCGGCATGAGGTCATCACGATTGGGGAAAAGACTTCGTTAAAACAAAAAATAGGGAGACGAATTTATGACCAAATCCAAGAAAAAGAGCTTCGCATTAGCAATCAGCGCACTTGCGTTGGCAACAACAC
>CAWUJX010000171.1:0-4813 GCA_963922635.1 uncultured Hyphomicrobiales bacterium | reverse complement strand
GCCGGTCTTGTGGTTCATTTCTTTAACCACCACACACACCACCGCGGTCAGGTTCACGCCATGCTGACAAATGCAGGCGCAAAGCCGGACGATACAGACTTCTTCGTCGTTCTTTAAGCGATGATCGGCCGTTAGTTGCCTGCGTTGGTGACCGAATCGGAAATCGTGTTGTAGCTGTTGGAGTTTTCCTGGCCCAAATTGGAAACGCCGACCAGAACCGCAACGCCGACGACGCTGGCAATGATTGCATATTCAATTGAGGCGGTGCCGCGTGTGCATTTTAGAAATTTCTTGAGCATATCTGACGTTCCAAAGTTGGGGCTTTGAAACAGTGTTAATCAGTGTATTTAAGATAATGTTACTTTTCTGCAGAAAAGCCTAATTCAATCAATTCGATAAATCTTGAAGCAATTGTTCGACGCTTTTCCTGGCTGCAGAGATACTGTCAGAATTTCGCGACCGGACGACAATATGGGTTGAGTATCGTTTGCCGTCAAACTTCGGGTAAGAGCCAATTGACGTGTCGGGATGATCGTTTTGCACGAGCATGAGGCCCTCACCAATCGTACCTTCGCCAAACGGGCATTCAATGGTTTCGGACAGCATAACCGTGCCGCCTTCAAGTTTGGGCAGGACGGTTTCCAGCATGGCGGTGAAGATAGACGGCACACCCGCCATCACATGGACGTTTTCGAGGATGAACCCCGGTGCAACCGAAACGGGGTTCTCGATGAGCTTCGCGCCATGGGGAATGCGTGCCATGCGTTTGCGCGCTGTAGTGAATTCAAGATCGCGGGATTTGTAATGCGCTTCCAGCAGGGCCATCGCCGTGGGGTTATGGTCGATTGGCACGCCGAAAGCCGCGGCGATTGCATCCGCCGTGATGTCGTCATGGGTCGGGCCGATGCCGCCGGAGGTGAATACATAAGCGTAACGCGCGCGAAGGGCATTGACGGCCGCAACGATGTCGTCGGTTTCGTCGGCCACAATCCGCACTTCCTTGAGGTCAATACCTTGCTGGGTGAGGGCGGTTGCCAGGTGGCCTATGTTCTTGTCCCGGGTGCGGCCGGACAAAAGCTCATCGCCAATGGCGAGCATGGCAGCGGTGACGGATTTGGTTTCATTGCCGGGCATTTTTTAAGCCGTTTCTTAAATCATTTTGTGTTGTGATGGGCAGTAGATTGGGTTGATGCTGATGAAAGTTACCGTGATGAAGTTTGTCAGATTCTATCGGAGTTGGGCTGGGTCTGAAAGCAGTAATGACGGCGTTGCGCTAAAAAGCGGTGCTTCGAACGATAACGTTTTTAAGATTGCTACCCTGATACTCACTGCAGTGTGCATCAGTGCAGCGTTTACGAACGGTGCACTTGCCGAGACACGTTATGAGCGCGATTGTAGACTGAACCACGGGCTGGATAAGGAAATCGTCAAAGGCATTGGCCCTTTTTCAGATGGTCAGGTCATCCCATTTGATACACCGTCTTGGTACTGGCAGCAGGGCACCTGGTTTAGGGTGCCGATTGGCTATCAAAATCCTTACGTAAGCGAAGAACATTTGCCGCTTGTGTTTGATCGTGAAAAGCAAAAGCAATGGCTAGCGGAGCGTAAGGACTATACGGGTTTTGACCCTGAGACAGAGACCTATGATCCGGAACTCGTTACAGAGACTTTTTTCGGCGCGTATTTTGTCTTCTCGATGCCTTCGGGACGTCCGGTGGAGCGAGATCGCCGGGACGTGATTGCTATGAGACCTTGCGAAGCGGGGCGCGACAACGCATCTGGCGGTGAGTTTGCTGTGATGTTTCGCATCCAGTGGGCATTCATGGATGGCTCTGAGGATTCAGACTTCGCGAGAGGTTTTAAGTTTTCCGAGCAACTACTGGCAACACGAGGATATCTGTTCACTCAAAACCCAGGTCGTAAACGCCATACTACAACGGAGCACAATCGGGATGGTCCAATCTCAGGATTGAAGCCTTTGAGCATCTACTCCAACGATGGCAGGCGCGCAGTCAAGTTTAAGTCAGTATCACCGTTTATCGGTCCTAATGTTCCTGTGAATCCACAATGTTGGGGTGATGTGTGGGACAAACCTCTCGATCTTCATTTATACATCGTTCTTCCGGGAGATCAGTGTCAGTTTGGCACCGAAGAGCGCTGGCGAGCGCCGGTGGAGAAAGCGATTTAGTTGGTGAAGTCCTGGGCAAAAGATGGCCAGACAGAATGAGGTCGAGAATGGGGTTTAACCTTCGGAACTGGTCGATTTGAAATGGAGTTGGAAGTCAAGAAGCCATTCAGGCGGACAATATTGGTGCTGAAGTGCGTTTTTGCTGTCGTCGCCGTCGCGGGGCTTTGGGCAGCCTACCAGTATGTGATGTATCATCGTGAGAACGGTGTGTTTGTTGCAGACAAATATACAGATCCACCTATGTCCAAACGCATCTATCATATTGAAAAACCACTTGCTGAGGCTGTCGGCGCAACTAAGGGCGGTTCTTGGGCGACAGGTGAGGGAAGTATTCCCTATATGTCGACCTTTGAAAAATGGTCTTATTGGAATGCGTTGCGCAAGTTTCCCACCTTGGAAAGCTGTTTAATCAATTCAAACGCCGATGAACTTGATATTTTGAAACTCAACTGGAACGCACTTCGGACTAAGAAGCAGGCGATGGTTTGTTTTCACCATATTGCCCATCATCTAAAGCGACCGGAAAAGGTGGCGGACTGGCTTAGGTTAAAAGGCTTTGAAGTCATGGTTTGGGAAAACCTTAATATTTCATATTTGGGTGAGGGTACCTCTACGGGTGTTAATGGGCGCTGGGTGCCCGAGGGTGAGACGCCCTTCTCTCTCTTTTCTCAACAAACTTTCTCGCAGCGTTACAGCCTGCTAGCGCTCCTCTCACGTGCTGCTGGGACCGTTGGTACGCCAAGTTTGAGTTTCTTTCTGAACGAAACTTCCCAAAACATCGATATAGAAATTTCCACAAAGCCATCATTATAGAGAACTTAAAACACTCTATCATGATGCTATTAAGCTCTCGACGTATTTGCTAAAGCAAAACGTCTGGCGCAGGCTTCGACGTCGGCAACTGCGTTGCCTTGTCTTTGGTGCGGGCACCGGGACTTGAACCCGGACAGCACTAAGGCCGAGGGATTTTAAGTGAAACTCGAAATTTTTTAAACCGTTGATCAAAAAAGCTAAAATTCCTTCTTACTGTGTATGTGTGAAAGATAGTGTGTAAGGAAGCGACCCATTTCTGCTGTTTCATTGATCCTGTAAGTTTCTTATTTAATAGGTCCTAAGATTGGGTAACAGGCAACCGTTGTGTTGTTGCGCAACTGCAACATTTGTAACCAATTTTTATTTGGTGAATAACCGACCTTGCCCTGCTGCTCTAATGCATATAACGATTTCGTTATACGCAGTGTAGATAGTTCTTGTTTTGTTCCGAGTTGTCTGTATGTCCGTCGTCAGGGTTTTTTGGACAGATTGCAGCTTAGTTTAAGCGAGTATCTGGCTCATCTGTTTTTTGATGTTAAGCGGCTTGCCTGCGGTATTGCAAGCGCCGTTGATTGATTGTGTTGAGTTTGGTCCTTTCTCTTTGTTGCAGGATTTGGTCGCGGCGTCCGAAGTAGACGTCTGCGGGCGTGAGGTTTTGTAAGCTCTCGTGATATCGCCTGTGATTGTAGTGGCTGATGAACTTGCCAATCTGTCCCTTTAGATCACCGGGGAGGAAGTAATTTTCCAGCAGGATGCGGTTTTTCAGGGTTTGGTGCCATCTTTCGATCTTGCCCTGGGTCTGGGGGTGGTAGGGAGCGCCGCGAACGTGGTCCATGCCTTTGTCTTCCAGCCATTCTGCCAATTCGGTGGCGATGTAGCTGGAGCCATTGTCTGACAGAAGCCTTGGCCGATGGTGAACATTGACCTGATCGCAGCCTGAAGCCTGCAAGGCAAGCTCCAGCGTGTCCGTGACATCACTGGCTTTCATCGTGGTACATAGCTTCCAGGCGATGACATAGCGGCTGTAGTCATCGAGGATGGTCGACAGGTAGAACCAGCCCCAGCCAATGACTTTGAGATAGGTGAAGTCGGTCTGCCAAAGCTGATTGGGCGCAGTTGTCTTGTCTTTGAACTCATTCGCAGCCTTGATAACCACGAAGGCCGGACTGGTAATCAGATCATGGGCTTTTAGAAGCCGATATACACTGGCTTCTGAGACGAAGTAACGCTTTGTGTCGGTAAAGCGAACTGCCAGTTCCCGAGGTGAGAGTTCAGGTTCCTTCAGCGCCAGATCGACGATCTGTTCACGCACATCATCGGGTATTCTGTTCCACACGCGTTTGGGCATGGGAGCCTTGTCTTCCAAAGCATCTACACCGCCAGTCTGATACTTGTCGTACCAGACGTAGAACGTTGAACGCGGAATGCCGAGCTTGTCCAACGTCCGTTTGGCGGGCTGATGCGATTGCTCCACCAGCCGGATGATCTCAAGCTTCTCGGATACGGGGTATCTCATTCTTCGTCTCCCCCATCTCCGGTCATGCTTTTTTTGAGTAACCGAAGTTCCAGGGCCTGCTCAGCAACCACCTCCTTCAGATCACGAGCCTCCTTACGAAGCCCTTTGACCTCATCGGTATTTGCCTCCCGCATCGTGTCCCCGGCCAGCCGCTTCTTACCTGCCTCCAGGAACTCTTTCGACCAACTGTAATACTGGCTCTGGGCAATTCCTTCTTGCCGACAAAGCTCGGCAATACTGTCTTCGCCACGAAGGCCAGCCAGCACAATCCTGATCTTCTCTTCTGCGGAAAACCG
>CAWUJX010000170.1:0-5027 GCA_963922635.1 uncultured Hyphomicrobiales bacterium | reverse complement strand
AACTCAGCCATATTGCTGGGGATTACAAGCTGGGTAGTTTTTCCGCTGGCGATTTCTTTGCCAATCAGTGACTTGGCTAACATCTCTTTTGTAGATGCGGTTTTTCAGTCTGTATCCGCATTCACGACCACGGGCGCGCTCGTATTCGAAAACAATGCCAGTGTTCCACGAAGTGTATTCTTCATGTTGGCGCAGTTTCAGTGGCTTGGCGGCTTTGCAACCCTGGTCACTCTCATTTTAGTTCTTGCACCATGGGAGGTTGGAGGCCTTCCACAAGTATCGAGTGCCAGCATTGCCGCATCGATTGTTGCCTCACAACGCCGCCTGATCAGTTTCTGCACACGGATGCTGCAGACGTATGTGTTTATTACGATCCTCTGTTTTGTGGGATTGTTGTTATGTGGCATCGGTCCGTTCGATGCGGCCATGTACGCTTATGCGGCCATTTCAACCGGAGGCATCGTTGATACAGGCGAGGGCGCCGATCTTCTGCTCGGTGTGAGCGGCATGATTGTTTTTGCAGTCTTCCTTCTGATTGGTGCCACAAGCGTATTTTGGCATCAGGATATCTTCCGCTTGGATACATTAGCGCTCAAGCGCCCGAGAGAGGGATACTTTATCGTCGGCGTATTCATCCTTTTAGCCCTGATAATTGCTGTCATCCTCACCCGTGCGGCGGGGTCGACTAACGTACTGCCCACCAACTTTGCGCTTGCAGAGGGCATGTTTAATGCGGCTTCGATCGTGTCTACGTCCGGCATACAGTCACGCCCCGGCGTTTTTGCACTTATACCGCCAACAATCATTCTGCTTATCATTTTTGTGGGCGGTGGATGCTATTCAACAGCAGGGGGCCTCAAATTCTTTCGAATAGGCGGCATCTTTTCCCTTTCACGATATGAATTAAACCGTTTGATCTTTCCAAATTTGGTTCGCGGCGGGCAATTTGGTACAGCGCGTCACGATATGGAATTGATGAAGGCCATGTGGAGCCTTTTTGCGGTGCTGATAGCCACCGTAGCCGTAGTCTCATCACTGCTTTCGGTCACCGGTCTTGGATTTCAACAGAGTTTCACAGCGGCAATTGCAGCGCTTTCCAACGCTGGCCCATTGTATGGTTCATTCTGGAGTGATGGCTCGGTGGACATCTGGCCTGACTATTTTGCCATGTCAGCGGCACAAAAGACGATTTTGACCGTAACCATGTTCATCGGCAGACTAGAAGTCATTGCGGTTTTCGCGAGCATCAGTGTTTTCATTCGCAGTTTTCGCTGAATACGGACTGTGCCATTGCGATACAAGTTTCGCTTGAAATTGTTCGTTTTCCCGTCCTATAAATATTTTAGGGAGAAGGTGGGAAATTTGGCATTTGTATCGCAGTTCTGATTTTTTGCTTTAATAACAATAAGAAGAAGGAAGCACATGGCTGAGAAAAATCAGAACTTGCAGGACGCCTTTCTAAACGAAGTCCGGAAGCAAAAAATTCCCCTCACAATTTTTCTTGTGAACGGTGTTAAACTCAACGGCGTGGTGAGTTGGTTCGACAACTTCTGTGTTCTTTTGCGCCGCGACGGTATTTCCCAACTCGTTTACAAACACGCTATCTCCACAATCATGCCCGGTGCTCCCGTGTTGATGGGCGATAAGTCGAGCGACGATGAATAATCACATCGAGGCCCGCTGAATTGGTTGATTCAGAAAAGGGCCGCAACAACAAATTTCAATGGACCGCCGAAGAGGCGCAAAAGCCTGAGCGTGCAATCGTACTGGTTCCTGAGTTTAACGAACCAAACCCCAGGTCACGTGACGCGCGTCTTGAAGAAGCGTCGGGTTTGGCGCGTGCGATCAATCTTGATGTGATCGAGGTTGGTGCTGTTGCGATCAAAAAGCCGGTTTCAGCAACCTTGCTCGGCTCCGGAAAAGTCGAGGAAATCACCGGCGTTATCAAAGCACAAGACATTGGCTTGGCCATCATTGACGCTCCTATAACACCGAAGCAGCAACAAAACCTTGAGAAGGCATGGAACTGCAAAGTTCTGGACCGGACCGGCTTAATTCTCGAAATTTTTGGCGAACGGGCACAAACCAAAGAGGGCCGTTTGCAAGTGGAGCTTGCCCATCTCAACTACCAGAAGGGACGATTGGTGAGGTCATGGACCCACCTAGAGCGCCAGCGCGGTGGATTGGGGTTCGTCGGTGGCCCGGGGGAAACACAAATCGAGGCTGATCGGCGCCTCATCCAGGAGCGCATAAACCGCTTGCGTGCGGACTTGGAAAAAGTTCGGCGGACGCGTCAGCTGCATCGCTCCAAACGGAAAAAAGTTCCTTATCCTGTCGTCGCTCTGGTTGGCTATACAAATGCGGGAAAATCGACCCTGTTCAATCGATTAACGGGTGCGAGTGTCATGGCGAAAGACCTTCTGTTCGCCACGCTTGATCCGACGCTTCGACAATTGGACTTACCATTGGGAACGACGGTTATTCTTTCAGACACAGTCGGCTTTGTCTCAAACCTGCCAACCCATCTGGTGGCCGCATTTCGGGCAACCCTGGAAGAGGTGATCGAAGCGGAGTTAATCTTGCATGTACGCGATATTTCGCATGAAGATCGTGAAGCGCAGGCTGATGATGTCTATGACATCTTGGATCAATTGGGCATCGACGAGAGCGATCAGAAACGTGTTTTCGAGGTCTGGAACAAAATTGATCTGCTTGGCGAAAGTGACGTGGAAGCATTGCAAATGAGGGTAGGGGGTGAAAACCCGCCCATCCTTGTTTCTGCGGAAACCGGGCAAGGGGAACAGGAGTTACTCGCCCTGATCGAGGAACGGATTGGCGATGCCGATAGTCTCATGGATATTGTTTTACCCGTTTCAGAATTGGGGCGTTTGCCAACGCTTTATGAGACCTGCCATGTGATTAACCGGACTGATCTGGAAGACGGTTCCGTTGCTTTGCAGCTAAGGGCAGATAAATCCATTCGTGGCATCTACGCGCAATTCTCGACTGAGTAGGTGTTTGGGTTACTACCCAGCGCGCGTTTTCTCTTGTGCCTTCGCTTCGTTCCATAAACCATCCATCACCTCTAAAGACGCAGACTCCAGATCGAAACCGGTTGCGCTGACGTTTTCTTCAATGAATCTAAAGCGGTTACGGAATTTTGCATTTGATTTACGCAAAGCAGTTTCGGGGTCGAAGCCCAAATGCCGGGCCAGATTGGCGAGGGCAAAGAGAACGTCTCCCAATTCTTCCTCAGCCTTTTCCTTGACCCTGGATGCAAGCTCAGCGCGAAGCTCGCCAATCTCTTCTTCGATTTTGTCGATCACTTTGTCAGTGTCATTCCAATCGAAACCAACCTTAGCGGCTTTTTTCTGAAGTTTGGCAGCGGCCATAAGGGCAGGGAAGTTGGGTGAAACATCATCCAACATGGACGCTGTTTTCGTTTTGTTCGGCAATCCAAGCTTTGCGCGGCGTTCAGCGGCTTCCGCTTTTTCTTCTGATTTTATCCGTTCCCAAGTGCCAGCTTCCAGACCTTTAGCAGAGTAATCTTCTGCGCTCGCGTCCTCACTTCCAAACACATGGGGGTGGCGGCGGATCATCTTGGTCGTGATGCCTTCCACCACATCACCAAAATCAAACAGATCGGCTTCGCACGCGATTTGTGCGTGATAAACGGATTGCAGAAGCAGATCACCCAATTCAAGGCGAAGATCATCCGTGTCACCACGTTCGATGGCATCAGCAACCTCATAGGCTTCCTCGATAGTGTAAGGCGCAATCGTCTCGAAGGTTTGCTCCAAATCCCAAGGACATCCGGTTTGTTTATCTCGTAGCGCCGCCATTATCTCCAGCAGGCGACCAATGTCGCGGGAAGGGGTCATCGTCATAAGGTGCAATTTCACTTTTACAAAATCGGTTTCTGCGTCTAGTCTTTATTGGGCGTTTTAGGGACGGTTGCAACGGGTTTGATAGGAGAGAGTGACCGATATGAAGCTATTGCCTGCCATCATTGTTGCTTCTGCGGCAGTTGCTGGTTTCACATTTTCAGGCTCAACTTATGCATCGGCGAAGGCGCGTGTCGTCGTGAAAGAGACCGTGAGTTATTACGACGTAACTGGCAGCACTGGCAAAGAAATCTTCAAAAGCATGCTCGATAATGGACCACGCCTCGGGCGGCTGAATGAGCATGCATTAGCGACGACTGAATACCAGTATGACGTGAAAAACGTGAATGTGGAGGTACGAAACGGACGTTGCGTGCCCAAAAGTCTCGATGTGGTGATGTCCGTTGCATACACGTATCCGCGCTGGCGCTCCTCACGGAAAGCAGGACGCGAAACCCGAAATGCCTGGAAACGGTTTGAAAAATCTGTTGTCTGGCACGAGAAACAGCATGTGAAGATTGCAACCGAGTATGCAAATGCGTATGCGAGAGCGCTGAAGCGCACACGTCTCAGAAGTAGCGACAACTGCACCAGCGGGTCGTTTACTTCCACATGGCGCGCATCTGTTGCCGCTTTGAAACACAATCGCAAACAACGGCAATTTGACCGTAGGGACCTTAGCCCGGGCGGCAGGGGCTATGAGGCACAGCTGAACCTAATAAAGGCCCAGTAAAACTGGTGTGGAATAGGAAATTTGTGATTGGATATATCCCGATCGCATAAGATATATTATGGAACTTTATTAATCATATTATGATCCAATATCAACGCCTTACGCAGCAGCGAATGAAAACATCAGACTTCGAACGTCATCCCATCAAAGGCCGGCTCAACGTTGTTTGGCAGCTCGCCGCGAAGTTTTTCATAGTCCAGTGGAATGTGCATGTGCGTGAGTATCGCTTTGCGCGGTCCAAGTTTTTTTATCCAATCAAGGCTTTCGTCTACGCTAAAATGGCTCACGTGCGATTTGTACTGCAATGCATCGACAATCCAGCAATCGAGGTTTTGCAGTGAACTGACGCTAGCGTCCGGAATATCACTCACGTCTGATGAATAGCATAAGCCACCATTTTCGAAATCCCC
>CAWUJX010000169.1:0-5092 GCA_963922635.1 uncultured Hyphomicrobiales bacterium | reverse complement strand
GTCACTAGCTCTTTTTGCAAGTCTATGATTGCATTAAAGCTTGTTTGTATTAGGCGGAGCACTGTAGCGCACCGCCGTTATCTAACGCTAGCACCAAAAGGTGGTCGTGCCGATCAGGAGGTCACAGGAGATATCGTGACACAAACCGGCGCATGATCGGTGGTCAGTAGTTTTTTCAAGTCTTCGAAGTGATCTGAGTAGACATTAAAATCGTTAACCTCACCCACACGTTCTGGATTTTTAGGGTTCAGCCCATTTGATACCAACACAAAGTCCAATGTTGCAGCATCATAGTCCCAACCGCCTGCATGAGTTACTGGTCTCAAAGCTGGACTCTGATTTGGTACTAAGCCATAGCTGTCATAGAGTTGCCAAGTGAAGTTCCAGGCCTTGTCTTCTGCGCTTTCAATACTACGGCGCCTCTTACGGGCAATGTTGTACACTCGCTCTTGCTGTGTCAGAATCCGTAAAGTTGTTGAATTCTCATCATCGTTAAAGTCCCCGATCACTACAAGCGGGCGGTTCTTGTCGCTCTCCAGTTCTTCCATGGCTGCTAAGTAAACACCAGCAGCTTCCCCACTACGTCGAATAAGTTGATCTGCATCGTTAGTTGCGCGTGCTCGAAGATGCTCACGAAACCGGTCTTTCCAACTCTCTAACTTAGCGATTTCGTCACCGTCAACAAAAGTCCCCTTCGATTTGAAATGGCAAACATAGACGACGAGACTTCCGAATTGAGGAGTGTCAATCTCCGCACGAACAATCGCACGCCTAAAATCATAGTCATCTTGTAACTGTGTATTTTCTCTGAGTTCTTGGGGATATATCAGTGCCGTTGGTGTGCTGATAAAGGGATGTCGTGAGGCAATTGCGGTGACCGGCCCGACGTATATGCGGCTATCTGATGGATCAATAGCCGGTTTATCTACAACTGCAACATGAGGATAACCTTGTGTATTAATGAATGCAGTGAACTCTTGGACGCTAAAAATCTCTTGAAATCCAATAATATCGGCGTCCATCTCGTCGATGATATCTTTCATCCATGCGTGTTTGGCGGCCCATTGATCCTCTTCATAGTCCTTCGACTCATCGAGATCGTACCAGTAAGTGCCAACCTTTGCATATTGAAAAACATTCCATGTCGCTATCCTTAAATTGGCCATATAGTAACCCTCCTCAATTTGAAACATTTTATTGGTAATAGATGTTTAGCCTTGATTAGGGCAAAATTATCATACCCTAGCATCCTACTGACATGACTATTACACATATAGATGACGACGCCAGCATGTTGAATCATAACGCCGCAGCAACAGAATGGGGCTATGTTTAAAGATTTTCTCACATGGATGGAAAGGCATCCAATCGTGCTTGGGCTTGTGCTTATTGGGGGCTTGGGCGGCGGTGTTTCTACGCTTACTGGAACAACTACATATTTGTGGGACTTGATATTTCAAGAAACCGCTGGTGAAACGAAGAACGAACAAAGGTTAGACGCCTTTGGAAGGCCAATCCTGAGTGGGCGCCTTTGTCCAGTTTTGTATGACGCAACTTGCTTGACGGACAACAAATCAACGCTTGCTGAAATTAGTAGGCGCGGCGGAAGCGTGATCGCTCTGGAACTTAGGATTGATTGGGCTGTCGATGCCTTAGACTTAAGATGGGCTATGTGCGACAATGGAAGAAGAATTTCAGACCGTCCGATCAATCTTGAACATGCTAATCCCGGGTTCATAGTCTTCGATGTCCCAGTTGACGCTAAGTCATGTGACCAACAAGAATTCTTTGGACTATCCAGAGATGTACTTGATGGTGGTTTGGTTCAAAAAAATGCTGGTAACCATGAGTATCTGATCATTGGCACATTTTTCGTGGGTTCGGGGGAACTCTTTAATGAAACGCTGCCAACAGTCGCTTACCCTGGGTGGTTGAAAATAGAAGAGTTTTCCGAAAACTGATAACAAAACGATAAGTGGGTAATTCGCAGTGGAAGTCGAAACTAACGTCGCGCTAAACAGCGGCGAACGTCTCTTGTGGCGTGCTGCACCGAAACATTCGGACTTGTCGATAAATGTCCGTTAACAGTCGGCTTTCCTTATCTAGATATCAATACGAATGGCCAAGTTAGGCTCAGAGCAGACGTTCGACAAGAATTCATTCTAATCGGGCTACGAGCACAGAATTTGAAATGCTTCAGACACTTTCAGCCCCACTCCGAAAAATCTATCCCCATCCACAAAACCTCCCGCACACTTCCTCCACTTGTGAAACGCGCAACCACTCAACGCATGCCAGTGTGGGGTGCTTTGCAAGCAGCGGAGCGGCGGTGGCCATGAAAGAACGCTTGTGAGCGAAAGCGAGCAAGCGGGAGATTTGTGGGCGGCTTACGGATCGCGCCCCATCCGGTATCGGAGCCTGTGTTCGTAACCCGGGCTTGGCTGATCGGAACGGGCGCGTTTCCAAGAGGCATCAGCGGGTAATGTGCTTTAAGGAAGCCCGGCTGATGACATCAAATCTCCGCGCGGGGCCTGAAACGGTCCGCACATAAAGGACACTTTTTGGTATTCAGGTCCCGCAGTTGTGCATTTTAATTGGTTCAAATCTTGCGCGTAAACACGTGCGATTTGAACGGTTCCTGGTTCAGATCTTTTGCGTAAAAACGTGCGATTTGAACGGATTTTGGTTCAAACTCGTACGTAGGTCCGCATGGTTTGAACGGTATTTAGTTCCAACTTGCGGGCAGGTCTGTGCGCGAGAATGTATCCCCGTGCGTGGCTCAAAGGTTTGTGCGTGGATCCTCGGGTTAAGCCCGAGGATGACGGAGGTTGAGTGGTACGACTATGACGCGGTTGGAGTGGTCTAGGTATGACGGCGTGGAAGGAATTTTCGTGTCCCTAAGCCGCCATCACCTTTTCAAGCACTTCCTCGAAACGGGCGACGGCGCCGTCCACATCCTTCAGTTTGTCGAGGCCGAACAATCCGATGCGGAAGGAGCGGTAGTCTTCGCCCTCGTCACACATCAGCGGAACGCCGGCCGCGATCTGCATGCCCTGGGCTGCAAACTTTTTGCCGTTTTGGATGTCGGGATCGTCCGTGTAACTCACCACCACACCGGGCGCGTGGAAGCCGTCGCCCGCAACGCTTTTGAAGCCCGCATCGGTCAGCGCCTTGCGGATGCGTGTTCCGAGCTCAAATTGCCTGGCCTTCACTTCGGCAAAGCCAAACTCCTTGGTCTCGATCATGATATCGCGGAAACGCTTAAGCGCGTCGGTCGGCATGGTTGCGTGATAGGCATGGCCGCCATTTTCATAGGCCTGCATGATGTCGTACCATTTTTTCAGGTCGACGGCGAAAGACGTGCTCTTGGTGTCGCCAAGCTTCGCGATGGCACGCTCACTCATCATCACAAGACCGGCGGCAGGGGACGCGGACCAGCCTTTCTGCGGCGCGCTCACCAGCACATCCACTCCGCAGGCTTTCATGTCGACCCAGATCGTGCCGGACGCGATGCAATCGAGCACAAACAATCCGCCATGGGCGTGGACCGCATCACTCGCCGTCTTGATATAGTCATCGCTGAGCATCATGCCCGCAGACGTTTCCACATGGGGCGCAAACACCACATCCGGCTTCTCGGCCTCGATGCGCTCAACCAACTTGTCGATGGGGGTTGGCGTGAACGGTGCCTGGGTGTTGTCGAGCGAGCGGTGCGCCTTCAAAACCGTGGAATGGGCCGGCATATCGCAGGCTTCAAAAATCTGGGTCCAGCGATAGGAGAACCATCCGTTGCGCACGATCATTGCGTTCTGGTCCGTCGCGAATTGCCGGGCGACCGCCTCCATCGCGAAGGTTCCGCCGCCGGGCACGATCGCCACGCCGTCAGCCGCATATACTTCCTTCAGCATCGACGAGATGTCGTTCATCACGCCCTGGAAGGATTTGGACATGCTGTTAAGCGAGCGGTCGGTAAAAACAACCGAGTATTCGAGAAGGCCGTCGGGGTCGATATCTTTGAGGAGAGCAGACATGGCAAGTTCCGTGGGGGTTCCGTGAAAAAATTAGCTAAAATTTCATAGCACCTGTATCCACGAAGTAAAAGACAATCCTGTGCGGTGTGTAAATTTGTCGTCGGGAACCTGTCACAAGAGTCAAAAAAACAGGGCCGGAGCCCTGTTTCAAATCTGTGACGGCTGATCTTGCTGGGTAGGGTTGATCAGCCGCCGCCAACCCGGAATTTATGAAAATTCCGGATATGCTTCCACACCAACCTCGGCTTTGTCGAGGCCCAGCGCTTCGTCTTCTTCTGAAGCCCGGATGCCCAGTGTCATCTTGAGGATGTACCAGACAATCGCGCTTGCGATGACGGTGAACACACCATAGGCGAGGACACCGATGAACTGTGTGCCAAGGCTTGCATCAGAGTTGGAGATAACGACCGCGAGCGTGCCCCAAATACCTGCAAACAGGTGTACCGGGATAGCGCCAACCACATCGTCGATCTTCATTTTGTCGAGCATTGGAACTGTGAAGACCACAATCGCACCACCGACACCACCGATCAGGATGGACGCAAATGCACTTGGTGCAAGCGGCTCAGCCGTGATGGATACGAGACCGGCAAGGGCGCCGTTCATCGCCAATGTGACGTCGATCTTTTTGTAGATGATCTGCATCAGGATGATCGCCACAACAACGCCGCCTGCAGCAGCAAGGTTTGTGTTAGCGAAGATGCGTGACACGTCGGATACGTCTGCATTGGAACCCATTGCGAGCTGTGAACCGCCGTTAAAGCCGAACCAACCGAGCCACAGGATGAACATACCCAGTGTTGCAAGTGGGATGCTTGAACCAGGCATCGGGTTCACACTACCATCGGCATTATACTTGCCTTTACGGGCACCGAGAATAAGCGCGCCTGTCAATGCTGCCCAACCGCCAACGGAGTGCACGATGGTTGAACCGGCAAAGTCTGAGAAGCCCATTTCAGACAACCAGCCGCCGCCCCCCTGCCAAGAACCGGAAATCGGGTAAAGACTACCGGTCAGGATTGCAGTGAAGATGAGGAAAGGCCAGAGCTTGATGCGCTCAG
>CAWUJX010000168.1:0-5176 GCA_963922635.1 uncultured Hyphomicrobiales bacterium | reverse complement strand
GGGATCATCCTTGGTGGCAGACTTGGCTACGCGCTCTTCTATGAGTTCGAAACCTATTCATCCAATCCACTTTCTATCTTCGCAGTCTGGCAGGGCGGCATGAGCTTCCATGGCGGCCTGGCCGGCATCACCGTGGCGATGATATTGTTCGCCCGCCGACGTGGCTTTTCACCGTTTTCCTTATTCGACGTGATCGCCGCCTCTTGCGGGTTGGGTATTTTACTTGGCCGGATTACCAACTTCATCAATGCTGAACTTTACGGACGGGTAACCGAACTACCATGGGGTGTCATTTTTCCAGGTACGGACGGACTTCCAAGACACCCGAGTCAATTATACGAGGGATTTCTCGAGGGCGGCGTCTTGTTTCTAATCCTGTCCTGGCTGATCTGGCGCAGACATAAATTGAAAAGCCCCGGTTATATAGCGGGCATGTTTGTTCTGGGATATGCAGTCAGCAGAATCGCAGTTGAGTTCGTCCGTTTGCCGGACCCGCAATTGGGATACCTCCTTGGAACAACTTGGATCACCATGGGTATGATCCTATCCCTACCGATTTTGGTGATTGGCGTCTGGTCCATGGCAAGTTCCGCAAAGCGAGAGCCTGCTCAATGACCGCTCCGCTAAAGGAACGCATCGTCCGCCATATTTCGATGAACGGGCCCCTGCCCCTCGCGGAATACATGCACTGGTGTATGGCTGACAAAACGCATGGCTATTACCAGACGGAAACCGTGTTCGGACGAACAGGCGATTTCGTGACCGCGCCGGAAATAAGCCAAATGTTCGGCGAACTCATTGGTGTCTGGTTAATCTCCGCTTGGCGGGAACTTGGCAGCCCGGGTGCATTCAACCTTGTGGAAATCGGTCCGGGCCAAGGAACGCTGATCGCTGATATCTTGCGGGCCACGAAAGTGGATCAGGCATTCAGGAATGCCATGTCCATTCACCTGATCGAAACAAGCCCACAACTTATCGCACGACAACGTGAGACGCTTTCAAATACGGAAGTGGACGTCGCCTGGCATCCATCGATCAATAATATTCCGAAGAAGCCCACATTGCTAGTTGCGAACGAACTCCTCGACGTATTGCCGGTGAGGCAATATGTGAAATCGGACGAGAAATGGCATGAACGTGCAGTGGGCTTATCCGACGACGATGAGCTCTCCTGGGTTCTCGCAACCGGAACACTGGAACCAACGTCACTACCAGAGGGTCACGAAGACGAACCAGACGGGTCCGTCTACGAAATCTCAGCCCCACGCGAAACATTCGTCGAAAACATCGCAGCAAAAATCAGCGACAATACGGGCGCTGCGCTTTTCATAGATTACGGCCATGGTCAATCTAGTTTTGGCGACACGTTTCAAGCGATTGCAGCGCATGAATTTGCCGATCCCCTGAAAACACCCGGTTCCGCAGACCTCACTTCACATGTGGATTTTACACCGCTTGAAACAATCGTGAACGCGACTGAATGCACGACCTACCCCCTAATGACCCAAGGCGAGTTTCTGCTTGCATTGGGTTTACTAGAGCGCGCTGGCGCATTGGGGCAGCATGCCGATGATGCAACCAGAAAACGCCTAACCGAGGAAGCGGAGCGTCTCGCACTTCCTAATCAAATGGGGGACCTGTTCAAAGTATTTACCTTTTCGACCACGTCAAAGCTTTGGCCATTCACAAACGAGACTTGAATGGCACACACGTCTGCGCAACAGTGGCTCGATTGAAACCGGAACGCACCATGGCGGAACAACCCAACCCGATTCATTCAGCTTCGCTTAGCAAAGCTGGGCTTAAACATGGATTTTTTACGCGTGAAGGCGGCGTTTCAACGGGTATCCATGCGGGGCTGAATGTGGGACTTGGCTCAGAAGATAAGCGCGAGCACATCCTCGAAAATCGAAACCGCGTTGCCGCATATTTCAATCAGCCCGCATATCATTTGACCACGCCCTATCAAATCCATTCGCCAAATGCACTGGAAGTCAAAACTCCTTGGGAAACAGATGAACGCCCAAAAGTTGACGCGCTCGTCACATCGAACCCTGATCTGGTCATTGGCATTCTGACCGCTGACTGCGGGCCCGTACTATTCGCTGACCAGGAGAACGGGATTATTGGGGCAGCCCATGCGGGTTGGAAAGGAGCCACCAGCGGTGTTCTCGAAAACACGATAAAGTCGATGGAAGCATTAGGCGCTAAACGACAAAAAATCACTGCAGTCCTTGGTCCCACGATCAGCCAATCGGCCTATGAAGTGGGCCCGGAATTTGTGGAACACGTGACCAAGCTGCATCAAAAAAACGAGAAATACTTCATCGCATCCACAAGGGCGGACCATGCGATGTTCGATCTTCCCGGTTACATTGTGGACAGGCTGAACGAAGCGGATGTCGAAACGGCTTGGACTGGTCATTGCACCTATGCGGATGAAGCCAAGTTTTTTTCCTACAGACGCAAAACCCATCGCGGCGAAGATGATTACGGTCGCCAGATCGCAGCCATTTCACTGAACAGGTAACCACCGCTCAAAGAATAAAGGGTTCCATGACACTTCATTTCCCCAAGCAAGAATTCGAAAACCGGATATCGCGCCTTACTGCCAAGATGCGTCAGGAAAACCTCGATGGCATGCTTTTGTTCGCGCAGGAAAGCATGTTCTGGCTCACCGGATATGACACATTCGGATACTGTTTTTTCCAGTCATTGGTGGTGACCGCGAACGGAGACATGGCGTTACTGACGCGCGCACCGGATCTGCGCCAGGCGCAACACACATCAATCATTGAAACAATCATCATCTGGAAAGACCGCGGTGATGCCGACCCCACTTCGGATCTTGAAGGTGTAGTTTCCGATCTCGGATTGATGGGAAAGCGCATTGGTGTTGAATACGATACGCAGGGTTTGACCGCAAAGGCAGGTCTTGCGGTGAATTCGCGATTTCAAAGTAAAGCAGAACTTGTTGATGCTTCTGACCTCGTCACCGCATTGCGAATGGTGAAGTCGGAGGCCGAACTGGACCATGTGCGAAAAGCGGGCAAACTTTCTGACGATGCACTGGATGCTGCGATCGCAGAGACCAAAGCCGGCGCATTTGAGGGCGACATTCTTGCCACCATGCACAACTCGATTTTCAGTCAGGGCGGCGATTATGCAGGCAATGAGTTTATCATTGGCTCAGGCCGGGACGCACTCTTGTGCCGATACAAATCAGGCCGCAGATACCTTGATGCTCAAGATCAACTCACCTTGGAATGGTCCGGCACATGGGCTCACTACCATGCGGCGATGATGCGGACGATACTCGTGGGCAATCCTTCCCCGCGACATCAACAACTTCATGAGGCCTGCGCTGCAGCGCTCACTGGCGTGAAAAATGCAATGCAAATCGGGAACACCTTTTCCGACATGTTTCACGCCCATGCCCAAGCAATTGATGATGCGGGATTGTCGGAGCATCGATTGAATGCCTGCGGCTACTCCCTCGGAGCCGTTTATACGCCCTGTTGGATGGACAGGCCTATGATTTTTGATGGCAATGAAACTGTCATTGAGCCGGGCATGGTGATCTTTGGCCATATGATTATCTTCGACAGCGTCAGCGAAACGGCAATGACCATTGGTCAAAGCTACATCACAACCAAGGATGGACCGGAGAGTTTATCACGCCATGATATTGACCTTATTGTTCGGTAGTGACACCAAGGCTGAAAGGGGCAATTATCCGAAGGCAAAACCTGTGTATCCTAGTCTTTTATTTGTTCGATTAACCGTTCCCCTTGCGCTTTCAATGCTCGTTATTGGCTGCACCCAAAGCCAAAATACAGTGGAAACCGCACTCAGCCCTCAAGCTTCACAATCGGCTTCACAGAGCGTAACGCCACCTTCGAACACAGGCCAGGTAGAGGCAAATTCTCTGGCGGAGAACCCACAAACAAGCACTGCTGATACGGTTACACAGGCGCCATTGGCGACATCGGAAGCCGAACAGAATAGGCAAGTCGCAGCCCTTGATAACTCGCGCTCACTCACAATCGTCGAAATCGAGGGCGCACCCACTTCTGCCGTGACCGAACTCACCAAATCACTTCGCGATGCGGCAAGTGAAAGAGGCCTGACGCTTGTGCCGCGCAACCAAACAGGCGCGAAATATCAGGTTAAGGGGTACTTCTCTGCCTTGAACGATGGTTCCGGTACGCTTGTGGTCTATGTCTGGGATGTCCTAGACCAAAACGGAAAACGCGTGCATCGCATCAACGGTCAGGAACGATCGGGTGATTCAAAGCCAAATCCATGGCTTGCGATCACTGGCGCAGAACTTTCGCGCGTTTCGAACCGTACCACCGATAGTTTAAGAGCTTGGATAGACAGTAGCCGCGGCTAACCCACGTCAGGTTTTGATCCACTGCAGCGGACTTCGCACAATCCCCAATTAGTTTCTGGTTTTACCCATGCCGGGCATTGATAGGACCGCCCTGTTGCCTTAAGACACTGCGCAGGCAAACTAAGGGGCCGGGCCGCCGGCGGGAATAATCATGAAGCTCTTCGCCGGTAACTCGAACGAAGTCCTAGCCCAGCAAATCGTACAGTACCTCGACATCCCCCTCGGCAAAGCAAATGTTAAACGCTTTGCCGATCAGGAGATTTTTGTCGAAATCCTGGAAAATGTACGCGGTGAGGACTGTTTTATCCTCCAATCCACGTCATACCCCGCCAATGACAATCTGATGGAACTTCTCATCATGATTGATGCATTGCGGCGTGCATCTGCCCGGCGCATCACTGCGGTTCTTCCCTATTTTGGGTATGCAAGACAAGATCGGAAACCAGGGCCACGTGCACCGATTTCGGCAAAGCTGGTCGCGAACCTTATAACGGAAGCAGGCGCCGACAGGGTCTTGACGCTGGACCTCCACGCGGCTCAGATCCAGGGCTTTTTTGATATTCCGACCGACAACCTTTTTGCAGTGCCCGTACTTTCACGCGATGCGAAAGAACATCTCAACGTGGAGAATGTGATGGTCGTGTCGCCCGACGTCGGCGGTGTGGTGCGTGCGCGGGCATTGGCAAAACGCCTCGACTCAATGCTGGCAATCGTCGACAAACGCCGCGACAAACCAGGTGAATCCGAGGTCATGAACGTGATTGGTGATGTGAGCGGACG
>CAWUJX010000167.1:0-5222 GCA_963922635.1 uncultured Hyphomicrobiales bacterium | reverse complement strand
CAGTGTTTCCGCTGCACCGCATATTCCGGTACGGCGCATCTTGGCGTTCACGATAATATCGCAGGCCATTTGCAGATCGGCGGATGCATCCACATAGACATGGCAAAGGCCTTCCAAATGAGCAAACACGGGAACCCGCGCTTCCGATTGAACACGCTCCACGAGACTGCGCCCGCCCCGGGGAACAATCACATCGATTGCACCATCAAGTCCCTTGAGCATCTCGCCCACGGCCACGCGATCTGTCGTCGGTACAATTTGAATGGCATCTTCCGGCAGGCCCGCTTCGCGCAAACCAAGCACCATGCAGGCATGGATTGCCCGCGATGAATGATACGAATCCGAACCGCCCCGCAAAATCGTGGCATTGCCTGATTTCAAACAAAGCCCACCGGCATCGGCTGTCACATTGGGGCGCGATTCAAAGATCACACCAATGACACCGAGCGGCGTGCGAACGCGCTCGATCTTCAAACCATTCGGACGATCCCATTGAGCGATGGTTTTACCGACCGGATCTTCCAATTGTGCGATTGCCCGCAATCCATCCGCAATCGCCACCACACGCGCTTCATCCAGCCGCAACCGATCAAGAAAGGATGGAGCCATGCCGGTTTTTTCGGCTGCTTCCATATCCTTTTCATTGGCTTCGAGAATGGTGGGAAGTTCAGCGAGCATGGTAATTGCCATGGCATTGAGCGCACAGTTTTTCTGATCTTCAGAGGCAGTCGCAAGGGCGGCGGCTGCAGCACTTGCACGGCTGCCAAGGTCCGCCATCACGGAAACCACATCCATATCTGATACGCGTTCAAGCATCCTGTTCTTCCAATTTCTCCACTGCATCCATAAGGACCAGATTGTCCCGGTGTATCATGGCACCCCGTGCCGTCATACCCAAAATGGCCTCAATCTCTCCGCTCCGGCAACCGACAATACGTTCGGCATCTTTTGCATCATAAGAGACAATACCGCATCCAACGACCATTCCCTCAACGGTGTTCACACTCACCACATCGCCGCGATGGAAGTCTCCTGCCACACTTCTCACGCCAGCCGGTAACAGGCTTTTACCGTCTCTCAGGGCGAGAACAGCACCGCCATCAATCGCAATACTGCCGGAAAATTCCATTTGCCCTGCTATCCACTTCTTGCGCGCGGTGACGGGGTTCTCCTTTGCATCGAACCAGGTCGCTGGACCGTTTTCAAACAGCATACGCAGCGCGTGATCTTCCTTGCCGGAAGAAATCACCATGCTTGTACCAGCGCCGGTGGCAATCTTTGCCGCATCAAGTTTGGTGACCATGCCGCCCTTCGACAGTTCAGAACCCGCATCGCCCGCCATGGCTTCGATTTCCGGCGTAATGGCTGCAATACGGTCCAGCCGTTTCGCGTGTGGATCTTTCCCGGGAACGCCCGTGTAAAACCCATCCACATCCGATAGCAGAACCAGCAGGTCCGCACTCAACATAGTCGCCACACGCGCTGCCAGACGGTCATTGTCACCGTAGCGAATTTCAGAGGTTGCCACCGTATCGTTTTCATTGATGATCGGCACCACACCAAACTTCAACAATGTGGAAACCGTCTCCCGCGCATTGATATAGCGCCGACGTTCTTCCGTATCGCCAAGCGTGAGCAAAATCTGCCCCGCTTCCAGACCGTGTTTTCCCAACGCTTCGCTATAGGCGCGCGACAGCAAAATCTGACCCGTTGCAGCGGCAGCCTGGCTTTCCTCCAGCCGCAAAAGTCTGTTAGGCAGGCCCAATTGCTTTCGTCCCAACGCGATGGCACCCGATGAAACCACAAGCACTTCGCAGCCCTCGCTTCTCAACCGGGCCACATCTTCACATAGTGCGCGAAGCCATGCTTCCCGCAGGCCGGTTTCGGGATCAACCAGCAGCGCGGAACCGATCTTCACGACGATCCGGCGAAAATCCGAAACCTTTACCACGGCGACCATCCTTCACCGGAGCCTGACGCCGCGTCCAGTTCACTTTCTTTATCGGCCTGAATTGCACTGCTCATGAGACGAAGTACCGTGCTTAACCCTTCGCGGCTTACTGATGACAACTCGATCACATCACCGCCACAGACAGCCTTAAGGTCCGCGAGTTTTTCCGCGCGCAGCTCCGGCGACAGAGCATCCACTTGCGAGAGCGCCACAATCTCATGCTTCTCGGCCAAGCCACCCCCGTAGGCAATCAATTCATTGCGGACAACTTTATAAGCATTTGCCACATCTTCTTCGGCAGCCGACACCAGATGCAGCAGCACCCGTGTCCGCTCCACATGACCCAAGAAACGGTCACCAATCCCCACGCCTTCATGGGCACCTTCAATCAGGCCGGGAATATCAGCAATCACAAACTCACGTTCATCAACGCTCGCCACACCCAAGTTTGGATGCAGTGTTGTGAACGGATAATCCGCAATCTTGGGCCGGGCAGCGGTGACACTGGAAAGAAACGTCGACTTGCCCGCGTTCGGAAGTCCCACGAGGCCAGCGTCAGCAATCAGCTTGAGGCGCAGCCAAATCGAACGTTCCTGCCCTTCAAGACCGGGATTGGCCCTGTCCGGAGCCTGATTGGTAGATGACTTGAAATGCGCGTTCCCAAAGCCCCCATTGCCGCCTTTTGCGAGCAGGTACCGCTCGCCCAGCGTGGCAAGGTCAGCAATCAGGGTTTCGTTGTCTTCTTCGAAGATTTGTGTCCCAACCGGCACTTTGAGAACCGCGTCTTCGCCCTTGGCACCATTGCGGTTGCGCCCCATGCCATGGGTACCGGTCGCTCCCTTGAAATGTTGCTTGAAGCGATAATCGATGAGCGTGTTCAACCCATCGACGGTTTCAACCCAGACGTCTCCGCCCTTGCCTCCGTCGCCACCATCGGGCCCGCCAAAGGCAATGTATTTCTCACGACGGAAGGAGACAGCACCCGCGCCACCGGTACCGGAGCGGACATAGACTTTGGCTTGATCGAGAAACTTCATGACAATTTCCTGGTCGCAATTTCCCGATCACACCCTGTTTAAGCGGCAACCGCACCCATCCAGTTTTCACGGGTGATGCGATAGTGGTCCACTTCCATGTCTTTTTCAAAGAAAGAAGAATAATTGGTATCCCGCTTCCAGTACTGGCCGCCGCATTTTTGAATGACGCGGCGTGACGCAATATTGGTCGACAGAACCGACATCAGCAACTGGTCCTCAGAGCCTGCCTTGAAGAACAGGTCGACAAGCGCGCGAGCAGCCTGGGTCGCATAGCCCTTGCCCCAATATTCTTCACCAAGCCAATACCCCATATGTGGCAGTTCGAACCGACGCCGCACGAGGTTTAGACCGCACATGCCCATTAATTCACCGGAAACCGCATGGGTGATCGCGAAAACACACTCCCCTGCATCAGGCTTGGAGATTTTTTCGATAAACTCTTCCGCATCGCGGTCATAATAAGGATAGGGCAAAGATTCGAGCATGCTGGACACACGTCGATTGTTTGCAAGCGTGGCGATATCCGCCACATCGTCTTTCGTGGGAGCACGCAATACAAGATCGGGCGTTGTCAAAATTTCCCCGGCAAATACCAGGCTTTGCGCCTCCAGTATTTGATCTTCGGTCATGACTTTCTCCTACCGGCCACAGGGCCAAAAATTAAACCCCAATGAAAAAGGGGAGGTGGTTTTCCATCTCCCCTTGCAAACCTGGTTTTGTTAGCTGGGTTGATGAAGGACCAGCTATGTTTGAGCTGGTTATTCGGCTGCTTCTGCCGGAATCACATTCACGAATGTTCGGCCATTGGCTTTTCGCTGAAATGCCACCTTGCCGCCGGTCAAAGCAAAGAGCGTGTGGTCTTTACCCATGCCCACGTTGACGCCTGGGTGCCACTTGGTGCCACGCTGACGTGCAATAATGTTGCCTGGAACAACCGTTTCGTTGCCAAACTTTTTAACGCCGAGGCGTTTTGATTCTGAATCGCGACCGTTTTTGGATGAGCCGCCTGCTTTTTTATGAGCCATGTCGTATTCTCCTAAGCGTTCGCTTAACTGATTTTCTCTTTAGCCTGTGCCTGCCAGTCTTTGATTTGGTCTGCACTGAAAGGCATATACTCGTCAACCGTAACGATTTCTTCTTCGGTCAATGCAGCGATTTGAGCGAACGTGGTAATACCCTGTTCATTCAACTGTTTCTCTGCAACCGGACCGATACCTTTAATATCGGTCAGTTTATCCGGATCCCCTGAAGGAGCGGTAAACAACGGCCCTTCCGGCGCCGGTTTTGCTTCAGCCTTTGGTGCTTCCGCTTTTGTCTCTTCGGCTTTCACTTCCTTCGCAGGTGCAGCCTTTTTCGGCGCAGCTTTCTTTGAAGGCTTTTTGCCATCGGTCAAAATCTCGGCAATCCGAAGCGTCGTAAGGTGTTGGCGATGGCCAATTGTACGACGTGAATTCTGACGGCGACGCTTTTTGAAAGCGATGATCTTGCGTGTGCGGCCCTGCTCAACAATCTCTGCTGAAACCATTGCGCCCTCAACAAGCGGAGCACCCACGGTCATGTTGCCGCCTTCACCGACCATCAGCACATCTGACAGCTCAACAAAATCTCCTGCCTCACCGGCTAGCTTTTCAACTTTCAAAATATCCTCAGCGACAACGCGATACTGCTTGCCACCGGTTTTTACGACTGCGAACATCTTTTTTCCTTCCAGTGTTCAGCACAGCACTCATGCGGGAAGCCCCGCTATGGGCCATCTTTTTCAGTCTTCCGAATGGGAATAACAAATTAAAAAGCGCGGTATTCCGCGCGATCTGTGGTTCGTATAGGGTAAAATGCGGCTGAAAGTCAAGCAGCGTCACTGGTCTTTATCACCAAAAGACAGTGGCACCCAGTTGCTCGTTTGCAGGGTCTTTTGTCAAAACAATCACGTCCTCTAAGATTGAAAGTTCGTACTACACCCCGTCATCCTCGGGCTTGTCCCGGTGGTCCATACCGGTGATCTTTAAGACTAATAGATCGCCTGTGCCCTTCCCTTGGTTTCAGTGTGTACTGTTGGCCTTCAGGTATAGATCCCTGTGACAGGCACAGGGATGACGGAGTGTGGTACTGGGTGTGTCTTTCTATGAGACCCACCCTCACAAAATCCGCCATCTCTCTCTGATCTTTGACTCGACCGAGTGATCCACATAGACAGGCCGATGCTCCGCCAAAATGGCCTTCGCTTTTTCCCGCGC
>CAWUJX010000166.1:0-5250 GCA_963922635.1 uncultured Hyphomicrobiales bacterium | reverse complement strand
GATCGGGACCGGATAATCCATTCAACCGCGTTTCGCCGACTAAAACACAAGACGCAGGTTTTCGTCCATCACGTGGGTGATCATTACCGCACACGGCTCACGCATTCCATTGAAGTGTCCCAGATTGCCCGTTCTCTCGCTCGCGCTTTGCAAGTTGATGAGGATTTGGCGGAAAGTCTCGCTTTGAGCCATGATTTCGGCCACACACCGTTTGGCCATGCGGGTGAAGACGCCCTTGATGCCTTGATCAAAGACATTGGTGGTTTTGATCATAACGCTCAATCGCTCAAAATTGTCACTGAACTAGAGCAGCAATATGCGCAATTTGACGGGCTAAACCTTTCCTGGGAGACGCTTGAGGGCCTCGTGAAGCACAACGGTCCGGTTATAGGTGATGATACCCCTCAATCAATTCTCAGGTTTAACGATCAGTTTGATCTTCATTTAGCTTCCCATGCGAGCCTTGAAGCGCAATGCGCTGCGGTTGCGGATGATATTGCTTACAATGCCCACGATCTTGATGATGGGCTTCGCGCCCGGCTGTTTACACTGGACGATCTGAAAGATGTGCCGATTGCGGGGCAAACCCTCGAAGATGTGGCTATCAAATATCCGGGCTTGGAAGCGCGAAGGGTTCGGCATGAAGTCATCCGCCGTCAAATCACCGCCATGGTGGAAGATGTGATTTTGAATGCTCGAACCAATCTTCAAAACGTGAAACCCAACCACGTGGATGATGTGCGGGAATGCGGTGGAACGATTGTTTGCTTCAGTCCGTTCATGCAGCGCATGGAGCAGGATATTAAATCCTTCCTGTATGAAAAAATGTACCGCGCGCCGGAAGTCATGCGCATGCGCGAAGGCGCCGAGAAAGTCATTCAGGACCTGTTCCGTCGGTACACAGACGATCGCGATAGTTGCCCGGAGGCTCTGGTTTCTCGCCTTGAAAAGGATGAGGCAAGCTCCGAGCGTCGCATTGTTGCGGACTTTATTGCCAGTATGACCGATGATTATGCGGTGAAAGAGCATGTGCGTTTGTTTGACGACACGCCAGAGTTAAGGTAGGAGCAGGGCACGTGAAAAACCTCTCCTGAAAAATTGATTCATGAACCCGTTTCGTTTCTTTGAGCAAGAAATCAAGAAAATAGTGCAAGCTATTGATCTTGATAATATTTCTGAAAATTTGATTGCTCGTATTTCCGTCGAGCCGCCAAGGGATCTATCCCATGGTGATCTTGCCACGAATGCCGCCATGGTTCTGGCAAAACCGGCAGGGAAAAATCCGCGGGAACTCGCCGCGGAAATCGTAAACTCATTGGAGCAGATGGATGAGGTATCGGAGGTTTCGATAGCGGGCCCCGGATTTATCAATTTGCGCTTGTCGTCATCCTACTGGCAGGGGCAATTGGGAGAGATACTAAGCCAAGGTTCCAACTATGGACGGGGGACTGTCTCCGACGGTGCGAAGGTAAACGTTGAATATGTTTCCGCAAATCCCACTGGTCCCATGCATGTGGGGCATTGTCGCGGCGCTGTGGTTGGGGATGCGCTTGCGAACCTTCTGGAATTCGCGGGCTTTGATGTAACCAAAGAATATTACGTCAACGATGCTGGCGGGCAGATCGAAGTGTTGGCGCGCTCAGTATATCACCGGTATTTGGAGGTGCTTGGCGAAGACGTTGGCCCCGTTCCAGAAGGGATGTATCCCGGGGAATATTTGATCCCCGCTGCGCAAACGCTGGTCGAAAAACACGCCGATGCGCTCAAATCAATGGATGAAGCCGGGCGATTGGCTATACTCAAGGACTTCGCCATCGACGCGATGATGGACATGATCCGCGAAGACCTCGCTGCGCTCAACATTCATCACGATGTATTCTTTTCAGAGCGCAGCCTTCATGCTGATGATGGCAGCGGCTCCAAGATTGACGCGATGCTGGATGGCTTGCGAAAGCGCGATTTGGTTTACGAAGGCACGCTACCACCGCCAAAGGGTGAGGTGCCGGAGGATTGGGAAGATCGTGAGCAGGTTCTGTTCAGGGCAACGGATTTCGGGGATGATACAGACCGTGCGCTGAAGAAGTCCAATGGTGACTACACTTACTTCGCCGCTGATGTGGCGTATTTTGATGACAAGTTTCAGCGCGGCTTCGAGCGGATGGTTTTTGTGCTTGGCGCGGATCATGCAGGCTACGCGAAGCGGTTGAAGGCTGTTGCCAGTGCAGTTGCTGGTGATGCTGCCAGTTTGGATGTTTTATTTTGTCAGCTTGTGAAACTGTTGCGTGATGGTCAGCCTGTGACCATGGGTAAGCGTAGTGGCAACTTTGTCACATTGCGTGACGTGGTAGACGAGGTGGGTCGTGATGCCGTGCGCTTTATGATGCTCTATCGCAAACCCGAAGCGCCGCTTGATTTCGATTTTGCGAAAGTGACCGAGCAATCAAAAGACAATCCCGTTTTCTATGTGCAATATGCTCATGCGCGTGTGCATTCTGTATTCCGGCAGGTTGCGAATGACATGCCGGACCTGGATGTGTCCGATGCCGCGCTGGAAAAAGCCGACCTGTCATTAATCTCTGATCCTGGCGAATTGCAGCTTATCAAGAAAGCAACAGAATTCAGCCGTGTGATTGAGCAGGCGGCCCGGGCAGACGAACCTCACAGGCTTGCGTTTTACCTGTATGAGCTTGCGTCCGAACTTCATTCCCATTGGACGAGAGGCAAAGAAAAGCCCGAATTACGGTTTATTAACCATGAAAATGCAAAAATCACGCTGTCTAGACTAGCAATGTTGCGCAGCATGGCCACGATTTTGTCATCGGGCCTTGCAATTGTTGGAGCAGAAGCGCCCACGGAAATGCGCTAATTTAGTACCTGTTTGTTTGACGAACGTGACGGCGTCGGGCGACATCGTAGGGGTAACGCGTAATGAGTGAGAAACTGAACACCGAATCCGGTTATCAAAATGAGTCATTCGTCGATGATGATCCATTGGCAGAATTGGCGAGAATTGTAGCCGGTGAGCCAGAGCCCGTGCGGGACACTGCGCCTGCTGCGGAACCTGTGCCAGAAATGCAATCGGATTCGATCGCTTCTGAGCTTAGAGGTTCGATTGAACCACAGGCCGCTGAAGCCCAGTCAGTTGATTTAAGTGTGGAAGCAGCGCTCGAAGACGCGCTTGCAACCAATTTTGCCGCTGAATTGGAACTGCCGCAGGGTGCTCAGGAAATCACCGATGCGGTAAACACGTTGGGCGAGCCAAGCCCGAGTGTGGAGCCGTATCATACAGAAATGAGCGCAGGTGCAGGTGTGGCGTCCGGGAATGATGATGCATTTGAAGATAGCCTGATCTCAGCCCTTCAGGAAGATTTCGTCACAGGCGGACAAGCGCAATCCGATGTGCCTGTATCTGACGCAGGTATTCCCCAAGAGCAACAGTATGAGGCTCCGGTGGAGCAGGGGTTTGCAAGTTTTGAGGACGAATTGAGCGCGCAGCTTGAAGCGCAAACGGCTCAATCAATCGAACAGGTGGCGCAGGAAGTTTCTGCTGATATTGGTTCTCAGGATATGGGTGTTGACCATGGTAATGTTCACGCTGCCGAGGCAACATTTGCTCAAACCGAGCCTGCTGGCACTGTCAATTTGGAAGAAGATTTAGGCGCGGCATTCGACAAAGAATTTGAGCAGATGCTTGATGAGGGAGCAACTAGCTCTGCCGATGATTTTCAGGCAGCAGCAAATGAAGTCACCGAACCCGCCTTTGAGCCTCATCATGTTCAAGAGCCGGAATTTACACAGGCAGTTGAGCCCACAGCTGACTTTGGTGAACAAGAGGCCGTGGTTGAACAAACCGGGCCTGCATCGCTGGATGATCTGGATTTTGGCTCTGCATTTGCCGAGGAGCTTGGTGTAGATCAAATACCTGAGCAATCCGGCTGGGCCGAAGATTCCACGCAAATGAGCCATGATGAATTTGCTGTTGCTGCACAACCGCAGTCTGCGGACGGCGTTTATGCCGATCCAGGTTATGACGGCGATGTGCCCGCAGTGCCCGCAGGGTTCGGTACTGACCCGTCGGAGCAAGCAAGCGGTGGCAGTCAGCGTTATGCGATTGCGGCTTTGGTAATTGCTCTTTTCGCAGGCTCCATTGTGGCCGGATATGGATTTCTTGGTGGCGGTGATGGAGGTACCACATCGGGTGAGCCGGTGGTCATCAAGGCAGATAATGATCCGGTAAAAGTGAAGCCAGATGACCCAGGTGGTCGTGTGGTTGCCAATCAGGACAAAGCGACGTTTACACAGGTAGACGGTGAAACTGAACCTGGCATTGAGCAGGAAAGCCTGATTTCCAACACCGAAGAACCTGCACTTATTGAACCAACACAGAGTGCATCGGCTGACCCTGTAACCGCGGAAACCAATCTACCTGAAAAATCAGATGACCGGCTGAGCGGTGGCGCAGATGAGGCTGCAGGTGATGGCCAGACAAATTCAAGCGTTACCCCTCGCGTTGTGCAAACCGTGACCGTAAAGCCGGACGGAACAATTTTGACATCTGCGCCAACTGCGCCTGCGACGCCTTCTGTACCGTCAGTGGATAGTGCGGTAGCGGGTGTTTCGAATGACGTGGAAAGTACTGTTGGTGACGTAGCGGCGACCAATCTTCCTGTGGCAACGCCCGTTCCCACCGCAGTTATTGCGAAACCAGAGCCGATCGATGGTGCACAAACATCAGGTTCACTTGCGGTTCCTGCTGCAAGCCCGTTGCCGAAGCCGGAGCCGACATCTGTCGCTGCTGCTCCTGCACCAGCGCCTGCAACGACTGCTTCAACTGAATCTGTGGCCCCAGCTGCAGTTCAGCGTAGTGAGTGGGTGGTTCAAGTCTCGTCTCAACGCAGTGCCGAAGCTGCTCAAGCATCCTTCCAGAACCTGCGTAATCGCTTCAGCGCTCTTCAAGGGCGGTCTATGTCAATCCAGCGGGCGAACGTCAATGGCAGCACTTTCTTCCGCGTTCGCGTACAGACCGCATCCCGAAGCGATGCCAATCAACTTTGCTCAGGTCTAAAATCTGCCGGCGGAAGTTGTTTTGTGACGCGCTAAAGATTTGCGATAGTGAGATAAAGGCCGGGAAATTCACGGCCTTTATCATTTATGCGAGATTTGGTTTCACCGCATTGAGTTTTGGAAAGCTCGTTTTGGCTGATAAGATTCAGTATGAGAATCAGTCCGGTAAATTTTGGCTGTAAGGGC
>CAWUJX010000165.1:0-5304 GCA_963922635.1 uncultured Hyphomicrobiales bacterium | reverse complement strand
CTTCGGTGATGATGTCCGCAAACTTTCTGCGCCAGTCCCAGCTACTCAGTTGCTCCACCAATGGGAGGTCGGAGATTGCGTTCAGTGCGTTGTTCAAATTAAGGAGTAGCTTGCCCCAGAGTACCGATGGCATATCGGAATCCGCGTTGACCGGAAGATGCGGAACACTCAATACAGGGCTTGCGTCGGGATTGCCGTCTTCGATTACAATATCGCCACTCGTGGCGCGGTGAAACTTCCCGTCTCCCAACTGCACCACATTGAATGGAACCATTCCGGCACGAACATCGTAATCGGTTAGTTGTGAGCGCAAAGTATCGGCGTTCCGAACACCGTTTTGAAAACTGATTATGATCGCGTCTTGCTTGGCATGTTGAGATATTTCCTGCGCAGCTTTCTCCGTCGCGCCGCCCTTTACGCAGACAAGGATGATATCCGCATGTGATAGGGCATCGGGCTCATTGAAAAGAGTATCTGGTTTAACCTGTGTTGAGACTTCCATGCCCGTATAATCTGTGAGCTTCAGGCCGTGTTGCCGCAATTGATCGGTCATGGTTCTGCGTCCAAAGAAATGAACATCCCGCCCGCCTGCAATTAATAGCCCACCGACAAAACAACCGATGCTGCCCGCACCCAAAATGGCTATGGTCGGATTACTATCCATGGCTATCTCCCCACGATGATGACCGGTATCTGTAACATTCTGGCCGCCTCTATCTTTGCGTAAGCGCCTTTACCGCCCGAGTTCCGGCAAACAATGTGGGTGATGGCAAATGATTTCAAAAGTCTTGCCTCTTCGTTGGCATCGCTGGATGGCTTGCCGATCACCAATTCATAATCGGGAAGGGATAATGCGTCTTCCGGTGCATCAACCATCCGAACCACATAATGCACGTACGTGCGTGACTTGAACAAATCGATATGTTGCTTTCCTAGCGCAAGCAGGATGCGGGCACCACCAGGAATTGCGTTCCGTGCTTCTTCGAGCGAGCCAACCTCGATCCAGATATCATCGGGTAGTTTTTCCCAAGGGGCGCGTTCGATGGTTTGCAAGTGAATCGAGGTCAACGCAGCAGCCGCTTTCGCATTTGCAGAAATCTGTTTCGCAAAAGGATGGGTCGCATCGATCAGTTTATCGATTGCCTCACTACGTAGATATTCAGCCAATCCGTTAGCTCCGCCGAAGCCACCGATGCGTGTGTTTCCAGCCGGTGGTGTTGGTTCTTTGGTGCGGCCCGCAAGCGATGTGGTGACGTGGTGGCCCTGTTCAACCAACTGCTCTGCAAGCTTCGCCGCTTCACGGGTGCCGCCTAGGATCAGGATTTTTTGCCCGGTCATTTGTCAGGCCCAATCGGTTCTTGCAAGGGCGCTTCCGTCACGGGCAAAGATCATCACTTCAACTTCCACGGGAGCGTTACGCAGGATTTTTAATGCTTCTGTCTGCGCGGTTTCAGCAATGGCTTTTGGCAGCAGGCTTCGGGTTTCCTGAGTCAATTCAAGAACTTCCATGGCTGTGTTCGCATTGAGAATCCGTTGCTTAATGTTTTGGTCGAAGCCCAGACCGCCCGCCTTTTTCGCAAGGAATTCAAAATCAACCTGGCTGCGCCCTGAGTGAAGATCCATTGCGCCCTGCGCCAGCTTTGTGAATTTTGCAAAGCCACCGGCAAGGGTGAGCCTGGGTATAGGATTTTGCCGGAGATACTTGAGAAGTCCACCGGCGAAGTCTCCCATGTCTAGCATGGCGATTTCCGGAAAGTGATGAATGGCAATGGCTGCTGTTTCTGAGGTTGAACCCGTCGCGCCCAACACGTGGGTTAGACCTTCGGCCCGTGCCACATCAATCCCGCGATGGATGGAGTGTATCCACGCCGAACAAGAGAACGGGTGCACCACGCCAGTGGTTCCAAGGATGGAAATGCCGCCCACAATCCCAAGCCTTAGGTTCCAAGTCCGTTCAGCGATTTTCTCTCCGCCAGGCACTGAGATGGTTATGGAGATATCTTCTGGTGCATCGTATTGCGCGCAGATTTCCTGGACCGCTGCTGTCATCAGTTGTCGGGGAACGGGATTGATTGCCGCCTCGCCAACGCTGATCGGTAAGCCGGATTTGGTAACCGTGCCGACGCCCTTGCCTGCATGAAATGTGATGCCCTTGCCCTGAGCATTATGAGAGACGCGGGCTAGGATTGTTGCGCCATGGGTCACATCAGGGTCGTCACCTGCGTCCTTTATAATCCCAGCCTCTGCATATGTGTCGGTCAGTCGTTCATGGGCAAGCGCGAAGCTTGGCGTGTCGCCTTTTGGCAATGATATTTCCACGGGATCGATAAAGTCGCCCGATAGCAAGGCGGTTAATGCGGATTTTGTGGCTGCGGTAGCGCAAGCGCCAGTGGTCCAACCACGGCGGAGCGGTGTTGTTGTTTGCGCCTCTTTGTCGTTCTGTCTTTCCACCTTGCTCATTTGGTGTTTTTAGGTGAAAACTAAGCCGATGACAAAGCGCGATTTCATGTCGGAATTACCGGATTTTTTGCCGGGCCATGTGTGGTTGGTGGGAGCCGGTCCTGGTGATCCTGGGCTGTTAACTTTGCATGGGGCAAATGCAATCCGACAGGCTGATGTGATCGTTTATGATGCGCTTGTGAATGACGATATTCTTAGCCTTGCGTCACCCGATGTGGAACTCCACTTTGCAGGCAAGAGAGGCGGTAAGCCATCGCCCAAGCAGCGGGATATCTCCATCAAACTCGTGGAGCTTGCGCGCGCTGGGAAGCGTGTTCTACGGCTAAAAGGCGGTGATCCGTTTGTATTCGGTCGCGGCGGAGAAGAAGCCTTAACACTGGTTGAATACCAGATTCCATTTCGTATAGTGCCCGGTATTTCGGCGGGAATTGGTGGGCTTGCCTATGCCGGGATTCCTGCAACGCACCGCGATATCAATCATTCAGTCACGTTTCTGACCGGCCATGATGCGTCCGGCGTTGTGCCCGATGCGGTGGATTGGGCAAGCGTCGCTAAGGGGTCGCCTGTGATCATCATGTATATGGCGATGAAACACTGGGGCAATATTCGCGATCGGTTGATTGAGCATGGCCGTCCTTCACACGAACCCGTGGCATTCGTATGCAATGCAACTACCCATAACCAGCGCGTTGTGGAATCAACGCTTGAGGCGTCTTTGGCCGATTTGCAGGAAGCCGGCATAAAGCCGCCTGCGATCGTTGTCGTTGGTGATGCGGTTAAAATGAGGTCTGCGCTTGATTGGCTTGGTGCGCAAGAGGGGCGTGTGCTCGACCCTGATCCGTTAGGCCAAAAGCTGGATATGCAAGCCGGATGAACCCCATGGAAAAGGCTGGTTTACTGATCGCCGCTCCGGCATCCGGTAGTGGGAAAACAGTCGTGACCCTTGGTCTTCTGAGATCTTTGCGTGATCGTGGCATATCGATTTCCGGTGCAAAGGCAGGGCCCGATTACATTGATCCGGGTTTTCACGCGTTGGCGAGTGGCGAAGTTTCCTTCAATCTCGATCCGTGGGCTATGGCAGAGCAAGCACTTGTTTCATATGCCCATGCAACGGGTGGGAGCCATGTGCTGGTGGAAGGCATGATGGGGCTGTTTGACGGTGCCGCCGATGGCACGGGTTCCGCTGCCAGCCTTGCAAAAGTCTTGAATGTGCCAGTTATTCTCGTGGTTGATGCATCCAAACAGTCGCATTCGATTGCCGCACTTATTCGGGGGTTTCGGGATCATGACCAACACGTCACGATTGCGGGTATCATATTGAACAAAGTGGGCAGCGCCCGCCACGAGACCATGTTGCGGAAAGCCATCGAACCGCTTGGTGTCCCTGTCTTTGGTACAATCGCGCGCGATGAGCGCATGGGTTTACCGGAACGGCATCTGGGTCTGGTCCAAGCCCGTGAACATGCGGAAATGGAAGCTTTCATAGAGCATGCCGCGCAAACTGTTTCGCAGAGTTGTGACTTGCCTGCCATTCAAAATGCATTCAAGCCAGTGACGCAGATGGCTGCAGCGCCTTCCAGACTGAAGCCCCTCGGGCAACACATCGCCATTGGGCAGGACGATGCTTTTTCGTTTTGCTACCCGCACATGGTGTCGGATTGGCGAGAACAGGGTGCCGAGGTTAGCTACTTCTCGCCCCTTCAAAACGAACGCCCGAATGGGTCTGCCAATGCGATATTTCTACCCGGTGGTTATCCCGAACTTCATGCAGAGAAACTTGCCCATGCAGATGAGTTCAAGTCTGGAATGGAGAAAGCGGCTGAAGCCGGAACTTTGATCTATGGCGAATGCGGTGGCTATATGGTGCTTGGCGAGACGCTCGTGGACAAAGACGGAGTGGGACATGCCATGTTGGGTCTGCTGGCGCTGGAGACCAGTTTCCAAAAGCGAAAACTTCATCTGGGATATCGAGTGGTTGAGGCGGAACAGTTTCAGCTTGGGAATGCCTTTAAGGCGCACGAGTTTCACTACACGTCAGCTATAAAAGAAGCTGGCGAGCCGCTGTTCCAAGCTGCGGACGCAATAGGCAATTCGCTTGGTCCTTCAGGCTTGAGAAATGGTTCCGTTATGGGGTCTTACATGCATCTCATTCATGGAGCGGATTAGGATGGGTATTCAGCATGGAGGTCGGTTGGACGAAGCAATTGTCCGCTATGGCGGTACTCGCGAAACCTGGCTTGATCTTTCTACGGGCATTAACCCAAACGCATATCCCTTAGGTCAAGTATCCGATGCGGCCTGGTCGCAATTGCCCGATGATAGCGCCGGCTCATTGCTTTTGAATGCCGCTGCCAAATTTTACGGTGTGAGTGACCCGTCGCGTATCGTTATGGCAAACGGCACACAAGCTATCATTGAGCGCCTGCCGGAACTTTTGGACTTTGATCAAGTGGCGATACTCACACCAACTTATGGGGAACACGCCCATGTATGGGCAAAGTCTGGAGCCAAAGTGCTTGAGTTCTCAGAACCTGAAACCGCACCGCGTGATGTTCCATGCTTGGTTATTGTCAATCCAAATAATCCTGATTGCCGGACTTGGAAACCAGATGAATTGACAAGCCTTGCATCACAGCACGATATGCTGATCGTTGATGAGGCATTTTGTGATGCGGAACCGGATTACTCTGTTGTGTCTCGAATGCCTGAAAATGTACTGGTTTTGAAAAGTATGGGTAAGTTTTTTGGACTGGCAGGCATGCGTCTCGGATTTTCAATTTGCTCAGTCTAATACGCGGCCCGACTGCGGGAAATGCTAGGGCCTTGGTCCGTATCAGGCCCGGC
>CAWUJX010000164.1:0-5410 GCA_963922635.1 uncultured Hyphomicrobiales bacterium | reverse complement strand
GCCGGTTTCAAGCCCCATATCGACACGGATGCCTGTCCCGAGTGCTGAGTAACTGACCATATCTTCGACACGTCCGCCATCGAGCACATCGGAACCCATGGTGCCTGCGAAGAAGTCGTTACCGCCCATGCCGCGCAGGATATTGTCTCCGGCATTTCCTTTGAGCGTATCATTGTATGATGAGCCAACTACATTCTCGATATCAATATAGGTATCGCCTTCGGCAAACCCGCCGCTTCCTTCGCCGCGGGTAAGGTCCACGCGAACGGGGCCCAAAGACTTGACGTAACTGACCGTATCGCTTCCACCTCGGCCATTGTACGTGTGCTCGGTGCTGGTTGCATAAAAATAATCATCGCCTGCAGTGCCGATCAGGGTTGCCTTGTAAGAGGGGAGCCAGAATGAGGGATGAAAATACTTACCGTAATACATGTTTGCCTCCGTGGGTTCAGGTCTCCAGCGGCCCGCTTCATTGGCGGTGCTGGAGTTCTTATCCATGAACTTACCGACAAATGTCGGTTGACGAAGTGCAGTTCATCACACGGTGAAACCACCTCTGCTAAAGGCGATAAAAGACGAGTTTAACGATGACTTTGCTTTTCGGGCGTGCGCGTCACTTGTCACTGGGATGGTTCACCCCGTCATTAACCTTTGCCGGGGCAAAGTCGAACGGGTTTATGCCTTCAATACACCCTGTATTAAAGCCAAACTCTTCCGGATTGCTGCGCCGCTGATGGTGCGTGTAAATCCCGCATGTCTTGCAAAAGAAATGCTTCGCCGTTCCGGTGTTGAACTGATAAAGCGCGAGATTATCAACACCCTTGGTAACGGTGAGATCGTTTAACTTTGCGCTTGCGACAAATGCCGTTCTTCTCCTGCAAAGAGAACAATCACAATGGCGGGCCTCGGTGATCTCTTCGGGCAGCTGTACTTCAAACTCCACCGCTCCACAGTGACACGACCCATGGTAGGTCTTCATGTTTACCACCTCTTCTCACTTCGATTGTCATTTATGGCTTTTCATCTTACACTAAACCACAGGGGCTAAGGAACGGTAGCAAAGTCTGCCGAAGGGATCAGGAAAATGGGTCAGAGTATTTCCACCTCAAACGCCGTAACCCGTCGTCATTTCATGGTCGGCGCATCAATTGCTTCTGTCGCCGCCTTGTCTACCGGATGTTCGACGACCACAGGGCAGGGGTTTGTGGCGGGACAATCCAAAACACAACGCCTGCCGACCTTTGACTATGCAACCGCCTACGCGCCTGTCGAAGACAGCGATGTTGCACTGCCCGCATTCGATTACACGAAAATGGATCCGAAATATCTGCGCAAATGGGTGAATTTCCGCTCAAACCAGAAGCCGGGAACCGTAATTGTCGATGGTTCGGGGCCGCATCTCTATTTGGTTCAGTCGGGAAATCGCGCAATCCGATACGGCACCGCAGTGGGCAAAGAGGGTCATGCCTGGTACGGCGATGCTGTCATGAAGTGGAAACAGAAATGGCCCACTTGGACACCGCCACCGGAAATGATTGCCAGAACGCCGCGTTTGGCAGAGTTTGCTGATGGTATGCCTGCTGGTGTTGATAATCCGCTTGGCGCGCGAGCTTTGTATTTGTTCAAAGACGGCCGCGACACGCTTTTCCGCATTCATGGCACGAACAGGCCTTTTTCTATCGGCAAAGCAGCCTCCAGCGGATGTTTTCGAATGATCAATCAGGACGTGATTGATCTGTACGATCGCGTTCCGCCGGGTTCGTTGGTCTATGTGAAGCCGAATCTGCAGCAGGAATTAGGCGAGGGTGTCTAACTTTTCGTGCGTTTCAGGCGAAACATGCCTGAAATTTCGAAAATACGCGTCGGCATAGCAGCCATGCATACAATGGATGGCAGATTCGATCGTTTTTACCCGAAATAGGCTTGACGGCGGGAATCCACTTCCTTATACCCGCGTCAACAAGCCGATGTGAGCCATCGATTGTTCGAAACGTCTCGTTTTGAAATAAAAGGCTCAAACAAGACTTGAACGCATAATAAAACCCGAAAACGCAAGACCCAACGGTCCTCTGTTTTTACGCAAGGTTCGCCACCAAGATTTCTTGGGTTGGGTCGAACCTTACTTGCATGGGAAATACCTCGGCGCTCTCGCACGGTATTTCTGAACGTAACATGTTTGGCCCGAGGGCCGAGATAAAAGAAGGTCAGGATTGTATGCCTACAATCAACCAATTGGTTCGTAACCCGCGTAAACCTCAGGTGAAACGCAGCAAAGTACCCGCGATGGAGGCTTGTCCTCAAAAACGTGGTGTTTGCACTCGTGTTTACACAACAACACCTAAGAAGCCGAACTCAGCGCTTCGTAAGGTTGCCAAGATTCGTCTTACCAACGGTTTTGAAGTTATCGGGTACATTCCAGGTGAGGGGCACAACCTGCAAGAACACTCTGTGGTGATGATCCGCGGTGGCCGCGTGAAAGACTTGCCGGGTGTTCGTTATCATATCATTCGCGGTGTCTTGGATACCCAAGGCGTGAAAGACCGCAAGCAGCGTCGTTCGAAATACGGCGCCAAGCGTCCGAAGTAACTGACAACGGAAAGGTTACCCCGGGCGGCGAGCAAAGCTTCCACTCCGGGGTCTAGAGGAAAAGAAGTAATATGTCTCGTCGTCACCGCGCAGAAAAACGTGAAGTAAACCCGGACCCGAAATTCGGCGATGTGGTTTTGTCAAAGTTTATGAACTCCATCATGCTTGATGGCAAAAAATCAGTTGCTGAACGCATCGTTTACGGTGCCTTGGATGAGGTGGAGCAAAAAGCGAAATCTGATCCGCTTGAAGCTTTCCATTCAGCGCTAGAAAATGTTGCACCTGCAGTGGAAGTGCGTTCACGCCGCGTGGGTGGTGCCACCTATCAGGTTCCGGTTGAAGTACGGGCTGAGCGCCGTCAGGCTCTCGCCATTCGCTGGATGATTGCTGCTGCCCGCAAGCGCAACGAACAAACCATGGTTGGTCGCCTCTCAGGCGAAATCATGGACGCTGCAAACAACCGTGGTGCAGCCGTCAAGAAACGTGAAGACACACACAAAATGGCAGACGCAAACAAAGCGTTCTCTCACTATCGTTGGTAATTTTATTGGAAGTTGTTGAGTAAGAAACAGTCCCCCGCAAAGACGCTGTTCAACTAGACACAAAGGTTAAGGCAATGGCCCGCGAATACGCAATTGAAGACTATCGTAACTTCGGCATCATGGCTCATATTGATGCCGGTAAAACGACCACAACCGAGCGCATTCTTTATTACACTGGTAAGAGCCATAAAATTGGTGAAGTGCACGATGGTGCTGCAACCATGGACTGGATGGAGCAGGAGCAAGAGCGCGGAATCACAATCACATCCGCTGCGACCACAACCTTCTGGGAAGGCCGTGACGGCACCAAAAAGCGCTTCAACATCATCGACACACCTGGCCACGTTGACTTTACCATTGAAGTCGAGCGTTCCCTTCGCGTACTCGATGGTGCGATTGCGTTGTTGGATGCGAACGCTGGTGTTGAGCCACAGACAGAAACTGTTTGGCGTCAGGCAGACAAATACAACGTCCCGCGCATGATCTTCGTCAATAAGATGGACAAGATTGGCGCTGACTATTACCGCTCCGTTGAAATGATCAAAGAGCGTCTTGGTGGCAAGCCACTTGTTCTTCAAATCCCGATTGGTGCGGAAAACGAGTTCGCAGGCCTTGTCGACCTGATTGAGATGAAGGCTCTTGTCTGGAACGGCGAAGAGCTTGGTGCGACCTGGGATGTTACCGACATTCCTGCTGATCTCGTCGAAACTGCAAACAAGTATCGCGAAGAGATGATCGAAGCTGCTGTTGAGAACGACGACGCTGCAATGGAAGCTTACCTTGAGGGCAATGAGCCTTCCACAGACGAGCTGCGCACTCTTATCCGTAAGGGCACAATTTCCGGAACGTACTTCCCTGTAATGTGTGGTTCCGCGTTTAAGAACAAAGGGGTTCAGCCTTTGCTTGACGCAGTCGTGGACTTCCTTCCGTCACCAGTCGATATTCCTGCGATTAAAGGCATCGACGTCAAAACAGAAGAAGAGACCACTCGTCCTGCTTCTGACGATGAGCCGCTTGGCATTCTGGCGTTCAAAATCATGAACGACCCGTTCGTTGGCTCTCTTACATTCTGCCGTATCTACTCAGGCAAGCTCGAAACAGGTTCTTCTGTTCTCAATACCGTGAAAGACAAGCGTGAGCGCGTTGGCCGCATGTTGTTGATGCACTCAAACGAACGGGAAGACATCAAGGAAGCCTATGCGGGCGACATTGTTGCGATCGCCGGTCTTAAAGAGACCACGACTGGTGACACGCTTTCCGATCCGCTCAAGCCTGTAATTCTTGAGCGCATGGAATTCCCCGATCCGGTTATCCAGATCGCTATTGAGCCGAAGACCAAAGGCGACCAGGAGAAAATGGGTATTGCCCTCAACCGCTTGGCTGCTGAAGATCCGTCTTTCCGCGTGAAATCAGACGAAGAATCTGGTCAGACAATCATCGCCGGCATGGGTGAATTGCACCTCGATATCCTCGTCGACCGCATGAAGCGTGAATTTAAAGTCGAGGCGAATGTGGGTGAGCCACAGGTGGCGTTCCGCGAAACAATCACTAAAGCTTACGAAGCTGATTACACACACAAGAAACAGTCCGGTGGTTCTGGTCAGTTCGCTCGCGTGAAAATCTTGTTCGAACCAAATGCAGACTCAGAAGAGTTTGTATTCGAGTCAAAAATCGTTGGTGGTAACGTTCCTAAGGAATACATCCCAGGCGTACAAAAAGGCATCGAAAGTGTTCTTTCAAACGGTCCTTTGGCGGGCTTCCCGATGTTGGGTGTTAAGGCAACGCTGCTGGATGGTGCTTATCACGATGTGGACTCCTCTGTACTTGCGTTTGAGATCGCTGCGCGCGCTTGCTTCCGCGAGAACAAGAACCAGCTTGGCGCACAAATGCTTGAGCCGATCATGGCGGTCGAGGTTGTTACTCCGGAGGAATATCTGGGTGACATCATCGGTAACCTGAACTCTCGTCGTGGCATGATCCAGGGACAGGAAGTTCGTGGCATTGCAACCGTTGTGAGTGCCCATGTGCCGCTCATGAACATGTTCAAATACGTTGATAACCTGCGTTCGATGTCACAGGGCCGCGCCCAGTATTCGATGCAGTTTGACCACTACGCTCCGGTACCTTCCGCGGTTTCCAAGGAAATCCAGGAAAAATACACCGGGTAACGAAACTAGAAATTTAACCTGATGCGAAACGGGATGTTTCGCCAACGGATGGAGAAGCCTAATGGCAAAAGAAAAGTTTGAGCGCACGAAGCCTCACTGTAACATCGGCACGAT
>CAWUJX010000163.1:0-5448 GCA_963922635.1 uncultured Hyphomicrobiales bacterium | reverse complement strand
CGTGTCTCTGCCGGTGAAATGACCGATAAAGCGTTTCCGCGATGTACCAATCAGCAATGGGTATCCTAGCACTGATAGTTCATCAAGCCGCTCCAACAGCGAGATATTTTCATGCGGGTCTTTCGCAAATCCGAAACCCGGATCCAGTACAATGTGTTCATCGCTGATCCCCGCTAACTTCATCACAGTTATGGAACGCTCGAGGAAGAATTTCTGATCCGCAATCACATCATCAAGCTTCGTGCGTTCACGGCCATTATGCATGGCGCAGACACCCGCACCTGTTTCCTCAATCATCTGCGCCATCAGCGGGTCCTTCTGGCACCCCCAAACGTCGTTTACGATATGCGCACCTGCATTCACCGCAAGGCGCGCGGTTACGGCGCGATATGTGTCGATGGAGATGATGACACCCGGCAGTTTCGCCAAGGCTTCAATCACCGGCAATACACGATCTTGCTCTAAGGAAGCAGAAACAGGTTTTGCTCCTGGCTTGGTGGATTCGCCGCCCACATCAATGATGTGCGCCCCGTCTTCAATCATACGTTGTGCTTGAGCAACTGCCGTATCCAAAGTGACTGCTTGGCCGCCATCCGAGAATGAATCCGGCGTCACATTCACAATACCCATGATCACCGCACGGGGACCAAGGACTATTTCTTGACCATGGGCCAACTTCCACAAATGCGGCTCGAAAACTGGGAGCATGTTGAGTTTTCCTACAATTTTGCCGAACTGCCATAACAAGGTGCCCAGCAAATTCCCACTATTGGCGTGAATCGACGCTGTTCGCGGGTTCCATAACTTGCTATCGAAACGAATGAAATGTGAAAACACAATCGATTGGCGCTCGCCTGCCATATTATTGATGGCAATGGCAGCAGTGATGCAGATTTCATTTGCTCCCTGGATGCTGATGATCAACAATTTCGCGGTGGAGGTTTTGTCCTTCTCAGGGCGTGAAATCGGAATTCAGCAATCGATCCGTGAAATTCCCGGTTTCTTGTCATTTGCCGCCGTTTTCCTGTTGTTGCTGGGAAGAGAGCAGACTTGGGCGTATATTCCACTTCTGCTGCTGGCGGGAGCCGCTGCGGTCACCGGTTTCTTCCCATCCTTTACCGGATTTCTGATCACAACATTCATTTCATCGGTGGGGTTTCACTATTACGAAACGATGCACCAGTCGCTTTCGTTGCAATGGTTGCCAAAGAAAACTGCGCCAGCCATCATGGGGCGTATCGTAGCCGTTGGTTCCTTTGCACAATTGGCGGCTTTTGGATTTATTTTCATCGCCAGTGCATGGTTTGCGTTTTCATTCACCAGCCTTTTCCTCGTGACGGGGCTTGTGGGGTTTGCAGGCGCGTTAGCGCTTTGGGCTGTATTCCCGACCTTCAAAGACGGAACACCGCAACATAAAAAACTGATCTTGCGAAAACGGTATTGGCTCTACTACGCCCTAACCTTCATGGGCGGGGCGAGGCGACAGATTTTCATGGTGTTTGCAGCGTTCATGCTGGTTGAAAAATTTGAGTTCAAACTTGAGCATGTGACCGCTCTGGCAATCGCAAATGTGTTCTTCATGATGCTTGTGGCGCCCGCCATAGGACGGTGGATTGTCAGATTTGGCGAGCGTACAATACTCACGGTTGAATATGTTGGCTTGGCAATCGTCTTCGCGGCCTATGCCTTTGTCGATAGTTGGCAGCTGGCCGTCGCCCTTTACCTGATTGACCACGCACTGTTTGCCATGGCGATTGCCATGAAGACGTATTTCCAAAAAATTGCTGACAGCGCGGATATTGCACCGACGGCGGGCGTTGCCTTCACCATCAATCATATTGCTGCCGTATTCATACCGGTACTCTTTGGTTTATTGTGGTTATGGAGTCCCGCACTGGTTTTCCTGAGTGGAGCAGGAATGGCACTTGTATCATTGGTGCTTGCAAGAATGATCCCGGAGCATCCTGAAAACGGCCATGAATTCGTGTGGAGTTCAAAACCTTCAAACATTTGACTTCCTGACGGTGTACACAAATTCACTAAGACGTTAGAGTTTCTCTTTGTCCAAGGTTCGATGAAACACTTAACCCGCCTCACCTTACTAACCAGTCTCTGCTTTATGGCAGCGTGCACGGTTGTGGGCGAAAGGACCTATCTCAGCGTCGGTTATTACGATGTTGAGGGCGAGACCTTTGAAGAACTTGATCAAAACATCCAGATTCACGGACCAAGCGTGACGGGCGTTGGTAAAGCGCTCGCCTCAACCGACCTCCAGATGATCCCGCAGATCGGATATTCCCGCTTGGGCTTTGGATTGGGATGCTCGGTCAAGCGCGCCCGAATTCAGGTGAACGCGCGCGTTACGTTGCCAAAGCATGTGAATGAAGACAAACTACGGGATGAGCTTGCCCAAGCGTGGCAAAACCTCTCCGAATACGCCCGCGTCCATGAGGCAGTTCACCTCGCTATCGCAGACCGCTATGCGCTTTTGATGGAAAATTCCATCATGCAACTGCCACGCAGAGATACCTGCGAAGAAATGCGGGTGAACGTGCAGGAAACATTCTCCGCGCTCTTCAAACAACATCATGATGAACAGCTTGCATTCGATGCCGCCGAACGGATCCGAATTCAGCGACTTATCGCGGAAAATCGCAAAGCCCGACGGGCTTTGGAAAATGAAACCTGAACTTCTATTAAACGTCGTTGAAATGACGTTTCATGACCTTGTTACGATCTGAAAATTCTCCTAAGGCTTTCGCGCTTTTTGTCTTTCTGGGGAATATTCATGGACGTCACATCACAGCCGACCGTTGTTAAATCATGGGATGAGTGGTCGCCACTTAAGCATGTCATCGTTGGAGTGGCGGATGGCTGCATGATCCCGCCCTCGGAGCCTGCTCTGGATGCGAAAGTCCCTGAAGACAGCGACATGAAGGGGCAATGGGGTCCAAGGACACAAGAGACCGTCGATAAAGCAAATGAACAGTTGGACAATTTTGCGAAAGCGCTGGAAGCACGCGGAGTGCGTGTGGACCGACCCACACCAATCGATTTCTCCCAACCTGTTTCCACACCCGATTGGGAAAACCCGTCCTCGTTTGGATGTATGCCGCCGCGTGACGTCATTTTGACGGTTGGTAAGGAAATGCTCGAGGCAACAATGTCCTATCGGTGCCGTTTCTTTGAATACCTTTGCTATCGCCCGCTGATGCAAAAGTATTTCGAAGAGGACCCCGGTTTCCGACACACCTCTGCCCCCAAGCCGCGAATGACAGATGCGTCCTACCGCAAGGACTATCTGGCGGACACGATTGGCGTTGAGAAACGTCTGGAATGGACCGCTGAAAAATTCTTTGTAACAACTGAAGAAGAGCCGATGTTTGATGCGGCTGATGTACTGCGTTTCGGAAAAGACCTTATTGTCCAGCACGGCTTTACCACAAACCTGAAGGGCATTGATTGGCTGCGACGTCATTATCCCGATCATCGGGTCCGTGCGGTTAACTTTCCGGGTGACCCCTACCCGATCCACATTGACGCAACCTTCACGCCGATCCGTCCGGGCCTCATCATCAACAATCCAGACCGAAGGCTTCCGGACGAGCAACGCGAGTTTTTCCATCGTAATGATTGGGAAATAATCGATGCAGCGCGCCCGGCCCATAATACTCCGCCGCCGCTTTGCTATTCATCGGTTTGGCTTTCAATGAATGTATTGATGATTGATGAGAAAACGGTCTGCGTCGAAGCATCTGAAGTCAACCAGATGGAACAGTTTGACAAGCTGGGGCTGGAAGTGGTGCCGATCCCGTTCAGAGATGCGTATGCGTTTGGTGGCGCACTCCATTGCGCCACAACAGACGTTTATCGAGAGGGCGATTTACAGGATTATTTCCCAAAACAATAATGTAATACAATTTCTTACGAGATTTATCTAATATTGTACTTTAAGCTTGCTTTTCCGGGATTCGAACAACAAGACCGTCCAGCTCGTCGGTCACTTTGACCTGACAGGAAAGCCGTGAGTTTGCTTGCATTTCCCAGGCAAAATCCAGCATGTCCTCTTCCATGGCCTCGGGGCCACCGACCTTTTCAGTCCAGCTTTCGTCAATATAAAGATGGCATGTGGCGCAGGCGCAGGCACCGCCGCATTCCGCCTCAATTCCGGGAACAGAGTTTTTAATGGCGTTCTCCATTACGGTCGTGCCGGCAGCGGCTTCGATCTCGAACTTCTGGTCGTCATGCGTGATGTAGGTGATTTTCGCCATCGGGTGTAAATGCCTTGGAAATGGAACGTTTGAATAACGGATTATGAAGTCTGCGATTTAGCACCTAAGCCTGACAAGTCAAGCGGGCTATGGCCGAGTGTTAACTGCCAAGAAGGCGGTAGCGCTCCAGCACATCGACTAAACAGCAAACATCTAGCCGGACTCTGAGAAATGAGAGATTGTTTTTATGTAGTCGCAGACCAAGCTGACTGCTTCATCAAGAGCTTCAACATGAAGCACTCCGCTTTGCTCAATATCGGCTGCCAGTTCGGCCAGTTGGAATGCACCAACGCTCCTTGCGGCACCTTTAAGCGTATGGGCGGCACGATACATGTCTTCATTACCAACACTTGTTTTAATGAGGTTCGTATACTGGGGCAATTGCACCGCAAACATGCCCAGTATTTCGGTCTCCAAAGCCCGATCACCCATGGTTTGCGATGATAGATAAACCAAATCGATCGGCTTCTGAGACCCTTCACTTTGGCAAGCTTGCGCCACATCGGATTTAAGAGCCATAGCCATGATCGTTTACTCTGGTTGTTGTTTGTACATGAACAATACCCCCGCGATACCAAACAATCCCTTAACGAGGCTAAATCGGGGCATGCAAAAGACCGACGCAGGACCAACGCCAGTGGCATAGTTTGCATTGGCTGCTGTTAACCATATATTAACATTCTACGTTGGTCAGCGTGAAATCTTTTCCTGTCTATAATAGAGTGAGCAGATTGCAGCGGTGGATGATCGAGAGTAGCCTTCGGCGGGCTTTCTCAATGTATGGGGACTATGAGTATGGCTAGTAAAGCCAAAAGCAATAAGACCGAACAAGAAGCACTGGACGCAGTCGAAGAGGCTTTATCCATTGAATTTTCTGATGCGGATATTTCAGATGAAGACTTGAAAGCGCTTGAAGATAAATTGAGCGATGTGACCAGCGAGTTGCAGGCAGATGTGCCAGTCTCTGACAAGGATGACGCTTCGGACGATAAGACCAAACTTGATGAAGTTGAAGCAGCAACGCCTTCCATCACCGAGCGGCTGGAATCAACATCACGCATTGACGATGATCTGGACTTCCCCGATGCACCGCCTTCAGCTGCAAATGATGCACACGAAGCTGAAATTGCTGGTCTGCTGTACTCGTTCCGTCAGCAACCCAAGAGCCGCATCTTTG
>CAWUJX010000162.1:0-5525 GCA_963922635.1 uncultured Hyphomicrobiales bacterium | reverse complement strand
CCCAATGGGCAACCGGGCGCGGGCGGCTATCGGGAGCATGATATTCTGGTGGTTCAAGAAACCGTTGCTGAAAATATCACGGGCTTTCCATATGGCCCGGAACACAACATCATCGCCTAAGATTTTTGAATCGCGCAATTTAAGAGTGGGTTCAGGCTCGCTCTTGCAATGGCGTCTTCCCGTACATTTCCCGGTAACATTTGGAGAAATGGGAAGCGGAAACAAAGCCGCAAGCGATCGCCACATCCACTACTGCCATGGTGGATTGCATCAGGAGGTGCCGCGCACGATCAAGGCGGATTTCCAGATAGTATCGGGCTGGCGATCTTCCCATATGCTGCTGGAAAAGGCGCTCTATCTGGCGGCGCGAAAGTCCCACAAAGTCTGCAATTTCCACCAGTTGCAAAGGCTCAGAAATATTGGCCTCCATATATTCAATGATGGAAAGCACTTTCGAATTTTGCACGCCAAGGCGTGCGCGAAGCGGCAGGCGTTGGCGGTCATTGGGGTTGCGGACGCGGTCAGTAAGCGCCTGCTCACACACGCGGTTCACCAATTCATCGCCCAGATCCATTTCGATCATGGACAACATCATGTCGAGCGCCGCTGTACCGCCTGCGCATGTCCAGATGTTGCCATCCATCTCGTAAAGGTCCGCATAGACCTCGAGGTCCGGGAAATGCTCGGCGAAACCGGGTAGATTTTCCCAGTGAATGGCGCATCGTTTACCTTTGAGCAAACCCGCAGCTGCAAAAAGAAATGCAGCAGTGCAAAAGCCACCGATTGTGACACCGCTGTTTTTGTTTTCGCGAATATATGCAAAGAGCGACTTGTTTGCCGCCTCTTCAACCTGCATGCCTGTACATAGAAACATGTTTGATGGGCGACGCGACGTGGAAAGGTTTTCACGTTCCTGTTTCAGGCTGCCTGTGACCGACACTTCCACGCCATTGGAGGCGGTTACCGGCCCTCCGTCCATGGATGCCAGTCGCCACGAATAATATTCATGACCCAGCATTCTGTTTGCGATGCGCAACGGCTCAATGGCTGTTGCAAATGCAATCATTGAGAAATTCGGTACCAAAAAGAAAACAATGGAACGGCAATCGACGTTCGATGCTTTCTCGATTACCGGCGATTGAACATCCATATGGTTCATGACCATGCGCCCTTAAAATGTCGTAGCAGCGACATTCGCAGATTATTTTCCAAATGCAATCAAAAATATTCGGTCGTAAACACAGCGGTTAATCTGGCCAGAGCCCATTAGGCAGTGTTGGCTAAATCGCCAATCTTTTCAATCTGATAGTCCCAGTCTTGAGTTGCTTTTAGGTCTTTTGTTTGGCCCTCGCCATACTCAGTGGGTCTTGGAATGAACGCGGTCTTCAGACCATTTTCCCTTGCCGCAACCAAATCATCATTGTGTGCTGCCACCATCACGACCTCGTTTGGTGTGAGTCCCAAAGCCGCGACTGATTTCAGATAGGCGTCCGGATGCGGCTTGTAGTTTTGCGCGATTTCAGACCCGAGAATACAATCCCACGGAAGTTTTGCGTATTTGGCGAGCCGCGTCATGAGGGCGATAGAGCCATTCGAGCAGGGGGCTATAATCGCTTTTTGTTTGATTGCCTCAAGTCCGGCCGCGCTATCTTCCCAGCCGGGAAGTTTCTCCCACGCGTAGTTTAAGTCTGCACGCTCTTCTTCGTTGAATTCACCAGACAAACCGGTTTGTTCCAAAACCCGGTCAAGGTTTTCCCGATGCAGTGTATCAAGGGTTATGTAGCCGCGATTGCCCGAGCGGATTTTCTCCATTGCCGGCTGATATTCGCCGCGCCAAAGATCAGCAAACTCAAATGGATCAAAGATGATCTCTTTCCTCGTAAAAACCGGACGGCAGGCGTTTGCCACGCCCGAACGCCAGTCAACAATCGTACCGAAGACATCAAATAGAAAAGCTTTTGGTGGGATCATCTATACTCGCTATTTGAAATATGCGGCTGAACGTTTCAAGTTGCGATATTGTGATATCGGATCGTCAGATTTTCAACCGGATAAAGGGTTACTCAATGAATAGGCACAACCAACGCCGCCAACTTTCCCAAGCTGATGTGCAGGGGCTTGTCCAACTTATGAAATCCGGTAAAGCGCGCGAGGCGGCTTCGCGGGCGAAGAAACTGATCAAAGCGTTTCCCAATGCGCCAATTCTTCTTGATATCCTGAGTAAGGCTCAAATCGCCGAGAATGATTTCAAGGGTGCGGCGGAAACTTTGGAAAAACTGCTTGCTGCAAAGCCAGATTTTATGGACGGCGTTTATAACCTGGCACTGGTCTACGTGAATCTCGATCGGCCAACGGAAGCGATCCCAAAGTTTAAGGAAGTCATTGAGAAGACGGGCGGTTCGGCCGATGTCTTTACCAATCTTGGTGCGGCTTATTTCGGTCTCGAACAGTTTGACGATGCTGCGGACGCTTACAAACAAGCAGTGGAGAAGGATCCCAAATTTGTACCTGCATTAAGAAATCTTGGAACCGCTTTGCGCAGTCTGAAACGGTATGAAGAATCGATCACCTATTTGGAAAAAGTACCCTTACTCGCACCACGGTTTGCCAATGGTCATCTGAGCCTTGGTGTCAGTTACGCTCGGGCCGGACATTTGGAGAAAGCGAAAGCGTGTTTTGAGACCACACTTAAGCTTGAACCAGAAAACGCAGAAGCCTGGTATGAACTTGGTGTGCTCCATAGCCATGATGGGGATCATGATCGTGCAATCAATGCGTTTGAAAAGGTCGACACGGCAGAAGCGCGCGTGAAAGTTCTAACGCATCTGCATGACAGGGGCGATGCTTCGGATGATGTGAAAACGCGTCTTGCGGATATGAACAAGAACGAGCCGAAGAACCTCAACCTCGCTGCATTCAGTGCCTTCGTGAGCGACCAATTTGGAATTGAAAACACGCATCCGTTTGCACCGTCACCACTTGATCTGGTTTCCAAGCGGCGCTTGCTTGATGATGCGGAGGAAACACATTCGTATCTCGTTGAACTCATGAATGAGGCTGCAGAGGTGGGGGCAGTTTGGGAAAACAATACCACGCGCGGTGGATTTCAGACCCATGGTAACTTGTTTAAGTGTGGGCCGGCGCTAACACGGCTCGAAGAACTCATTCGCGATCATCTTATTGCCTATCAAAAGGAACACGCAGGGCATGAAGCCGTTCTGTTTTCGGACTTCCCCGACAAATTTGATCTTCACGGTTGGCATGTAAAGCTGCTGAAGGCCGGTTACCAAAAACCCCATATCCACTCCCGTGGATGGGTCAGCGGTGTCGTTTATCTGAAGATACCGGAAGGCACCAAGGGCAATGAGGGCGGTATTTCGTTCAGCCTGCATGGGTACGACTACCGTAAAGAAAAAGAGGATGTGCCCACTCTCGAACATCTGCCGGAAGCGGGCGATCTTGTACTATTCCCGTCATCGCTGTTTCACTCGACCATTCCGTTTGAAGCGGATGAAGATCGGCAATGTATCGCGTTTGACGTCTTACCGGCGTAGGCCTTCGGGATATTTCAAAGACAGGATGGTATCAGGCCAATAATCGCCTTTGGCTGCGAGAAAATCATAGCCGACGCGCTTGTTTTTCTTAAGTGCTGTCATTTGACCTGGGTCGGTAAGCTCGCGGCATCCGCGTTCTTCCGACGCGAAAATTCGCATGCCCAATTCATTGCGCAAATAGGTTGTGACTTCATGGCTTGGATCGTTGCCGTGATCTTCAAACATGATCAACGGGTCGCGCTTGAGAAGGCTTTTGGAGCCTCGAAGCGCTTCGATTTCGACACCTTCCACATCGAGCTTCAAGATAAGTTTTGCGCAATTTTTCTCGTCGATCCATCCCGCAAGATCGTCGAGTTTCAGGGTTTCCACTTTACCCGAGTTGTTGTTATGTCCATCAAACTGGATGGCTCGGGCTTCGTGTTTCCCTTCGCCCATGGTAATCAGCTCGCCACTTTTCGAGAACACCGCATTGTGGGTTACATCAAACCGCTTGCCGTTTTGCTCCCAGTTCTGAAGGAGCATCTGAAACGTCTCTGGGTCAGCCTCGATGGCGTAGGATGGTTTCATACCGTATTTCTTACTTGTCACCAGCGCCGACATGTAGCCGAAATTGGCTCCGCAATCGATATAGGCATAATCAATGTCATTGATTGCGAGGAGGAAATTTTCTTCCGCCGCTGAATAGGTTCGCTTGTTGTCCAACAGGCGACCCCAATACCCGTCACCGTATATGAACTGGAATACGGTATCATCTGCCAATCGGACCGATACCAGTTTTCGACTGGGAAACACCGTTGCGACGATCCGATTAAGGTAGGTCAGTCCCGTATAGTCGATTGGCCTAGTCGCTTTCGCCGCCATGCGCATCAAGGCAAGTCCAGCCCTTTCGATCACATTCGTGTCGGAAATCGTGTCGGTCTTGAAATCATAACCAAGACTGAGGCTTTTGTGGTGCATCTAGATCGTCCCCTATGTGCTGGGACGAGTAATACCCTGAAATTCCAAATAAACTTGAAACGTGTGCTCGGTTAATTCCTCTGTTCTGCCTGAATGGTAAACTGAATCTTACCAAATCAGAAAGAGAGCGGTCGAACATGGGTGCGGGTTAGGTTCCGCTGTCTTTTATCCCCTTGCACGGCGGCGCCTGCGGCGTCCACCCGTAGCCGTATCGTCGTTGGAGGCTTCCGGCATCGGTTTCTTTTGCGGCAAGTTGACGACCTCGCCCAAGTGCGGGAAGGGGTCCACCTTGTTTGGCATGGCCATGGCGTTTACGAAATGCGCCTGGAAATCAGCTTCCAATGCGGTTTCGATTTTCTCGATTTTCGTGACCGTTTCTTCGATTTCACGGCGGTAGTCGCGGTTGAGGAGCGCCATTTTGGCACCGTAACCGGCTGCGTTGCCAACAGCTTTCACGTTGTTGAGATCGCAATCCGGGATAAGCCCCAGAACCATCGCATATTTGGGGTCGATGAAAGTCCCGAACGCTCCAGCAAACGATATGGAATCGACTTCAGATATACCCTTTTTGTCCATCAGGAGTTTAATTCCCGCATATAGCGCCGCCTTGGCAAGTTGAATTGCGCGGACATCGGTTTGAGTGATGCGCAGTTCCTGCTTTCCGCGCCACAGAACGTAGGAGAACGTGCGGCCGTCCTCCACTATACGGTCTGACTTAGCAGCCAGCGAACCGTCCACAACACCGTCTTCCGAGATGATCCCTGCCAGATACATTTCTGCGATAACTTCGATAATCGCTGAACCACAAACTCCCGTAACGCCCGTTACGTTTGCGGCGGCATCAAAGCCTTCTTCATCGGACCAGATGTCGATGCCAATCACTTTGACTTTTGGTTCAAGCGTGTCAGGATCAATGCGAACGCGTTCAATGGCACCCGGTGCCGCTCGCTGCCCGCAGGAGATTTCCGCCCCCTCAAAGGCCGGGCCGGTGGGGGATGAGGCTGCCACAGTATG
>CAWUJX010000161.1:0-5558 GCA_963922635.1 uncultured Hyphomicrobiales bacterium | reverse complement strand
CGACAAACCAGGGGAATCCGAGGTCATGACCGTGATGGGTGATGTGAGCGGACGCGACTGTATCCTCATTGATGACATCATCGATTCCGGTGGCACGCTTTGTAATGCTGCGGAAGCACTTCTTGCCATGGGAGCAACCAGCGTAACAGCCTACATCACCCATGGTGTATTGTCTGGCGGGGCTGTTGCGAGGATTACCTCATCAAAATTGAAGGAATTGGTAATTACAGATTCCATCCAGCCCACATCAGCCGTGACAGCGGCGGCGAATATTCGGGTTGTTTCGATTTCAGAACTGATCGGCGAAGCGATCAAACGGACCGCCCTCGAAAAATCAGTTTCAAGCCTCTTTGATTAGACATAATTAGCTCCTAGACTCTTTGCATATCCAGGAGCGCCTTATGAAAAATACTCTTTCTATGTTTGCTGTGCCATTGACGGCTTTGGTTGCGATCACACTTTCCGTGCTGCCGCAAAGCGCAAACGCTCAAGACCTGATCGAGCTCGGCAAACTCGAATGTTTTGTGGACGAAGGCACCGGGCAGATTATCGGTTCAACACGCGACTTAAGCTGTGTCTTCACATCCAACAAAGCTGACTGGGGCGAAGACAATTATTTTGGCGTTTTCAATCGCCTTGGTCTTGATATCGGTAAAACCGATGAAGCCCAGATCACATGGCTCGTGGTAGCCGCTGCACTGGATGATTATAAACCTGGCTTCCTTGCGGGAAATTATGTGGGTGCAGCGGGTTCAGCGAGTTTCGCGGTGGGCCTTGGCGCAAACGTACTTGTCGGCGGTTCCAACAAATCAATTGCATTGCAGCCCTTTAGCATCAGCACACAAACAGGCTTTAACTTCGCCGCCGGCATCGCCGAAATAGAGTTGCGCAGTATCGAGTAAATCGGTTCATTTCCAGCCTGTTTCGACAAGTCTGGCTACACCTGCCAAATACGCTTTGGCACTTGCTCTTTTAGCGGCTGTCGCCTATAAACCGCCTGCCCGTACAGACACCCTTGGAGGCACTACGGGTTTGTTCTTCTGACATCAGAAAAGCAATTCCGATTTAGTCGGATGCCAAAACCAGTGCCCGTTTGTGGGTACATAGAAAGCGAAAGGCTTCAAAATGAGCGATACTTACGTTCTTGAGGGCCAGTTGCGCGATCGAGTTGGCAAGGGGGCCGCTCGTGAACTTCGTCGCAACGCCATGGTACCTGCCGTCATTTATGGCGACAAAAAAGACCCTGTTTCCATTGCACTTCCTTACAAGGAACTTGCAAAGCAAATTCATAGCGGTGGTTTTATGACCACTGTTGCCACAATCAAAGTTGGCGACGAAGAGCACCGCGTTCTCGCGAAAGACTATCAGTTGCATCCCGTGCGCGATTTCATCGAGCATGTGGACTTTCTTCGCGTATCCAAGAAAACCGTTGTTACCGTTGAAATTCCGGTAAACTTCATCAACGAAGAAACATGTCCGGGCCTGAAAGTCGGCGGCGTGCTGAACGTTGTGCGTTTTGCTGTTGAAGTGAACGTGCCGGCCGACAGTATCCCTGACAGCTTCACAATTGATCTCCAGCCGTTTGAGTTGGGTGATTCAATCAATATTTCTGCTGTTGATCTGCCGGAAGGTGTTGAGCCAACAATCACCGACCGTGACTTCACGATTGCGACCATCGCTTCACCTGCTGGCCTCAAGTCAGAAGAAGCAGATGAAGACGGCGCACCGGAAGCACCGGAAACTGAAGTCATCGGCGAAAAGAAAGACGACGAAGAGTAAGTCTGTTTTTCAACGACGGTCAGAGGAGTTCCAGTCATGCTTATCATTGCAGGACTTGGCAATCCCGGAAGCAAATATGCTTCCCACCGTCACAATATCGGATTTATGGCGGCGGACGAAATCGTTCGCCGTCATTCGTTTGGGCCATGGAAATCCAAACATAAAGCAGAGATTTCATCGGGCACATTGGGCGGCGAAAAAGCGCTTGTCGTGAAACCCCAAACATTCATGAATGAGTCAGGCCAATCGATTGGTGAAATCCTGAGATTTTACAAGGAAAGCCTTTCCAACCTTATTGTCATCTATGATGAACTCGATCTCGCACCGGGCAAACTGCGCATAAAGACCGGCGGCGGCTCCGGCGGTCATAACGGCATCAAGTCGATCGATGCCCATTGCGGTAAAGACTACCGCCGGATGCGTCTGGGCATTAGTCACCCCGGGTCGAAAGAGCGGGTGACGGGGCACGTACTGGGCGACTTCGCAAAAGCGGACCACGCGTGGCTAGACCCCTTGCTTCAATCAATCGCAGATCATGCAGACCTTCTGGCAACCGGAGAAGATGCGACCTTCATGAACAAGGTCGCCATCGACATTGGACAAAACACGGACAAGCCGAAACAGCAAAATCCGAAGCCAGCAAAGAAACAATCCCATATCCATCAGGCGCGCGGGCAGCAAAGGAAGCCTGATCTTCCCAAGTCCGGCCCCATGGCTGATATGTTGAAAAAGCTCTTTGGAGATAAAGAGTGATCACCTGCCCTTGCGGCTTCGATCAAGCCTATGATGCATGCTGCGGTGCATTTCACAAAGGCATGGCATCACCACCAACCGCAGAAATGCTAATGCGGTCGCGCTACTGCGCGTTTGTAAAACGGGAAATCACCTATCTGAAAGAAACCACGTGGCCCGCATATCAAAAACACTTTGATGAAGCGGGATACAGACAACGTGCCGAAAACAGTATCTGGCTTGGACTCACCATCCATCACAAAGACGGTGGAGACGAAAACGATACCCATGGCACTGTCACTTTCACTGCGAAATCCATGGTGAATGGTACCGTGAACGAACAGACAGAGAAAAGCCTGTTCAAGAAAAAGAATGGCAAATGGTATTACGTGAAGGCCATTGAGTAGATTCTACGAATAATCCGGAACCACCCATTTTTCCGCTCACAAAACCCAGACTTTTTATGCGGGCACCGCAAAGCCATTGCGACCAGGGAAACCTTCCGGTTGCTTCCGTGCGTTGGGCATTTTCAGCCAAAGCCGCAAGAGTTTGCGCCGTTTATCCGGCTCATCAAAATCCTCAAAGCTGGTCCGAGAATGAAGTGCCAAATGGTTGTTTGCGAATTGTATGTCACCGGGCTCCAGCATCATGTCCAGGCGGAGTTCGGGCATGTGAATGATACTGTCGAGGATGTCGAGCGCCTGCACTTCCACCGGAGAAAGCGGATGCTCCCGGATGTCATGTCCCAGTTCGATATACTGGCGAAGATATCTGAAGTTTAGTCTTCCCTCATGCATGGCAAAGAGCGATGTGGGACTGGGAAGGTCTTCCCCCAAATGCGCGTAATACCATTGCTTGTAAGAGCCCGAGAAATTCGGGGTAGCGTTCCAGAAGTTCATTATACACCGCATGCACTGAAACAAGACTGCTGAGCCCGCCGCTCTTCGCTTTACGAATACACAGCAAGCCAACAACATCAGAAGGGTCGGTATGGTATGGCAGGTATTTATTGGTTTGATACACCCGCGTATTCTTGTCGGCAGGATCGCCCACATTCATCACGGTACCGATCAGATCACCTTGCGGGTTCTGACCAACCGGAAGACCAAGATTAAGGCCCAAGCCATAATAGATGACATTGATTTCCTCATCGCTATACCGCTCGATGGGCAGTCCACGGAGCAGAACAAACCCACGCCCGTCTTCCAGCTCTTCAGCAATTCCCGCCAAGCGGGGTTCCAGCTTCGGCAAGGGAAAATCTGCCTTGTCGAAATGTGGAAACGGTTTCGAGGACCCCTGTTGAACTTTCAACGCAGCATCTATTTCTTCCAGATCGGCGGGGGAGAAATGAAATATCCACTCATCACTATTCTGGTGGTCCGAAGCCTTCCAGACTGAAGCCCCGGTAATCATTGCGGTTTGCATAAGTCCCATAATGCCCTCAAGTCCTAGTGTTCCCAAAAAAGTTAACGTAGGCGTTTTCACTGAACAAGACGGAATTTTCGACGGCGTCCAATCCGGCAAAGTCAAAGCATCCCTTGCCCCCTTGCCTCGCATCCACTAAAGCAGAGCGGATTGTTATTCTCAGGTGCAAAGGACGCGGTTCATGGGATTCAAATGCGGTATCGTTGGCTTGCCAAATGTGGGCAAATCGACACTTTTCAATGCCCTTACCAAGACAGCCGCAGCGCAAGCGGCGAACTATCCGTTTTGCACCATCGAACCCAATACCGGCGAGGTGAACGTTCCTGATACGCGGCTCAACGCCATTGCAGAGATTGCTCAATCCAAAGAAATTATACCAACGCGGATTTCATTCGTGGACATTGCGGGTCTGGTGAAAGGTGCCTCAAAAGGCGAAGGTCTGGGCAATCAGTTTCTGGCAAACATTCGGGAAGTTGATGCAATTATTCATGTGCTGCGATGCTTTGAGGATGATGACATCACCCATGTGGATGGGCGAATAAACCCAATCGAAGACGCACAAACCATCGAAACAGAATTGATGATTGCCGATCTTGAAAGCCTAGAAAAGCGCCTCGATCAGACACGCAAAAAAGCGACTGCGAAAGACAAGGATGCGCTCACGGTTTTACCGGTTATGGAGCAGGCGGTTGAACTGTTGCAAGAAGGCAAGCCTACCCGCGTCATGCTTGACGGCATTGCCGCAGAAGATCTCAAAATCCTGAACGGACTTAACCTGCTCACGTCCAAGCCGGTTCTCTACGTGTGTAACGTGGCCGAAGGCGATGCGGCAGATGGAAACGATCTTAGTGCTGAAGTTGCGAAACTTGCCGCAAGCGAAGGCGCACAATCGGTCGTGATCTCAGCAGCCATTGAGGAAGAGATCGCCCAATTGCCAGAAGATGAACAAGGCGAGTTTCTGGAAATGAACGGGCTGGACCAGTCCGGTCTCGACCGCCTCATTGCAGCCGGTTACCGTTTGCTCAGCCTTATCACCTATTTCACGGCCGGGCCTAAAGAAACCCGCGCATGGACGGTGAGCGAAGGCTCAAAAGCACCGCAGGCAGCGGGCGTCATCCACACAGATTTCGAAAAAGGCTTCATTCGTGCGCAAACAATCGCCTTCGACGATTACGTCTCCCTAGGCGGCGAAGCCAAAGCCAAGGAGGCTGGCAAAGCCCGCGACGAAGGCAAAGAATACATCGTACAAGACGGCGATATCATGCTGTTCAAGTTTAATGTATAGCGTTTAAGCCCGTCCGCGCGGCACAACCTCATAGCCTTGCTCCTCCGGTTCATCATCGACCAAAAGGGCCGGAAAGCCGGGTGCGGTTATGTCGAGGCCCGTCGCCTCCTCAAGCCTGCGAATAATGTCATCTGAATTCGCCCGTTCGCCGTAGCGCTTTTGTCCGTCTTTCATGATGTCGATAATCATCGGCGAGACTTCCAGCGGCACGTTGTGATCATCAGCAAGCTTCTGGAACAGACCAATATCTTTGAGCACAAGGTCCATCGTGAATTCAATGTCGCGGCTGCCGTTGAGGATGACTTGTCCTTCCGTCTCCGCAACGAACGAATTGCCG
>CAWUJX010000160.1:0-5703 GCA_963922635.1 uncultured Hyphomicrobiales bacterium | reverse complement strand
CCTGCAAGTTCGCGCATGGGCGAGTCGATCTACGCGTTTGCGCTGCGTGAATTGATTTTGAAGCTACAGGATAGTTTCACCACGCTTGAGCAGATCAGACTGCCGGTGATTACTGCAATTCATGGAGCGTGCTTGGGCGGCGGAATTGATTTCATCACTGCGGTGGATATGCGCCTTGCATCCAAAGATGCTTATTTTGGTGTAGAGGAAATTCATATCGGGATGGCAGCTGATGTGGGCACATTGCAGCGCCTGCCAAAACTGATCGCACCGGGCATTGCCCGTGAGCTTGCGTTTACCGGACGGAAATTCTCGGCGGATGAAGCTCTTGCAATGGGCCTGGTGAACTCAGTCCATGAAACGCATGAAGCCGTTGTTTCAGCTGCGTTGGATCTCGGTCATACCATTGCGGCAAAATCGCCACTGGCAATTGCAGGGATCAAACAGTCGCTGAATTATGCCCGGGATCATTCTGTCGCTGATGGACTTGATCAGATTGCCACATGGAATGGCGGTATGTTGAGGCCGGAAGACCTTACCCGCGCAATGGAAGCAAAAATGGCCAAAAAGGACGCGGAATTTTCAGACCTATTGCCAAAAGCGGGTAATGAGTAAGACTGTGCCAATTCGACAAAGTTAGATCTTGCCTGCGTCCCGCCCCCAGATGTCAGTCATGGCAAAACCATCATTGAAAGGGTCGCTCGGGTCAAACCCGATTTGATGGATTCCGTAAATCCAGCCTCGCCCTTTTATCCTAGGCAATACCGCATCTCGGTTTCCGATGCGAGTGGAGCCCCCATACGTGACTTGAAATTCACTGTTTATGGTAGAGCGCGATACGTAGGTTTTGCCTTCTTTCACTTCGCCTCTTGCCGCTCTTATTGCCAGATTGGCTGAATTGCCTGTTCCGCAAGGGGATCGATCTAGACGCCCCGGCCACATGGTTGTGGCGGTTCGAACAGAACCATCGGTTTCGTTGGTTCGGAACATTACGTAGGCGATGCCGAAAATATCCGGGTTTTCCGGATGGGAAACATCAAGCAATTGATTCAAGACTTCTTTCAATTCCATGCCAGCATCAGCAAGGTCGCGCGCCATTGAGGGCTGAATTGTGAGGCCTAGTTCGGCTGGGTCGATGATCGCGTAGAACACTCCGCCAAAGGCGATATCCAAATGGAGTTTCCCCCAGCGATCTGTCTCGACTGCCAAATCAAGATGCTCCACATAAGACGCGGGCATGGAAAGCGTCACACTTTCACACTTGCCTTCAACGCAATTGGCTTTTGCGATGACCAGTCCGGCGGCAGTTTCCAAGCGAACAAGGTTTTCACCTTCCTTCATGTTCACCATGCCTGTTTCGAGCAGAACAGTTGTCACACAGATCGCATTAGAACCAGACATGGCGTGAGCTTGATCCGGTTGTAGTACAATAAATCCGGCATGATTTTCCGGGTTGTCCGGCGGGAAAAGTAGGTTCACCGAACCAGCTGGTGAAGAACGCGGTTCCAGTACAAGAGACTTTCGGAGCGTGTCTTGATCGCTGTTCAGATATCGGAATTTTTCGGCAAGCGTCTTACCAGGAATGAGCGGTTGCCCTCCGGTCACCACGCGCCCCACTTCGCCCTCCGCATGCGCTTCAACCATTTGCAAGGTCTTTGACCAACGCATTGTTTTCTCCCGAATAATCGAAGCACGAGTATCCAAATTCTTGCTTCGAAACACAATCAAAAGCGTTTGTCTGATGTCGCGGAATAATACAACGCGGCATGTTCCATTTTTAAAACAGAATTCGCTTATTTAGCAGAATAATAAAATTTCATTCTTTGAGATTTGAGACTAGAGCGCACATATTAGAAAAAATTCGCGCAACAATCGTTAGGAAGCACTGCGATGAGGCATTTCCCGGTTTTTCTTAAAGTTCAGGGCAAAAGGATTTTGGTGTCCGGCGGCGGCGAAACGGCAATCGCAAAGCTTCGTCTGTTGATGAAAACGGAAGCGGAGGTCGTTGTTTTCGCTACTGATGCGGATGAACAAGTTCGCGAATGGGCAACCGAAGGCAAAATCACATTGGTTGAGCGCGAAATCCGCGCCGATGATTTTTACAATGCTGCCATGGTTTATGCTGCTGACGATGATGAGAAACGCGATGAACGGACATCAACCATGGGCCGCATGGCAGGTGTCCTTACCAATATCGTTGATAATCTGACGGACAGTGAATTTATCACCCCTGCGCTGGTTGATCGCGACCCCGTGACAATTGCGATTGGAACGGAGGGAACAGCGCCGGTTCTTGCAAGAAAAATCAAAGCTCAGGTGGAAGAAAGCCTACCCACTGAATTGGGGCTGCTCGCAAAGATCGGGGAACGGTTCCGACCGATTGCAGCAAAGCTGCCCATGGGGAGACCGCGGCGTAAATTTTGGGCCAAGTATTACGATCATGCGGGACCTGCCGCATTTCGTAGTCATGGCACAAAGGGCGCTGAAGACGTCTTGCATCACCTGTTTGATGATACACTGAGAGACGAAGCTGATCAGGGCCGTGTGGCATTTGTTGGTGCGGGACCCGGTGATCCTGATCTGCTCACCCGTAAAGCGATGCGCCTGTTGCATGAAGCCGATGTGGTTATTCATGACCGGCTTGTCTCACCACAAATTTTGGAATTGGCGAGACGTGAAGCGGACATCATTCAAACGGGCAAAAAGGGCTATGGCCCGTCGTGGAAGCAAGAAGACATCAACCAACTAATGGTTGAGCATGCCCAAAATGGTGCTCAGGTCGTCCGCCTTAAATCCGGTGATCCGGCGGTATTCGGTCGCCTTGATGAGGAAATGGACGCATTGGATGCCGCAAACATTCCCTTTGAAATTGTTCCGGGTATCACGACTGCTTCAGCGGCTGCAGCAGAACTCAATGTTTCACTCACCAAACGTCGCCGCAATTCTGCGCTTCGCATCATGACGGCGCATGACATCAAGGGTTTTGCGGAACATGATTGGCAAGACCTCGCCAGAAATGGCGGCGTCGCGGCAATCTATATGGGTCTTAAACAGGCGCATTTCTTGAGTGGACGCCTTTTGATGCACGGGGCTTCACCTGACCTTCCAGTCACAATCATGGAAAACGTTTCGCGTCCTGAACAACAGGTCTCGGTGACTACGGTAGGACAATTGGTTGAAGCGTCCAAGAAAAGCGGAGATGCAGGACCGGTCATCCTGATGTTGGGCCTTGAACCCCGTGAGGTTGCTTCTGCCGTGTCCGAAGTATCAACCAGTCTTAACCAAGTGAGAGCTTAGCCATGGCGCGCGCATTCATTCCAAAAGTGGTAACAGCAAACGATCTGTTGGAAGGTGATGTCATATACCTTACGGCAACTGGCGATTGGTCCCGATTGCACAGTGAAGCTCTGCTTCTGGAAGATGAAGCAGAGGCGAGAGCCGCGCTAGAAACCGCAAGTCAACAAACATCTCGTTTGGTCGGACCTTATTTGGCGGATGCAAAGCGCGGGGCCGACGGCAAACCGGTGCCAGTTCATTTTCGGGAAGCGTTCCGAACGCGCGGGCCTTCCAATTACCCAAACCATGGCAAGCAAGCGGAGCTTTAAACATGTATCAATACAATCAGTTTGACCGCGATTTCGTGGAAAACCGGAATGCCCAGTTTCGTGCGCAGGTTGAGCGCCGGCTTGATGGTTCATTGACCGAAGATGAGTTCAAACCCCTTCGGTTGATGAATGGCCTTTATCTTCAATTGCACGCTTATATGCTGCGGGTAGCCATTCCCTATGGCACGCTGAACAGCAGACAAATGCGTCAGTTGGCTTATTTGGCCGAACGTTGGGATAAGGGGTATGGCCATTTCACCACCCGTCAAAACATTCAATATAATTGGCCGAAGCTAAAAGACGTGCCGGATATGCTCGACGCCCTTGGGCAGGTGGGAATGCACGCAATCCAGACCTCCGGGAATTGCATTCGAAACGTAACTGCTGATCATTTTGCAGGCGCTGCTGCGGATGAAATTGAAGACCCGAGACCTACTGCGGAACTCCTGCGGCAATGGTCCACAGATCATCCCGAATTTCAATTTCTGCCTCGCAAATTCAAAATCGCAATCACAGGCAGTCCAAATGATAGGGCTGTCACAAAAGCCCACGACATTGGCTTGCGCATGGTTCGCAATGCAAACGGTGATCCGGGCTATGAAGTGCTTGTGGGTGGCGGTCTTGGGCGCACACCCATGATCGGTAAAACCGTACGGGAGTTTCTTCCAAAAGCAGATTTACTTCCGTACCTCGAAGCGATCCTTCAAGTTTATAATTTGAATGGTCGGCGCGACAATAAATATAAGGCCCGCATCAAAATCCTGGTTCACGAGACAGGGTTGCACGATATCAAAATGATGATCGAGCAGGCATTTGAAACGCAAAAAATCTATCACAATGCGCCGCCTCTCGAAATGGTGGAGGCCATTGAGGCTCAGTTTGCACCGCCAAAATTTGATACACGAGAAGTGGATGAAGCGAGCCTGGAAAAAGTCATTTCAGCCGATCCACTGCTTCGATCATTCGTGGACACAAACGTTGCGGAGCATAAGGAAAAAACGCACGCGATTGTCACTATTTCCATGAAGCCGATTGGTGGCACACCCGGTGATGCCACGGCAGATCAGATGCGTGTTCTCGCAAATTTGGCCGAAGCCTATGGTTATGATGAGTTACGCATTAGCCATGAGCAAAATGTGATTCTGCCCCATGTCCGCCGTGACGATCTGCCGGAGATTTTCAACGTTCTCCGCGAAGCAGGACTTGCCACAGCCAATGTGGGCTTGCTGTCAGACATCATTGCGTGTCCCGGTATGGATTATTGCGCGCTGGCGACGGCACGCTCAATTCCCGTGGCGCAGGAACTTTCAAACGCCTTTGAAGACCTCAAACGTCAAAAGGATATCGGTCCGCTAAAGATAAAAATGTCAGGCTGTATCAATGCCTGTGGTCATCACCATGTGGGTCACATAGGCATTCTGGGTCTCGATAAAGCGGGTGTGGAGAGTTACCAGATTACTCTCGGCGGTGACGGGACCGAGACCGCGTCAATTGGCGAACGGGCCGGGCCGGGCTTTTCCTATGAAGAAATCGTGCCAGCCGTTGAGCGCATTATCGATCGGTACTTGGAAATTCGCGAGGATGAGAACGAGACATTTCTCGAATGCTTCCGTCGCTTAGGGTCAGAACCGTTCAAAGATGCGCTTTACGCAAATCAGGCAGAAGCAGCGTAAGGGGCGATAGATGACAGTTTTGGTTCGCGATAGTGGTTTTGCAGTTGATACATGGGAAGCAAGTGGCGGGCTTTTCATTGATCTTGAGAAATACGGGCAAGACGTGGCTGAAAAGCAGGTTTCGAACACCTGTCTTGATATTCCCAATGATGTTTCGGTTGATGGTCTGAAAGGGTTGCTCGATAGCGTCGCCATGATCCGCATTCCATTTCCATCCTTTGCCGATGGTAGAGGCTTCAGCCTGGCAAAGAAGTTGCGGCAGGTGGGATATACAGGAAAGTTGCGAGCCTTCGGCCATGTACTTGCTGATCAATATGGTTTTGCCAGAGACTGTGGTTTTGATGAGGTGGAGATTGATGATGCTTTGGCATCCCGTCAACCGGAAAACCAATGGCTTGCCCGTCTTCCCAAAGCGCACTTGTCGT
>CAWUJX010000159.1:0-5825 GCA_963922635.1 uncultured Hyphomicrobiales bacterium | reverse complement strand
ATCCGGCGCGTCATACAGAAATATCAAATCCAGATCGGATGCCGCGGTTAGTTCGCGGCTACCAAGCCGACCCATTGCAAGTATCGCGACTTTCGCACCTTCCACGCGACCATGCTTCAACGAAAACTCTTCGGAAACGATTTCAAAGATTTTGCCAATGATCACTTCCGCAAGCGTTGAGTATTCCTGCGCGGTGGTTTCATAATTTTGAACACCGCTGAAATAACGTACGCCAATCTGAAACTTGGTCTCGGCGCAGAACCGCCGTGCCGCATCGAGGCATTGTTCATAAGACGATGCGCGTTTCAAAGATGTATCGAGAATGAGCCCAAGGGAAGCATGGCTTGTGTCTTGGGCCTCGCTTCCCGGTGTGAGCATGGCATCAAATACATGTGGTTTTCGTGCAATCTGTTCCGCTAGTTTCGGCGCTCCGTCCAGGATTCGGACGAGCAGGCTCACCAATTCCGGATTGTTTTTTAGAATTGAAAAAAGCTGGATACCCGCAGGCAAACCGGAAACGAATTGGTCAAATGAAAAAACAACCTCGTCGGGGCTTTGAGTGCGCGAGAATGTGTCCAGCAGCAATGGCACCAGCTCTGTGAGCATTTCACGTGCTTGCGTGGCGCGCAGCGCAGGCATTCTGGCTACATGCCATGATTTCACTATTTTGATGATATCGAGGGGCCTGGAGTAACCCATCTGCTTCAGCGACTGAATTGTATCCGGGTCCGGGTCATCGCCGGTAAATACGAGATTGCCACAGGTACTGCCCAAATCCGGAGATGCCTCGAACAGATTGGCATAGTGGTGCTCAACACAAAGCAATGTGGAGCGAATGCGGGCGACAAACTTTTTGACATCGGTCTCGCCATGAAGCGCAGCGACAATCGCCATCTCTTTAGGTGTGTCCGGGAGGATGTGGGTTTGCTCATCGCGGATCATCTGAAGACGATGCTCAAGCCCGCGTAGAAACCAATAAGCTTCCGTCAGATCATCCGCATATTCTTCTTTCAACCACCCATGGGTTACCAGTGAATAGAGGGTGGAAATGGTTTCACGTTGGCGGAGGTCCGGATTGCGTCCTCCAGCAATCAACTGCTGGGTTTGTGCGAAAAACTCAATCTCTCTTATGCCCCCACGGCCAAGTTTCACGTTATGGCCATAAACTGCGATTTCACCGTGACCTTTATGGGCATGGATTTGCCGTTTGATAGAGTGCACATCATTGATGGCCGCAAAATCGAGGTATTTGCGCCAAATGAAGGGTCGCAAGTCTGCCTGGAAGGCACGTGCCGCATCCAGATCTCCGGCAATCGGTTTTGCCTTGATCATGGCGGAACGTTCCCAGTTCTGCCCCTGGCCTTCATAGTATGTTAGCGCTGCTTCGACAGGCATCACCAATGGCGTCGAAGCTGGATCCGGACGTAGGCGAAGATCTGTCCTGAAGACGTACCCGTCAGCCGTCCGCTCCTGTAAAATTCGAATAAGTGACTTTGCAAACCGGTTTAGCAGAGTAATGGGGTCATCGGTCAAAAGATCGATTTCGGCGCGATCATCGAAGAAAACAATCAAGTCGATATCGCTCGAATAATTGAGTTCCCCTGCCCCCAATTTCCCCATTCCAAGCACAATCAGACCGCAATCGCTTTGAGGAACTGCGGAATCAGGCAAAACTATCTTTGACGCATTGTGTTGGCTCAGAAGGATAAAATCCAACGCCGCTGAAACGCTTGCTCCCGCGAATGACGATAGAGTTTCCGTAACCTGCTTGTCTTTCCACCAACCGCCCAAATCTGCCAGGCCACACAAAAGCGCCATTCGTCTTTTTGCGATGCGCAAATCACGCATTAGATCCGCTTCAGCCTCCGAGCGCATACCAAGAGCGGTGGTAGACGCAATCAAAGTTTCTGCGGTTTCGTCAAAACCCGCTTCCAGCAAATCCAAAAGGAACCGGGGCTCCTTTTCGGCGCAATCGCGCAGAAACGGAGACAGGGAGAAAACAACGGAAAGGAAATCAGTGGTCTTTTTTCCCAGACTTGTCTTTTCGTTTACCTCCAGTCCTAAGGCCTCCATCGAACAAACCGGATTTATCCCGCTTGGCAGAACAAGAGACGTTACGGGCTCAAGCATTGGACTGTGCCTCAGATACCGGCAAATTCACCCGCACCCATAGGCCAGGATTTTTATCTGCCAATTGCACCGTACCACCATGCATTTGGGCAATCGCTTCCACGAGGCTTAAACCCAAGCCATTACCGCTTGCGTTGCGGCTTTTATCAAGGCGTACAAATCGGTCTTTCACCCGCTCGCGATCTGCTTCGGGTATACCGGGGCCGTTGTCACCCACAGCAATAACAACACCCTGATCATCGCCACTCAGTTGCAAAGTAATAAGCGCCTCGCCCTCGGAAGGACGACCGTATTTCATGGCATTGTCGATCAGGTTTGATATGGCCTGAGACAAGAGCTCCCGGTTCCCTTTGACCATACGATCATTTTGATCGGAAACTACGAGATCAAGTTGAATGCCATCATCCTCCAGCACCGCCTCATAGAGTTCGTGGACGTCTTTCACGAGATCGACAATGTTCAGCTCTTCCATCTGAGCCACATTGGAACCGGACTCTACTCGGGAGATCATCAAAAGCGCATCAAACGTTTTTACGATCTGATCGCAATCGGCGATCATTTCTTCAATCGATTGTTCCCGGCGTTCCGGATCGTCTTTAATGGCCAAGGCCTCATCGGCCTTGTTTCGCAGCCGGGTAATGGGCGTTTTGAGATCGTGGGCGATATTATCCGACATCTGCTTAAGACCATCGTCAAGTTTGTGAATACGGTCCAGCATATGGTTGAGGTTTTCGGACAGGCGGTCAAACTCATCTTTCGAACCTGTAATCGGGAGCCGTTCGGAGCGGTCTCCACCCAAGATTCTGACAGATGATCGAGACACATCATCAATACGTCTTAAGGCACGTCTGCCCACAAAAAACCAGGTAAGGACACCAAGCGTTACCATTGTGCCAAGGGCCAGCTTGAAGCCCCGGCCCACAACTTCACGAAACTCTTCGTGCTCGCCTATATCTCGGCCCACCAGTATTTTCAGACCACTGGGCACCTCAATAACGCGGGCAATAGCGCGATTATCATCTTCGGCACTGTCACCATATCGGTAATAGCGAAACGGGCGTCCGGTCCATCCAACCTTGCGCATGACGCCCGCTTGCAGTCGTGGCACATTTCCAGCAACAATTTCACCGGAAGGATTGGCCACCACATAGAGGTTCGCGCCCGGCGCACGTGCACGCCTGTCGAGCGTTGTGATCAATCCCCGCAAACCACGTGCCCGATAAATGGTCGAAAGTCCCTGGACTTCCTGATTGATCGATTCTTCATATTGGACGCGCAGGACATTTACCGTCGCACGGGTCATGTAAGCCACGATACTCACAGCCAGCAGGCCGAAAATAACGGTATAGATGATGGATAACCGGACAGCCGTAACGCGGAAAAGACTGCGCGCGTAAGCAAACATTACTCAGCGCCCGCTTCGTCTAGTTTGTACCCTGCGCCCCGGATCGTATGGAGTAATGGTGTGTCGAAGTCCTTGTCAAATTTGCTGCGCAAACGAGACACATGTACGTCAATAACGTTTGTTTGCGGATCGAAATGATAATCCCAAACCTTCTCCAAAAGCATGGTCCGGGTGACAACCTTGCCGGCGTTTTGCATCAAGTATGAAAGCAAACGAAATTCCCTTGGTTGCAGAAGTATTTTCTTGCCGTCTCGGGTGACCGTGTGGGAAAGGCGGTCCAATTCGAGGCCACCGACCTTAAGATTGGTATCCTGTTCAACAGCTACACTGCGCTTAGCCAAGACCTCAACGCGGGCAAGCAACTCAGAAAAAGCATAGGGTTTGGTTAGATAATCATCGCCGCCGGATCGCAGGCCTTCTACTCGGTCGTCCACTTCGCCTAACGCTGACAATATCAGTGCAGGCGTATTGTTGCCGCTTTGACGCACAGATTTCAGCAAGGACAAACCATCACGCTTTGGTAACATCCTGTCGAGGATGTACACGTCGAACTCTTCCGTTTGCGCGAGGTGAAGACCGCTCTCGCCATCGCTTGCATGGGATACAACGTGCCCCGCCTCCTTCAACGCGCGCTGAAGGTAAGCGGCGGCCTCTAAATCGTCTTCTACAAACAAGATTCTCATGCGGTAAACGTAAGTCTTTTTAATGCTGGATTAAAGATGATTGCGGCGGGTCTTTTTGGGGGAAGGAGACCCGCCGCGTCAGATGTCTGCGTGGTGGCAGCCAATTAATCGCAGACACTGAGGGAACGATGTGGTGGCTAACCTTTGCGAACCGGAACCGGTACAAACAAGGTAGAGCCATCTCGCTCTATGCGTAGAAGCGCACTCCTACGCCCCTGCTCCCGTGCATCTTCGAGAGCTTCTCTCAACTGCGAAGGTGAAGAAACGTTATCTCCGTTTACCGATGCGATTAGATCGCCCGGCTGCAGCCCTCGCTGAGACGCGGCGCTACCCGGTTTAACGTCCACAATCGCAAGCCCTCGGTCAGTCTCTTGCAAAGCAAGGCCAAGCCGCCCTAGTCGCTTTGGTGTATCGTCACGCGACGCTCGTGACTGATTGGAAGCAACCTGTTCCAACTCACCCAACTGGACAATTACATCTTGCGATGCTCCGTTACGCCAAACTTGAAGTGCAACTTCGGCACTGGGCTCATAACCCGCAATCATGCGCGAAAGCGCTTTTGGGTCTTTCACGCGCTTGCCATCAACCGCAGTGATAATATCGCCGGAAACAATTCCCGCAGCAGCTGCGGGGCTTCCTTGCTGGGTCGAAGTTACGATGGTGCCCGTTTCAAAGTCGAGGCCAAGGGATTCAGCGATATCCTTAGTCATCGGCTGAATTTGCACACCAAGCCAGCCACGGGTGACCTCGCCATCTTCTATGAGCTCGGTTACGATCTCATCGGCGAGAGCAGCAGGGATTGCAAATGCGATCCCCACATTCCCGCCTGAGGGGGAGAATATTGCCGTATTAACGCCGATCACTTCGCCCTTGAGATTGAAAGCGGGACCGCCAGAATTTCCCTTGTTAACGGCAGCGTCGATCTGGATGAAATCATCGTAGCGGGTTGCGCCAATCTCACGGCCATGGGCCGAAACAATGCCGGCAGTAACCGTTCCTCCGAGGCCAAATGGATTGCCAACTGCCACAACCCATTCACCAATCCGCGGACGATTTTCACCAAAATCGACATATGTGAATGTCTCTTCGGCATCCACCTTCAGGACCGCCAAATCGGTGCGTTCATCTGTCCCGATCATTCGGGCTTCATATTCTTTCCCATCATTGAGAACGATGGTGAACGCGTTTCCACCTTCAACCACATGGTTATTCGTGACCAGATAACCGTCACCAGAGACGAAAAATCCAGAGCCTTGGGAGTTCGCACGGGGCATGCCTTGTCCACGATCCCGGCGGAAATCACCGCGTGGTCCATTGCGGAAAAATCGCTCAAAGAATTCCCGGCCTGGGCCTTCAAATTGGAAATCGCCACTGTCGCTTGCCGGTTCAAATTTCGCTTCCACGCGCACGCTTACCACTGCGGGAGAGACGGCCTCGACCACATCAGCAAAGGAAAATACCGCAGGTGCTTCTACAGCGACTGCCTGGGCGAAAGACGGTGTGGATGTGAACATGCCGGATTGACTTACCCCAAACCCAACAAGGGCGGAGAGCAGGGCGGTGGACAGGAAAAACTTACGCGTGATTTTTTTTGTATACGCAATTTT
>CAWUJX010000158.1:0-5891 GCA_963922635.1 uncultured Hyphomicrobiales bacterium | reverse complement strand
GAAAATGTCTGATGCCCAAAGCCTGCTGCTGTAAGACAGGTCACCCGAGTTTGAACGCCATTTATTTTTGTATTTTGCGTAGCGGTTTCTGTGGCGACCGGGTCAATATCTGTTGCCAAAACGCGGGCCATATGGGTCTTGGCAGCGGCAATCGCCAGAACGCCAGAACCCGCTCCCAGATCGAGAATATTGTAGAAATCGCTGCGTTTGGAAACGCGTGCGAGCATATCAAGGCATCCGGCTGTGGTGCCATGGTGGCCTGTGCCGAACGCAAGCCCTGCGTCTATCAGAATGCCGGTTTCGTTTGCGCGGGGCGCATCCTTTTCGTGACTTCCGTGAACCACAAATCCGCTGGCGCGCACGGCATGCAAATCCCGTAAAGTCTCAGCAACCCAATCGGTCTCAGGAATATCCTCTCGGTCGAACGAAACCGCAATCGACTGTTCTTTCGCGAGTTCGTCGATGGTTGACTGGTAATCCGCTGCTTCTGACGTCGGGCAATAAACCGAAATCAGCCACTCTTTTTCATCGTCCTGATTTTCAAATGCTGAAATGGGAAGCCCTGCGTCTTCAAACGTGGTTTCAAACAGCGCAAGAAATTGGGTGGCAGTCTCTTTATCTGTGGTGGCGAAAAGGCGGGACTGAAGCATGTATGTTACTGAAACCTCGGTGGCTGAAATGATTATCCACTTGATAACTGGTTTAGCATTGCAACTGAAGTGGGGGATATGTTTCCTTCATAATTTCCAAATTTAATGACTGCATTAACCGCTTGTTAACGGCGCATTTACCCTGCCTTGCGAAGATGTGGAAATGAGAAATAATCTCGGAAGCATCATCTCGCGGGTCTCCACCGGTGTTACGGCGTTTGTCTGCGCCGGATTTCTTGTGCATTCAATTCTGTCTGGGAATGGCGGCTCGCCATCCAGCCAGAACGATTGGACCGCTGCGCAAACCCGAGCTTTTGCGGTATCGCAAGTGGATGATGCTGGTCGTCAAACTTCTCCGGATGACAAACCCACCAAAACGCTTGACCAGATCCTGACAGGTGGAATAACTCCGATTGGCGCGAAGAAAGAAGCCGGTGTTCAAGAAGAGCCTCGTCAGCGAAGTGAACCATCGGTCTTAACACTCATTCGTGAAAATGCCGATGTGGCTCCTGCCGTCTCTTCCGGAACAAACCGGGTTAGTGTGACGGTGAAGAAAGGCGATACGCTCTTTTCCATTGCCCGAAAACATGGCCTTCGCATGAGCGAGCTGGCGGGTATGAACGGTCTTAAAGAACCTTACGTGATCAAACTTGGTCAGACGCTTTACGTGGCGCGCTAAGTCAGACGTCGCGCTTTATTTTGCATTGCCTCGGCTGATGCGAACGAGCATATAAGCAACAAGCGCCAACACTCCCAGCATGAAAATGGGCATGACCTCCTGAGGGGGGCGACCCTGCAGGATAAACTGGTAAGCTGCATCAAGGGTTTGAGTAATCGTATTCCACATGGGCTATTGCCTCTGAAAATGCGTAATATCCGGCTTCCGAAATGTTCAGCCCCTCACGCAGTAATATAGCAGAAATTCGTTTACTATCTTGATTGATCGCTTCTTATGGTTATCGCGCGGTTAACAGCATCATCTTGTATCAACGTATGCCGTGGGATCGGTCGTAACCATTTTCAACCGGACCCTGCCATTTGTCTGTAAACTCCAATTCAGACCGGTAGATTTCTATCTTGAGTGGATAGCAGTTTGCGTTCTCTGATGAATGAGACGCGCTGCAATCCCCGCCGGGACAGGCGGAAAGCCCGCCGAGAAGATCAATCTCCGCGAAAAATTCCAGATAGTCGCCGGGTCTTACGGGGCTTGCCTTCATGAAGTACTGCTGGGTGTCGCGCGTAAAACCCGTACACATGAAAACATTCAACACATCATGGACGTGTGGCTCAGCCTCATCGTGAGAAATTCCAAGTTCGTTGGCAAGCGCGCGAATGAGATTGGAATGGCAACAATGGTGATAGTCGGTCCCGTTCAAAACATAATTCGTATACGGGTCGCAGCGTGTTCCGATCACGTCGTGGACGGAGCCGCCGAACTCATCAAACCCATACCAATCCAGTGTGTCGTGCGTAATCGTTGCCATTGGTCGGAGATAAGGCAGGTTCGACCACATCTTGTCACCGGTGGAGAGGTGGGTACCGTGCAAAGCCCGCGCTTTACCGGAGAAAAACCGCTCATTGATATTGTTTGCATTCCACAGGTTGAGATCGCCAACCTGTGGCCCCTCAACCGAAACAATCCTGAAAAAATGGCCTGCAGGTACGTGGAATGTGGCTGCTTCGCGGGGCGGCGCGATCACTTCATCAATCTGCACAAGTTGCTTGCGCGCTTCGCCATAGAAGGCTTTATCGTGCAGTGGCAGCGTGTCGATGGGATAGCAGATCACGGGTTCTACGGCTTTTCTGGCCTCAGCGTCGGCAGGTGCGGGCGTTTCCGGTGTATATTTCAAACTGTATTCTCCAATCACAAATTGGTCAGACATTTCCCGCCAGGGATGTTTTGTCACACTAGTGACCCATATGCGATTGTACGGTCAAGCCTTGCTTATCGTCATCACAAACGTCCCAATCACGGAGGAAAACCCATGACATCGCCATCTTACAACAGCTTGAACAGACGGGAATTCATCGCGTCCGCTGCGGGTGTATCCGCGCTTGGACTGACCGGCTCATTTGCCATGCTGCCCGTGGCAATGGCGGACGAAATTCGTGAGAAGGGCTTTTACAGCTATAAGATCGGCAATGATATTGAAGTGATCTCATTGTATGATGGCAAGTGGAACAAGCCGCACGATGAAGGCTTCATCAAAGACGTGAGCGTGGAAGAAACAAAGGCTGCTCTTCGAAAAGCCGGCTTGGACGACAGTGCTGTTCCCATTGAGTTCGCCTATACGATTGTAAAGACCGGTGGTGAAACCGTGCTGGTCGATGCGGGTACCGGTGGTCAATTGGCGCCCACCGCCGGTCTTGGTTCCAAAGCCATGGAAGCCGCGGGCATCAAGCCTGCGGATATCACAAAGGTTCTTGTGACTCATTTTCACCCTGATCACATCTTCGGTCTCATGGAAAAGGGCACGAATGCGCAAGTCTTTCCAGATGCCGAGATCATGCTGGGCGAGACCGAATACAAATTCTGGACCGACCCGGGCTTGATCGAGAAACTTCCAGAAGGCCGCCGCGGGCTTGCCCAACGCATTCAGGCAACATTCCCCACTTGGAAGAATGTCACTCAGTATCAGGGTGACCAGGAAGTGGCACCCGGCATTCGCTCGGTTAGCACTTTTGGTCATACGCCGGGCCATACAGCATTTCACCTCACTTCCGGTGATGATGAGGCGATGCTTATCGCCGACCTGATGAACTTACCCGCATTGTTCCTCGCCAACCTTGATTGGCAGGTCACGTTTGATTCAGACAAAGATGCTGCAACTGCGACCCGCAAGGCTGTGGTCGAGCGCGCAGTGGCAGACAACATCACCGTTGCGGGCTATCATTTTGGTTTCCCGAACTCCGGCAAGATTGAAAAAGACGGCGCTGGCTTTGTCTTTGTGCCCACAAGCGTAAGTTAAACGAAAAAGTATTACCATCAGCCGCCGCCTTGGTTATCAACTGGAGCGGCGGCAGGTTTCTTCTGCCTTCGTTAGCTTTGTAAAAGTGCTTTTACAATTTTTACAAAATGACAATCGGGTTTGCACTTTTCGTCACATTTTTACAACTTTCCCTTCGCTCTTCTACCATTGTTGACTGGTTTTCTTTTTCAATCGGCGTATGACAGGCTCAAATTCGTACTTGGAAGTCTCGAAGGAGAGTCAAATGTCTTATTCCGATGAAATCAATGCAGTAAGCGGCTTCATTGCCGAGCAGGGAAGTGCCTGGGATGCAATCTCTGCTGAAAACGTTGCGCGCATGCGTTTGCAGAACCAGTTCAAGACCGGCCTTGATATTGCCCGTTACACTGCGGACATCATGCGCCGTGATATGGCTGCTTACGATGCTGACAGCTCGCAATACACACAGTCGTTGGGCTGCTGGCACGGCTTTATCGGCCAACAAAAATTGATCTCCATCAAAAAGCACTTCCAGACCACCAAAGGCCGTTACTTGTATCTTTCGGGTTGGATGGTTGCTGCGTTGCGCTCCGAGTTTGGTCCGCTTCCGGATCAGTCCATGCACGAAAAGACTTCCGTTCCTGCATTGATCGAAGAGCTTTACACATTCCTTCGTCAGGCAGATGCACGCGAATTGGGGGGCCTTTTCCGTGACCTTGATGCAGCTCGTGCAGCGGGCGACACTGCGAAAGCTGCGGAAGTGGAAAAAGCAATCGACAATCACGAAACACACGTGGTTCCGGTAATCGCTGATATTGACGCTGGTTTTGGTAATGCTGAAGCGACTTATCTTCTTGCGAAGAAAATGATTGAAGCGGGTGCCTGTGCCCTGCAAATCGAAAACCAGGTTTCTGATGAAAAGCAGTGCGGTCACCAGGACGGTAAAGTGACAGTTCCCCATGAGGACTTCCTTGCTAAAATTCGTGCCTGCCGTTACGCGTTCATGGAACTTGGCGTTGAGAACGGTGTGATTGTGACACGGACGGACTCCTTGGGTGCCGGTCTCACCAAACAAATCGCTTACTCAAAAACTCCGGGCGACCTTGGCGACAAGTACAATTCCTTCCTCGACTGCGAAGAAGTTACCGCAGACAACGTTCAAAACGGTGATGTGATCATCAACCAAAACGGTAAAATGATGCGTCCGAAACGTTTGCCATCAAACCTCTATCAGTTCCGTGCCGGAACAGGCGAAGCGCGCTGCGTGCTTGATTGCGTAACTTCACTCGATAACGGCGCTGACCTTCTGTGGATCGAAACCGAAAAACCACATGTGGGCCAGATCGGCGCGATGGTTGATGAAATCCGTAAGGTGCATCCAAAAGCCAAGCTCGTTTACAACAACTCTCCTTCCTTCAACTGGACGCTCAACTTCCGCCAGCAAGTATACGATGCCTGGATTGAAGAGGGGAAAGATGTTTCCGCTTATGATCGCGACAAGCTGATGAGCGTCGACTATGACGACACCGACTTGGCGAAAGAAGCCGACGAGCGTATCCGTACGTTCCAGGCAGATGGTTCACGTTTCTGCGGCATCTTCCATCACCTGATCACGCTTCCGACCTATCATACTGCGGCACTCTCAACCGACAATCTTGCGAAAGAATACTTCGGTGATCAGGGAATGCTTGGTTACGTGGCTGGCGTGCAGCGCAAGGAAATTCGCCAAGGTATTGCCTGCGTTAAACACCAGAACATGGCCGGTTCAGACATGGGCGATGACCATAAAGAATACTTTGCCGGTGAAGCTGCGCTTCTTGCCGCGGGTGAAGACAACACCATGAACCAATTTGCGGCTGAATAAATTTCTTCTCCCTTTATTTAGCTAATCCTGGCGGGCCGCTTTGCGGCCCGTTTTTTGTTGGGCAGCGACCATTTTTTCTAGTCGAAATAACTGTTTCCAAACTGGCTTTCGGGTTGAAGTACGATGATAGTCGGCTCAACAGGAAGAGAGTTAAGCGAAAGCATGATTTCGGTCTGGCTTCGTTTTTCAACCGGAAACCCTTTTTCGATTTCGGTTAGGAACCGATTGAGGCTGAACTGGCCAAACCAGTGCATCGGCAAAACCACGCTGGCCCGCAGCCGCTCGACCACATCCGCCATGCCTTGCACGCTAAGCGTATAGCCGCCATCAACGGGTGCCATGACCACATCCAACCGGCCGATTGCCGCGTAATGGCTATCGGTAGGGAGGTGGTGCAAATGGCCCAGATGCCCGATGCACAATCCCGCG
>CAWUJX010000157.1:0-5988 GCA_963922635.1 uncultured Hyphomicrobiales bacterium | reverse complement strand
GCTTTGCCGCCGGTATTGTCCCAGGCAGCCGGTGGCGCAATCGGCGTTTTTCTTGTGAAACCTCAGTTTGAGGTGGGGCGTGAAAACATCGGTAAAGGAGGCGTTGTTCGCGACGACAAAATTGCGTACGTGGCCGCGGCAAATTTGAAAATCTGGCTGGATAATTACCCAGGGTGGCGGGCAACCAATTTCATGCCATCGCCCATTAAGGGCGGAGATGGAAATACTGAATATATACTGACAGGTTCGAAAGATGGTTGAGGTGACGATAAAAGCGATTGGCAGACGCGGTGACGGACTGGCAAGCCTTGATCAAAAGGAAATCTACGTTCCGTTTTCTCTTCCCGGTGAAATCGTTCAACTGTCAGGGTCGGGTACCCGTCAAAAACCGATGGAGATTGTATCTGAATCTCCAGAACGCGAAGAACCCATCTGCCAACATTTTGGGGAATGTGGAGGATGCCAAATGCAACACATGGCGCAGTCTTCATATGTGAAATGGAAGACTGGACTTGTTGAAAGTGCATTTACTCAGGCAGGCCTCAATCTCAAAGTTAATGAATTCCTGAGCTTTGATGTGGATGGCAGGCGCAGGGCTGTCTTCTCGGCTTCTCGTGCAAACGGTTCGCTTAGGTTCGGTTTCAATGAAGCTGAAAGCAATCGTATCAATGATGTCAAAGAGTGTCCCATATTGGTGCCGAAACTCCAATCTCATTTGGAAGACCTAAAAGATCTGGCGTCCTCACTTCCATTGGGCCAATCACCAGCCCGCATTTCAGTTCTTTCCACCAGTGCAGGGCTCGATATTTCTATTGAGGATGTTCGGCACTTATCTGAGGCGCAGCGCCAAGTCCTCGTTCGAAAATGCGGACAATTCGGATTCGCCAGATTAGCTCTCGGTGATGAGGTTTTAATCGAATATAGAACGCCAAAACTCAATATGGGTGGCGCCGAGGTTATTCCTCCGCCGGGTAGCTTTGTGCAAGCCGATCTTCATGTGGAAGAGGCGATGGGAAACATCGTGTCAAACCATCTGCAGGGCAGCAAAACCGTTGCCGACCTCTACTGCGGGATGGGGACCTTTGCGTTGCGTCTTGCAGAACGTTCCAAAGTTCTCGCGTTTGAAGAAAATGAAGCCGCGCTCAAGGCACTGGACCGAGCATGGCGCGAAACAGGCGGCGCATTGAAATCTGTAACGTTTGAAACGCGTAATCTGGACAGGCGGCCAGTATTGGCGGGGGAATTAAAACGCGTGGACGGTCTGGTTTTCGATCCGCCGCGAGCAGGCGCGGAATTACAGTCCAAACAAATTGCACGTTCAAAGGTGAAAAAAGTGGCTGCGGTTTCTTGTAACCCGACCACACTCGCCCGCGATATCACCATTTTAATTGAAGGCGGCTATGCCATCACAAAAGTGATTGCGCTGGACCAGTTCAGGTTCACACCGCATATGGAATGCATTGCACTTTTGGAGAAAAGATAAGGCGGCTGATTCCTTATGTGGGTCAGAACCAACCGCCCTATGAAAAGGGCTAGGCCCTAGTTCACGCCGAAAAGTATGTTCGTTGCAGCAGTCGATCAATTGGATATCCATATACCGCTTCACGTGATGAACCATTGGGTAATGTAACAAAAATCACCCATACCAGGTGCAACAATGCACCATTATTAGCTACGCGGAATCACCGAGAAATGTGGGGCGCATTCAAGAAAATCTTCACCCTCGGGCCATAAACGCCATGAATGCTTGTTTTGCTTCATCGGACTCAAGGCGTTGGCCAAACAGCACGGCCTCTTCCCGCATACGCGTGAGAATTGCAGAACGATCACCACGAATAAGATCCCGTGAAAGCTTCAATGCCTCTGCCGGCTTCGCCGCGATTGAAGCAGCAATTCCCATGGCGGCTGTTTCCAGCTCAGATGCTTCTACAATTTGGTTCACGAAACCTGCATCTTTGGCATCTTGCGGCCCGAAGCCCTCACCCATAGCAAGAAGGGCAAAAGCGCGATGATGACCGGTGATCTGAGGCGTGATCAGGCTAGACCCCGCTTCTGGCACAAGCCCCAAGTCCACGAACGGTGTTTTGAAACGAGATTGATCGGATGAAATCACATAATCGCAATGCAGAAGCATGGTTGTGCCGATGCCAATCGCAAGACCATCCACACCAGCAACCAGCGGCTTTGGTGCCATGATAATGCGTTCGAGAAAATCAAACACGGCCATGGAGTCGCGTTTTCCGGTCATCGCAACCTTGGCGAAATCTCCAATATCATTTCCCGCAGAAAATGCGCCAGGGCATCCAAGAAAGAGAATAGCTCGGATGGCGTCATCGGCATTTGCTTCGTCAATGCACTCGGCCATGCGGGCGTACATATCACCCGTAATGGCATTTTTCTTGTCGGGACGGTTCATCCGAATGATAGCAACACCGTCGGCGGAATGGCTTTCGATGAATTCTTTGGTGTCAGACATGCGCGCTAGCCAGCCTTCAACATTTGGCCCGCTGCCATAAGACTGTGCGACCCATGCTCAACCGTTTGGCGAATAGCTGCACATTCCTTAGCGAAATTCTCCGCAAAGAAACGGGCAAGACTGACACGATTAGCGTCACCTTCTGCAAGTGCTGATTTCGCAAGGTAACAACCACCGGAAGCAATACCAAACTGACGCAAATACGGTGTGGCACCAGCGAGTGCAGCATCCTGTTCGCCATTGGCAAGGCGTTCAAGAAGCCAGTGGGTTGTAGCCTCAACGTCATCAAGTGCACCTTCAAGCAATTCAGCAGTCGCACCAAAACCGTCATGGTTCGTACCACGCACCTGCTCCACAATTCCGCGTAAATCGTGGATATAAGCAGCCACGCAATCACCGCCGGACAACGGCAGTTTACGTGTCACGAGATCAATGGCCTGAATGCCGTTTGTTCCCTCATAAATCGGATTGATGCGACCATCACGCATGTATTGGGCCGCCCCTGTCTCTTCCACGAAGCCCATACCACCATGGATTTGCACGCCGATGCTGGCTACTTCGCATCCAACATCAGTGGAAAACGCTTTTGCGATTGGTGTGAGAAGCCCAGCCCGTTCATTCCAGAACTTCGCATCATCGCCCTCACTGGCGTGGGCCATATCCAAAGCATAAGCACAGGAATAACAAATGCCGCGAGAAGCATCGGTCATGGATTTCATGGTGAGAAGATTTCGCTGCACATCCGGATGATGGACGATTGGCGCCATACCAGTGCCCTCATAGTCACTTGCCGCACCTTGCTTACGTTCATTCGCATAGGCAAGCGCATGCTGGAAGGCCGCCTCGCCGATTGATACGCCTTGCGTGCCCACATTAAGACGCGCATTGTTCATCATGGTGAACATGCAAGCGAGCCCTCGGTTTTCTTCACCGATCAAGTAACCAATGGCACCCGCGTCACGCCCTTCGAACCCATCGCCATAAATCATGACGCAAGTGGGTGATCCGTGAATGCCCAGTTTATGCTCGATGGACTGACAGAACACATCGTTGCGCTCGCCGGGTGTTCCGTCGTCATTCAGAAGGAATTTTGGAACCAGAAACAGCGAGATACCCCGCGTCCCCGCAGGTGCATCCGGCAAGCGTGCCAGAACGAGATGGCAAATGTTTTCAGCCATGTCGTGCTCACCAAAGGTGATGTAGATTTTCTGACCGCAAATCTTGTAGGTGCCATCCCCCACAGGCTCAGCTTTGGTTTTCAATGCGGTGAGATCAGATCCACAAGCTGGCTCGGTAAGGTTCATGGTACCGCTCCACTCACCTGAGACCAGTTTCTCGAGGTATTTATCCTTGAGTTCTTGTGAACCGTGTTTATCGAGCGCTTCAATCGCCCCAATTGTCAGAAGCGGGCAAAGACCAAATGCCATGGAGGCTGAATTCCACATTTCAGAAGCTGCAATGGCAAGCATGTTTGGAAGGCCTTGACCTCCATATTCCTCTGGTCCGGCTATCGCGTTCCATCCGCCTTCGCACCAGGCCTTGTAGGTCTCTTTGAACCCCGGAGGTGTTGTGACGACCGCATTTTCGAGTTTCGCACCAATGGTATCGGCATCTTTGTTAAGTGGCGCGATCTGGTCTGTGGCGAATTTTCCCGCCTCTTCCAGAACCGCATCCACCAGGTCTTCTGACAGGTCGCCAAACCGCTCGTCTTCGAGCGCCTGTTTAAGGCCCGCCACGTGTTTGAGCGTATGGGATATTTCTGATACGGGTGCGCGATACATCGATTTCCTCCAGAGACCAGTTCAACATGACCTGTGTGTATAATATTGACGTAATCGTCAATTGAAAAAGCGTCGCAATGCAATCAGCCATCACTGCCAAAAACAAATCAGATATGCTTGCAAAAGCCAAAGCCGACCTCACGGCAGGTAAATGCGTGGCCATACCCACGGAAACCGTTTACGGGCTTGCAGCCGACGCAACTAGTGGCGAAGCTGTGGCACGAATTTTCGAAATGAAGGGTCGCCCAAGCTTCAACCCTCTGATCTGCCATGTGGATGGGGTGGAGATGGCTCAAAGCATTGCGCAATTCAACGACCTCGCAAGCGCACTCACAACTGCATTCTGGCCCGGTCCGCTCACGCTGGTTCTTCCGTTAAAGTCGAAAGCGTCCATTCACCCATTGGTTTGCGCCGGTCTAGATAGTGTGGGCATTCGATGGCCAAAGGGCATCTCTTCACAATTGATCAAAGCGTTTGGAAAACCGCTTGCAGCGCCCAGCGCCAACCGCTCGGGTCGCGTATCACCTACAACTGCACAGCATGTGAGAGAAGAATTTCCTGCCAGCAATCTAACGATTATCGATGCGGGATCATGCGAGGTTGGCCTGGAATCGACCATCGCAAAGGTCGGCGATGCAACCATCGAAGTTCTACGTCCCGGGGCAATTACAAGCGACATGATTGAAAAAATAACCGGCGTAACTCCGTCCCACTTTCACGGTGACGATGTGATTGCACCCGGCATGATGAAGAGCCATTACGCACCCAATTCGTTATTGGAACTGAATTGTGAGTCATGTGCTGAGGATACACCTTGGTTGCAATTTGGGTCAGTGCCGCAAAGCTCCAACGAGACTTGCCTCAACCTCAGCCCTCGTGGTGACCTCGTGGAGGCAGCCGCAAATCTATATGGATATCTGAAAGAATTGGATAAACTTGGTGCACCTAAGATTTGCGTATCCCGCATCCCTATGGAAGGCCTTGGTATTGCAATCAACGATCGGTTAGAACGGGCAAGTGCGCCGCGGGATGTGACATGAAACCTGAGCTACTCTCACAATTCAGTTCCATCGTCGGCGCTAAAAACACGCTTACCGAACGCGATAACCTTGATCAGTACACCCGTGAAAACCGTGATCTTTATGTGGGTAAAACGCCTCTGGTGTTGAAGCCCGCATCAACCCAGGAAGTCTCGGAAATCGTGAAACTTGCCAATGCCACGCAGACGCCAATGGTGCCGCAGGGCGGGCATACGGGTCATGTGGGAGGCGCTGTTCCCAATGAGACAGGAGACCAGATCGTCATTTCGCTGGAGCGCATGAAACAGGTGCGAGAGGTCGATCTTGAGGGGAATGTTCTGATCTGCGAAGCAGGATGTGTTCTTGAGAGCATTCAAAATCTTGCAGACGGAAATGATAGACTTTTCCCTCTTGCGTTGGGGTCTCAAGGCTCTTGCCAGATTGGTGGGAACATTGCCACCAATGCGGGCGGCACCGGCGTTTTGGCGTATGGCAATACGCGCAGTCTGGTCATGGGTCTGGAAGTGGTTTTGCCAAACGGCGATATCTGGAACGGCCTACGTCGCCTCAAAAAAGATAATACCGGATACGATCTGAAGGATTTGTTCATTGGGGCTGAGGGCACGCTGGGGATCATTACTGCGGCTGTCCTGAAACTTTTTCCGAAACCACTTGGCAAAGCGGTCGCGTTTTGCGGCACGGAAAGTGTGAA
>CAWUJX010000156.1:0-6164 GCA_963922635.1 uncultured Hyphomicrobiales bacterium | reverse complement strand
CAAAAATCAAGAATCTCGAGCTCATTTGTACAGCGGCTGAATTTTCTAATAGCTCCCGCGTAGCGCTGGTCCAATAGCTTATGTATAGCCTTGGCCTCGGGGCCATACTTTGCTGTCGCACTTACGAAATATCCGTGCAAATCATAGTCCTTGCAATCCACCGAAATCTGCAGTTTTAGTCTGCGACCGATATTCAAAAGGTCCTGATTGGAAAGGCAAGTGCCAATTAATGGACAATGCACGTTATCAGAAAACTCCCATAGCCAAATACGCTTGCCAACCTTAACGTCCTTTGATGGCTCTGGTGATTTATCGTTTTCACATTTTTCGCACACTTTGATTAACCAGCGTTTTCGCAAGGGATGTTCACAGTAAAAAACGATCTTACAAACTTGACTAAAAATGTCTAGTATCAAGTTAAGGCTTTGTTTTGGAAAATAGGGCGTTTAAGCCTCTCAATTGGCTTTTTACGCGATGCTAGCATGTTGTCCCCAACTTTGGCCGAAAAGGTTGAAAGTTCTGAGTGTAAAATACGACACAGGCGTAGCACTATTCGCTCTATTGGAAGGTCTTTTGTGTCGAACGTTGAAGAATGTCGTGGATCACGTCTGCTGGAACTGGCAATAAAACTTGCTCGAACGACTGAAGTGTCCTTGCGAACGTGTTTGCAGCCTCTTCCACTTCGTCGCAGGTCTGTGGGCAGGCAAGATGCTGAAGACAGATACTTGCCGCGTCATCGCCATGTTGTAAGCCTGCAATTAACCCGATCGTAAGGCACTCATCCACGCACAAATGCGATGAGTTATGAGGATACGATTTTAAGGGACAGGTCGTGCAGCGCTTTAGGGTTCTGATAAATTTTGAAAGACTTGTCAGCGCCGTAGCGGCATTGTCCTCGCCGAGGAACTCACAATACAAATCCCATGCCATCTCCCATGTAACGATGGAGCCGGTCCTAAAACCGGTTGTCCATCTGCGATATCCTTCCACAACTAGCCGTTCAGGTGCACGCTGCAGATATTCAACATTCGATCCGACTTGCATGTTGTTTTTTGCCCAAGTTGCTTGTGCAGAACCACTTCAGAATTCCTTAATACGGATCCTCTGTGATTCTGATTTCAGGGTTTTTCCGAGCCGGCGAATTGAGTAGCTCGAGCTTTCTGCACGAGTTCGACTAACCGGGCTTTGATCTGGTCTGGTTGCTTAAGGGGCGGATTGAACCAAAGACGTGCATATCGATCTCCATGGATTAGATCGATGCCATCCATGTCAAGGCCAGCCATATGCCAGTCACCTTCAGCCTGATGTAATAGCACTTCTGCATACAACTTAATGGCATCCAGATGATCATCGTTCATATGATCGACCGCCCTGCGCTCGAGTCCAAACGCTGTTTCATTCAAACTATCGACTATTGACTTGCAGTCGATTTGTTCGGCTTTTCCGTCTTCCTGTAGAATGACCGTTATGGGGAGTAACTTCACAATTGTGTCGTTAGTTGGCTTAGTGCCATGCCTTCCCACAAATCGACCGACCGCATGTTTTGCATTTGCGTCGGTTAGTGCCTTGGCCTCGCAGGTCAACGTTAGGCTCGGAATAGTCCCGAGCGTTAGCGTTATTTGAGCATCATCGCTTACAAGCGCATCCACGCTCACTTCATTGGAAACCACTAAAAGCACGGAACCATCGAGGTTGGAAACAATTTCGGCTTCTATTGAAAAAGCTTCTGATTGTTCACTCCACCAAACCTTGAACTGTGCTTTATCTTCAGTTCGCAATAGCGACTTAGCCTTATTTATGGGCAGTGTGCTATTGACTTGTGAATAGAGTTCACCGGACATAAGAGATCAACAACCCTTTGAGTAAGGCAGTTAGCAGTCGTTCTGGGCACCCACCAGATCTAACGGAGCTAAAGGTGAATTTTAACCAACCAGAAGGTTTTCTTCCTCAACTCTCGCCCAAATTTCTTCCCAGACTTTCTTCGCCCGGCCTCTGTGTTTAGCAGCTTTTGCAGCTTCAAGGTTGTCCGTCATGCCTTCGCCTTTGACGATAATCAATCCTACCATACCCATGGTTGCATGAGGTTGGCACACATACCCGTAAACGCCAGGCTTCTCTAAGGTGAGGTCAAATTCCTGATTGATTTTGCTTTTCCACGGCTCGACACCTTCGGGAAGCATGCCTTTTATAGAGACGGTGTTGTGGCCTTTGTCTGTCGGCAGAAACTTCACTGTGTCACCCGGCTCGATCACATGAATTAGCGGGCTGAAAATCATCCGACGCTTCGAATCTTCTGGATCTTTGTTCAACATCTCCACGTTGTGCACCGTCTGCGCAAAAGCAAGATTGTTGGATGCGGCTACGGCCGCCATTCCGATTAAAACTGTTCTTCTATCGACGAGATTTTGCATTTTGTTCTCCATTGCGAGCGTGATGATGTCAGACTCTATAACTTGACAAAAATTATCAGGTTTCATTTAATAAACATGACAAATTAAGTCAATATTATTGAGCGGGGAGCCAATGCTTTTTAGAAGGGGAAAAATTTTTGGATTTTTGAGCTTGTTGATGGCGGCATCTTTGTGGGGTGGCCTTGTCTTTGGTAAGCCAGCGTTATTCTCGGACGGAGAGAGCAGCAGTCTTGATACCTGCATCGCCTACCGGTCTCTGGATATACCTTTGGATAAAATCGACAGCTCTCCGGACACTGTATATGCGTTCGCGCTACATCTGTTGGCTCATGCTTGCGATAAACAGGACATCTTGTCTGTGGTGGAAGTATTAGAGACTGTGGCAAATAGGGGTCATGCGGAAGCTGCCTTGGTTTTGGCCGAGATATTTTATGTGGGTGATATGTTGCCAGTCGATCTAAAAAGATCAGAAGAGTATTTCGAGCGCGCTGCGGAATTGGGAAATCATCAGGCTCAACATGAGTTGGGGATTGTATTGCTAAAAGAAGCCACAGGCGAGCATGATCGTCTAAAGGCGCTCTATTGGCTTGGTATGGCTGCAAATCAGGATAACGGATTTTCAGCCTATGTATTGGGGATGATTCACCAAACAGGGATGCACGGCGTCGCGAAAGATCCTTGCCTCGCATTGGATTGGTATCAGGGAGCGAAACTGATGGGGTTTCCCGATAAAGCAGGTCGTCACGCGAAGCTCTTTAAAGATTTCAATACTGAGTGCTACTGACTGAAGCCTACATTCTAGGACTCTGAGATCTCCTTTCGTTTGATGAATCATAGTTGACAAGAAATGTCATGTTATTAGACTAAATGGACAAAAAGAGTCTGGTTATATGTGTGTTTGATAGTAAATTATTTCAAACAGTCATGTGACCAACCGATCAAGAGCCAGGCAACATTCCTTTTCTTCCTTATCAGGAACTCACCCAGCAATTGATGAATTCAAGACGTTCTCAAACGAGGAACATCCTATGGCGCGTTCTGCCTCTGACAAGACAGTTGTTTTAGATATTAAAAACCTCTCAATTGAACTTCCCAAAGGGGGCGATCGAAAATACGCAGTCGAAGACCTTAACCTCACGCTGAACAAAGGGGAGGTTTATTGCATCGTCGGTGAAAGCGGCTCGGGTAAATCCGTAATGACGAGTGCCATCATGAATGACGTACCACCCCGGCTCAACCTTTCATCTGGGGAAGTGCTATTTAATGGCGAAGATGTATTGAAGTTCTCACAGGACCGTTTGAACGACATGCGTGGCGCACGTATTTCGATGATCTATCAGGAGCCCATGGCGGCGCTTAATCCGTCTATTAAAATAGGTAAACAAGTGGATGAAGTATTCAAGCTTCATCGCCCGGAAATAAGCCAGGATAAGCGGAAACAGGAAACACTAAAATTATTTGAACAAATGAAGCTGCCGACGCCTGAACGCATTTACGGGAGCTATCCACATCAGGTTTCAGGCGGCCAAAGTCAGCGTGTCGTGATTGCAATGGCACTGGCCTGTAAGCCAGACATTTTAATCGCAGACGAACCTACAACTGCGCTTGATGTAACCACGCAAAAAGAAATTCTTCTTCTGACCAATGAGTTGAAGGAAGTTTATGATAACGCGACAATATTCATTACCCACGACTTTGGTGTGGTTGCTGAAGTCGCAGATCGCGTAGCGGTAATGCACAAAGGCAGGATTGTTGAACAAGGAACCACCGAGCAAATTCTCCTTAAACCACAGAAGAACTATACAAAGCTGCTTGTCGATGCGATGCCCCTGCTGGAGACGACGCGAAGCCCTGATACAAAACGCAGTGATAAACCAATTGTCCGTGCGGAACGCGTTCACAAAATTTACGGCAAAAAAGAAGATAGTGTTCACGCTTTAAATGATGCGAATTTTGAACTTCGACCTGGCGAAACACTGGGGGTTGTTGGAGAAAGTGGATCGGGAAAGTCCACACTTGCAAAAGCACTAATTCGATTGATTGAGCCAACTTCCGGTTCCATCTTCATAAACAACAATGATTTTCTTGCACTTAGTGGAAAGCCTTTGAACGAGGCACGCAAGAATATTCAGATGATTTTTCAAGATCCCTATGGATCGCTCAATCCGAGTCATACAGTCGGCTCGATGATCACGCGTTCCGCCGAACTGGCCGGTATTGCTGACGACGATGCAAAATCACAAGCCATGGAAATGTTGGAACTGGTTGGTCTTAAGCCAGAGGCCTATTACCGAAGCCCGAGAAATTTTTCCGGCGGGCAAAGGCAAAGGATTGGTATCGCCCGTGCACTCGCGATGGAACCGGATGTGGTGATTGCAGATGAATCGGTTTCCGCACTTGATCTTTCAGTTCAGAAACAAGTTCTTAGACTTTTGAACGACCTACAACAGCGGCTCAATATCGCCATCATTTTTATTACTCACGATTTGCGCGTTGCTGCACAGATATCCGACTACATCACGGTAATGGAAAGAGGGGTAATGGTAGAACTTGGAACGGCGGACGATGTCTTCAATAGACCGAAACATGAATACACGAAGAGACTTCTAGATGCTGCACCAGGGCGGGGTTGGAATCCTCCCCGATTGTCACCCGAGGAAGCAGACCAGATCGCGGCTGAAATGCAATGACAAAACTACAAAACACAATTATGCGAGTTCATGAGATCATCAGTTCTTCGATTGCCGCATCAAGAATTCATTTGAGGAAAGCCTATCACCTAAGGTGCATAGCAAGCTCACCAAGTCCAGTTATCCGGATTGCGGCAAATGCCATGCTAGCTGATCTGAGGAAGGACCCATTAAACCTGGATTTCTCCAGTCTTGAGTATGACTTTCGGGTTGCCGGCCACGTTGGCATAGCTGATGCGATACGGGATCTGTCAGAAATTCTGAACGACATGACCCTCAATATTCCAAAATGGGATGGCGTCCGACAAACTCGAACCAGTCACTGAGTGTTTGAGCAGTTTCTGATTTATGCAGCCAAAAGTGTCAGACCCGACGTTGGTGTTGTCTAACAAAGTCGAACCAGTCTCTGGAAGTTTGAGCGGAGTTGGGTCTATGCAGCTAGAAGCTGCCGTCACTCATTGAGGGCGGCGTTTCTATTTTCCTTAAAATTGTCTCTGCTGTATTGGTGTCTTTCGGTGTTAAAATGGTTGTGAACTGAAGCGTGGATACTGACGAATTTCTGTAAACTTTGCATGAGCCTGAAGCTATGCATGGGCCGTTCTCATCGTCGAAAAGGTTGGTGAGAATTCTCAGCCCGATTGTTGATCCAGCGTCCGTTTGTTTCGTGGCCGGTAACGCCTAGTTCTTTGAGTGCTGCACCTTATGACTTGAGTTTGTCGGTAACAATGGTTTCGGGATTATTGTAGCTGCGCATCGATTTCCTTTGTAATTTCAATGCTACTTGCTTACCTTAACGTTTTGTAACAACGGATTCAAGAACCTCACCTTCGTGATCGACGGCGCGCAAAAGAAAGTGCGTTTCGCCGTTAATCTTAACAAATACCCCTCGACGTCGCTTTGCTTGTCTGCTGGGCAACGCCATCGTCGATGTGCCACTTCCAGTTTGAGTGGCAGCGCAGAGCCTGGATGCGCTTTCGCCTGATTTCAGCGGCAAAGATCGCCCCGAAACGGTTCCACCAATATTGGAATGTTTCATGAGAAATATCGATTCCTCTTTCGTGCA
>CAWUJX010000155.1:0-6299 GCA_963922635.1 uncultured Hyphomicrobiales bacterium | reverse complement strand
ATCGTGCCGATGTTACAGTGAGGCTTCGTGCGCTCAAACTTTTCTTTTGCCATTAATTTATTTCCAGATTTTTACAGTGAAACTAGGGGTGAATGGACGCCCTGATAAACGCGAATTCATGCGTTTTCAAGGGAATTGTTTACGGCCAACAGATGGAACGAAAAACCCTCCGCAATTGCTTGAACGGAGGGCTTGAAATCAGGCTTCAAGAAAGGGGTTGAGCGCGTATCAGCTATCAACGGTTAAGTCTGCCGCTTCGTTCACAACGGTCGGTGCTTCAGGGCGTTGAAACTGGATACCGCATTGCTTCTGGATTGAAACTTGCTCCAGCGTTTCCATCTGACCCTTTAATCTCGCCACTTCGGTTTCTGTTGCGCCATCACCATCTACAAACAGAAGTGCCGGCCAAAACAACACAAGCCCGACACCCACTTTCACAGCATCGCCAGTCGCTTTTTTCTTCTGTACACCAAGAGCCTGCGCTGCACGGTCTGACACGCGAGCCGCCTCTTGGCTGATCTGTTCACACGTGTAGTTTTCATAGGTAATCGGAGATACGTACGCTGCCTCAATTTTATCCGGCGCAGTTGCACAGGATGCGAGTACGAGCGTAAGTCCACAAATAATCGGTGCGAAAGTCTTGTTCATTGCCACCCCCAGCAAACTTAATGGTTTCCGTCGTGATAGAGAACGCCATTAAATGTGTCGAGTGCCAAAAAGACACAAAGTAATCAAAACACAAACTTTGATTAATCCCTTTGCTAAATTGCACGAAACGCTATCGAAACCACTTTCGCAATTCCCGTAAATAAGCGTCCCGAATTTTGATAATCCGGGTAGATGACGCACCGGAATTTCGGTTCTCAACAAAGCTCGCAATTGCACCCACCGGAACACCATTTATCGTTGTATTGTTTCGTGCCCCCTCATCAATCGCACCAACATACGATTGAGCAATCACCTGATTGGTTTCCATATCCATGATAGTGATGTTCGACGCGATGGTGCTACTGTCACCATTGAGCTTCCTGCCCGCGGATGTTGCAATGCTGACGCGATCCAGTTCAATCGTCACTCGCGCTGGCTTTTGCCCAATCAGTGAGTATCGTAATTCGTCGGGCAATTGGTCAGAGATTGCCGCTTCGAACTGCTCTGCCAAAAAAGCTCTTTCCGACTTACCAAAGGTTCCACCCCCAATGGAAAATTCAGGTCCCCGCACAACCATGATTTCTTCGGCCTTATATTGGCTCGCCACCTGGGACCCCAAAGGCTGCACCTCAGGCGCCGACTGGCACCCGGCAAAAACCAGCAGAAAAAGGTATGAAAAAATTCGAACCATAAGCCCACCCCACTATTCCAAGGGCCTTATATCAAGGTGAAATGTTTAGTCTAGCATTGGAGCGGGTAGCGGGAATCGAACCCGCATATTTAGCTTGGAAGGCTACTGCTCTACCATTGAGCTATACCCGCATTTCCAAGGCTTGCTATTCGCCTTATTCCGATCCCGCCGATGGTGGAGGAGGCTGGATTCGAACCAGCGTACGCTAAGCGAACGGATTTACAGTCCGTCTCCTTTAACCACTCGGACACTCCTCCATTCAGGCGGGTGCCGGATGTTACGCCAGTTTGGCGTGGGCCACAGGTGGTTGGCCTGAAACCTGACGCGGGTTATGCCGCCAAGGTTGTTGCGTGTCAACAACAGAACCGGACGCACCAGCTTTATTTTGAGAAATCCTGCCGGCGGCCACCCGCCATCATTGACCGGAACGGCCAAACCAGACTACGTCACCATCATGAGCGACAGAAAACCTCCCCGCACCATGAGTGACGAACACAATCGGTTTCATGCTGAAAAGCGGCGAAAACGCCGCGACGCGAGCAAGGCAACGCAGTTTCGAAAGCGACCTGAAACCAAACGTGAAAACACGTCAGATCTTCTATTCTATGGCCTGCATACGGTGCGCCATGCACTGGAAAACCCTAACCGAAAAAAGCACACGCTCTACGCCACGCGCAATGCGCTAGCACGGTTGGAATTTGACTTGACCGCACTTCCCGAACTGACCATCGAAGAAAAGACCCCGCGGGACCTTGACCGAATGGTCGGGTCCGATGCCGTCCACCAAGGCGCGGTGCTCCATGTGCAGCCCCAGGTTGCGGAAACGGTTGATGCACTCAACCCGAGCGATCTGATATTGGTGCTCGATCAGGTCACAGACCCACACAATGTGGGTGCAATTATGCGTTCAGCCGTTGCCCTTGGCGCGGGAAGCATCATTACCACAAGCCGTTATTCCCCGAGTGAGACGGGCGTACTCGCGAAATCCGCTTCAGGCGCATTGGAACTTCTCCAACATGTGGAAGTGCGGAACCTCGGCGATACTTTGGAAGCGCTGCAACAGGACGGATATGCAGTTGTTGGTCTCGATAGCGAAGGTGAGCATGCGTTTGAATCGTTACCCTCCCAACAGCATATTGCGCTTGTGCTTGGTTCCGAAGGAAAAGGATTGCGGCAAAGAACGCGTGAGATATGCGACCACTTGGTCCGCCTCGACATGCCGGGAGAGATCAAATCGTTGAATGTTTCAAACGCAGCCGCCCTCGCCCTTTATATCGCTCGCTCAAAGCTCGGGGTCTGACCGAGCCCACCAAATCGAGGCAATTTGAAAAAACGAAACTACGTTAATCCAGAGTGATCACTTGAGGTCCGTTCAAACCATCAAATTCGGGAAGGCCTTTTTCGGCTTTTTGGCCCGGCGTAATAATCCTTGGGCCGGTACCATCGCTATATAAACGATATCCGCAATTGTGGCGTTTTGGGCAGGGTTGCCCCCTATAGATGAAAACACCGGAGCCATCACCCTCGATCACGTCAACAAATCCGCTGCCATTACTGTAAAAGTATGGATCTGCAAAAACCTTGCGATTAGCGATGCGGTTTTTCCGGTTCCGTCGATCAAATTCGCGGGCAACGCGTGCATTCCGCTTTTCGATCTGACGCCGCCGCTCGATCAGAAGCTTGTCGCCACCATTCGTGCTGTTGATGCCCGCTTTGTCCAAATGCTGACGATGGCGTGGCTGGTTTCGATGAAAATCTCTGAACCGGTTATGCTTCACGTTCCGGTATATACCCGCACGATTAACCCCAAGGCCTGAGCGTTTGAATGAATAAGCTGGGCTTACACCGGATCGGCGCACACGGGAAAGATACGCCCCTGCCCGCGACCCGCCGCGCGATGAAATCTTTTGCGCAGACGCTTCCTTAACACCCAACACTGAAAGCGGCGTTTCATTTGGCGTAAACACTAAGAGTGCAGCTGCAAATACAATCATGGAAAGTTTGGACAACACGTTCATCGGACTTCTCCCGCCCGGAAGCTGCTCTAAAGATTGGAGCCGATCCCGGTTTTTCACAAGCCACAACGAGCCTGAGGTGAACGCCACATCCAAAGACAAGAGTATGCCTGTGGTGCTGAAGTCTCAAGGCAAATGAACACGGTTACTGAAAAACTAAGATTTATGGTTAATAAAGTCTTAATGTGCGCCGAACCGTGTTTTCCGACAGTGCGTGCTCTGGTTTTCGACGCCAGAAAATTGTAGTGTTCTGAGACTGTTTTTTGCTAAAAACAGGTTGCGTGGGTTTAAAAAAAACTCTATTTCACGCGCCAGTGCTTCGCAGGCTTCGTCATCGTTGCACGCCCCTATAGCTCAGCTGGTAGAGCAACTGATTTGTAATCAGTAGGTCCGCGGTTCGAGTCCGTGTGGGGGCACCATTATCAATTGTTCAACAGTATTTTGGCCACCCCTCTATCGTTGAAATATAACGGCTTTATCCCTTTATCTGCTCGGTTGTTTCACACACCTTTCGCGGTTATTGCCCCACTGTTACGTGGGGCAGTCCGTGGGGCAAATGTCGAGGATAGCCATGCCAGGCTCACACAAACTCACTGCTAGATCAGTCGATCGCTTCTATAAAAAAACCGCTTCCGGAAGGGAAAACAAAGCAGATGCTTTCCGATGGCGATGGTTTACACCTCATAAAACGGGGCAAAACAGCCAGTTGGTTCTTGTATTTTTACTTTTAACGCAAAACGCCGGGAATTATCGCTTGGTAAATACCCAGATCTTTCCCTGGCGGCTGCTAGGGCAAAAGCAGCAGCAGAGAGACTAAAAATCTCGGATGACATTAATCCAATACAAGAAAGGGCAAAACGAAGGAGAACTCTGAAAACATTTGGTGAGTATGCAGACAAGCACTTGGTGCAAAACAAAAATAAGTGGTCGGATAAAACCGAATGGCAGTGGAACGTGGACCTGACAAAAAAGTGCAAGTCCATTCGCTCAAAACCTATTGTCGAAATTGATGATGATGACATCGGCAAAATACTCAGCCCAATTTGGCTTACGAGAGTTGAGAGTGCAGACCGACTGCTAAGAAGGCTAAATGCGGTGTTTAACGATGCGATTGCTGATAGGGTGATCAATCGTAACCCTGCTGATAAGAATGTACTTCTTCGCCATCATCTTCCTGATCGTGGGAAGCGCGTTCAGAGACACCATCCATCGATCCCCTATCCTGAAATACCCGCTTTCTTGGCAGCTTTGCGAACCAAAGATAATTTGTCATCGCGAGCAATTGAACTCGTGTGCCTTACAGTTCTTCGCTCAAACGAACTTCGTGGAGGTAGGTAGGAAGAGATCGATTTTGAGAAGCGGCTCTGGAACGTTCCATCCGAACGAATGAAAGAACGTACACCTCACAGGGTTGCGTTGTCCGATCGAGCTCTAGAAGTGTTGCACGAACTTCGAGACCTGAACCCAAGTTCACCCTTCATTTTTCCAGGGCCAGGCACGAGTGGCTACATTTCGGAGGCTGGCATCCGAAACATGATGAAGTCATATGAAGGCGGAGAAAACGGCTCCATTCATGGTTTTAGAGCGTCATTTAGAACTTGGGCTGAGGAAATGACGCATTTCTCTCATGCGATGAAAGAAATGGCTTTGGCTCACAAGGTCGGTACCGATGTGGAGAGGGCTTACCAACGTTCCGACTTGGTGGAGCGACGCTTTGAGATGATGAACGCATGGGCTTCATACTGCAATGGAGATGACGCCGCCCAAGACGCAGGAGATGGGAATGTCATCCAATTCAGAGCCTAAGCTTTTCTGCTCTACCAGCCTCGAAACCTACGAGGAGCGTCTTTTCGTAGCTAAACAAATAGTCGACTGCTACCTTCCAGATTTAAAATACGACGACAGAAAACACTTTGCTGATTTCTTAGCTTTTCAAAACCATGATCGTTACGTTTCTAATGTGTTTGGGGTTTGGAATCGTACAAGAGTTGACAGCTTACTAGATCAACTTCTCGAAGCGTTGATAGCAGTTGATGAAATATCCAAGCAACTTCCCTCATCCGTGTCTGAGCATTTGTATTACAGCTCTGATATGCTTGAAGGGACGGGAAACAATGCACGGCCCATCGATTTCAACCCGCCTCTAGCACGCGTGCTTGATAACGTTGGCGTAGCAATCGCAATAATGACTGGACCAGAAGAAGATGGTCAGCCCAATCCATTTGAAAAAGCCAAATTGGCAAATGAGCCAAAACACAAATACCAGCAAAACATGATCGGACCACGAAGTATGGCCGTTGTAATTGAACAATCTAGGCGGTATGGGGAACGGCAGGGACTTCTTGCTGATATGAAACAGATTAGGCCCACTCGTCGCGGCGGGCTAAAGTCGAGATATGGAACTTTTATCTATGAGTGTTTAGTTGTCTCGGGATGCATTCGGGACAATGGCGAGAAGCCAGATATTGCAATGTTATCAAAAGCTTTCAACGCCCATGTAAAGTTCTCACGCTTTTACAGATACTTAAGGTAACCAATCTCAATGCGATAAATAGGCCTCAGAAAACATACCAAAAAATTCTGTGACAGGTATATGTAAACAGCCACCGATTAAACGGAGGCTAAAATGCACCAGAACCCTGATACGTCTGATGTTCTTAATCCAAGCTTATTTTTTACCCGTGAGCAGACCTGCGCAGCGCTCAAAATTGGAAAAAACCAATTCTACAAATTGATCAAAACGGGTCAACTAAAAGCCCGTCGCCATTCGAACATGACGGTTGTATTGCTAACTGACCTCGAGTGCTATCTGAACAACCTCCCAGTGATCGATACCTACCAGAACATTGCTTCGAGCCGGAGCTGAAGAGATGGAAGATCCTCAAAACTTGCCGGGAGTTTACGCCAGTCAGCACCTTCGTGAGGAAGAAATATCGGGGCATCAT
>CAWUJX010000154.1:0-6369 GCA_963922635.1 uncultured Hyphomicrobiales bacterium | reverse complement strand
ATGGTGGCGACCACATCTGTCTTTGATAAACGATCACGGGCTTTGAAACTGAAGTTGAGACGATTGCCGCTGCGTTTGCCCGAAAAATTCGATTGTTTAAGGTTCGCAAGAGAACGGAACATGGAAGCGGTGTAAGAATTTTTCCCGCCATTTTGCTGGATGAAGCCATTCAGGCTGAAAACGAAACCGCTAACGGCACAATTTCCGCCAAGCTTGATACGGCCGCCATCTTCGATCTTGTTTTTCATCTTGCATCGAATGGATTCGTTTTTGCCCTTGGCGGAGGCTTTGACTTTGCCTCTTCCGCGCCAGTCACCGGAAAGGTTTTCAAAGATCGCGGGGGAAGCCTCAGGTTTGACCATTGAGACTGGGGTAAAGACGATTGCTGCACCCAATAGCGTTGCAGTGGCGAATTGTTTGAACATTCTAATTTCCTCTAAAGCCAAGCATCCACTCTTACTCCCAACACCAAGAGTATCCGATTTAATCCAAAACCGCTAGGTAAGCGGGTAACTGAAACATGTCCGCAAGAAACGCAAATACAAGTGTCAGAATAACGACAACAGAGAATACCGCCATCGCCGGAAGCGAGCTGAAACTCATGATGAGCAAGCCGCCAGACAAAATCAGTGTGGTAGAAAATATAGCTGGCGTCACATCTTTCAATGCACCAAGCACCGCCGTCGAGTTATCGTGATCTTTGCGGTTGATCATGTATTGGTTGAGCATATGGACGGAGTCATTTACCGCGATCCCGAAGGCAACCGTAAGGGCGACCGTGATCGACAGATTGAGCGGGATACCCATCAGAAACAGGATGAGTTCCACCATCACAATCGGCAACAGATTGGGTACCAGGCATACAAGTCCGTAGCGGATTGATTGTGCTGCGACCGCAATGATGATGATGGAAAGGAATACTGCAATCAGCAGGCTGACCCGGAGATTATCCATGAGGCGAGGCGCAACGACGCCTGACAAAACGGGATAGCCGGTAATCCTCACCACATCCGAGAGCCCACGCTCACCAATCGCAGATTGCAGCCGGAAAAGACGTTCCTGCATTTCGCTGGCGGACAAGTTTGCGGAAGAGAAAATTGTCACCAAAACCTGAGATTTGTCCTCAGAAATAAAGCGGCTCGATAGAAACCTCGGAAGTTCATCAATCAGTTCGGCGTTGAGTTCACCGCCAGCCTTTTTGATCTCGTCAGCAAAATCCGCAAGGGAATAGAAAGAGCCAGCCGGAAACACATCTGTGATCGCGGAAATCGTGTCATATAGGCGATTTTCATTGTCCGGATGGTCGAGGCGCTTTGTGTCATCCATTTCGATAATTGTGAACAGCGGCGTTGTTCCGCTGTAGGTCTGGTCAATATAGCCCTCGCTTTGCCCTACTTCGGAAGAGGTGCCCAGGTAATCAATAAGCCGGAAACGGCTATCAATGTTTGCATGGGCATAAAGACCGGTGACACACAAAACCAAACCCATGGCGAGAACAGTCTTGCGCCAGGCCAGTAGCCGCATGGCCGGCCCTGCGATTGCTGAAAGTCGGCTTGCGGCCGTCACCTTTGGTGCGAACCCAAATCTCAATCCCCAATACGTTGCCACGGGCAGGCTGACCATAATCGCGATGAAGCCGCCGATTACGCCCAATGCGCCCACAATTCCCAATTCATAGAGGCCATTGTTCCCGCTCAGGCACAGGGACAGCAAAGCTGCGGCGGTGGTGATGGACGACACTGCGCATGCGGGCCCAACTTCCAACAACGTCTCTTCCATTGCCTGATTGGGATCTTTAGATTTCGCTGCCTTGGATTGCCATTTGATATAAAGATGCAAAGTGTCTGCAAAGATGATCACAATCAACAGCACGGGGAGGATATTCGTCAGGAAATTCAGGCTGGTTCCCGTAAGGCCTGCACCACCCAAAAACCAAATAATCGCAAGCAGGGAGGGAAGCGCGCACAAAACCATCGCGAGTGGCTGTCTGAACAAAATGAAGGCGAGCAGGGCGCATAGCAAAACCGCGATCGGTGCCAGATATACGATGTCCGATGCTATTGAACGGATAAGATCGGAACGGATGGCCGGTTGTCCGGCGATACTGATTTTTATCGTATCCGTTTCAAACTCTTTGCCGAGCGCAGCAAGGCCCTGCATGGTGTCCCGGACGTTTGAATCTTCAATTGCCGAAGCTTTCGTGTACACAACCATCACAGCAGAATCGAAGTTCTTGCTGAATAGAGACTGCGAACTGGGAATATCAATAGCGAGCTGTTTGAGTTCCTGAAGAACCTGCTCATCTGATTCAAATTCAGCTGAAAGAGCTGATTGCCAACCTTCTTCCGGCCCGCCAAATTTCACCAGCGAAAAAATCGAGAGGATGCTTTCCACGCGATCATCAAGTTGAAACTCAAAGTTCAGCTCGCGGAATGTCTCAATACCTTCCACCGTAGCGAGATTTTCCAGCCGCATAAGAACGACGGCGTCGTTGTTAAAATCGCGAAAATTGGCCAGCAATTCGTCATAATTTGCGAGTTCCTGCGAACTATCCCGCAGGATTTCAATGTTTTCACCCGAAAATTCCAAACGAAGCAGGCCAAACGCCGTTGTCGCGGTTACCAGCACCAAAAACAATGATGCCAATACGGGATTGCGTAACGCTACCAATCCCAATCGGTGCAAACCAAATCCGTTCAACATGGAGGCGGCGAATCCCCGGAAAATTACCCTTCGTTCTTTTAACCCACTAAAGCTTCAAATTCATCCGCAAAATGGGCAACGGTTCCTTAGAAAGGTAATAGATCCCTTGTGTCTACCGAAAAGCCCGATGCCTAAAACAAATGCTGCGCTTTCATGCTCAAATGTCCGTCGCGCCCGATAATGATATGATCATGGACGATGATCCCCAGCGATCCGGCAATCTCATTTATCTTCACGGTCATATCAATATCCGCTTTTGATGGCGTTGGGTCGCCCGAAGGATGATTGTGGACCAGGATGATCGCGGTGGCCGACAATTCAAGCGCGCGTTTCACAACTTCCCGAGGATAAACAGGCGTGTGATCAACCGTGCCTTCGTTCTGGACTTCATCGGCGATCAATTTGTTCTTCTTATCGAGGAACAAAATTCTGAATTGCTCGCGTTCCTCAAATGCCATCGCGGCTTTGCAATACTCCAGCACGGATGACCAAGACGTGAGAAGCGTTTTTTCCCGAACATTTTCGGAAAGCATCATGCGAGCTGATGCTTTTAGAACTTGAAAATCTGTAATTGTCGCGTCGCCGATGCCATTGATTTCCTTCAAGCGATGTGGGGGCGCATTTATTGCCTGGCCAAATGAGCCAAAAACAGTGATCAAGACTTTGGCTAACAGTTTGGTATCTTTTCTTGGTATCGACCGAAACAGTACCAGTTCTAATAACTCATAGTCAGATATGTTTTCAGGGCCATTTTTGATAAAACGGGATTTTAACCGTTGTCGATGACCTTTCAGAAAATTCGGCGCACTTGAACGTTCGGCCAAGCCGGTTGTTATATTTGACATCAATCCCCCACACGAATTTAAGCAAATTCTAACCCTAAGGAAACGCTAACACGGGTGATTCGAAATGTGCAAATATTTTTGTTTAACTTTTAGTAGTAGTGGTGAAATTTTATCGGCAAAGTAACTGGATTTCGATCAACTGGGAAGTTATTGATTAATACTTAAAATATTGATATATCAGCAGAATTAGATATTTATATTGTCTAGGCTAGAGCTGTAGATCTTTTAGACAGTGTGTCTCACCCAGCCTCACACATATGGCGGCACCGTATATCCGGCAGGCGATGCCGTGAATATTTCACATCCGTTTTCCGTTATGCCTATGCTATGTTCATATTGTGCAGTCAACGAACGATCTCTCGTGACGGCAGTCCAACCATCGGACAAGACCTTAACGCTCGGGCGGCCAAGATTGATCATAGGCTCTATCGTGAATATCATGCCGGGGCGAATTTCAACGCCTTCTCCGGCCCGACCGTAATGCAGAATGTTGGGCGCGTCGTGAAACAACTTGCCCACGCCATGTCCGCAAAATTCGCGGACAACGGAGCAGCGTTCCGCCTCGGCATAGGTCTGGATCGCCTCTCCGATATGGCCCGTTGTATTGCCTGGCTTGGCCGCTTCAATGCCGAGCATAAGTGCATTGTACGTGACTTCCAAAAGCCGCTCGGCAGCACGTTTGATCTTACCCACAGCATACATACGGCTTGAATCACCGTGCCAGCCATCGACCACATAGGTCACATCCACATTGATGATGTCACCTTCGCGAAGTGGTTTATCATTGGGAATTCCGTGGCAGACCACATGGTTGATCGAAGTGCAGCAGGATTTAGTGAACCCGCGATAATTGAGCGTTGCCGGCAATGCGTCATTTGCGAAGCCAAACTCGTTCACAAAATCGTCGATCTCTTGAGTGGTCACGCCGGGAACGATGATTTCCGATAACTTATCGAGGCACTGAGCCGTGATCTGTGATGCCGCCCGCATGCCATCGAAGTCAGCTTCAGAATAAAGCTTGATCGAGCCATTGTTTTTCATTTGGGCCTGATTGGCCTCAATGTAGGCGGTCATATGCACGATCCTCTTGAATTAGGGATAGTCTATCGGGATCATATCGACAGCGTCAATACGATCACGTGTGACTTTGCATCGGATGGCCAACGCTTCAACCCCCGCAGCTGCGGCCCTTTGAAACGCTGACACATAATTGGGGTCAAGATCATCGGCCAATCTCAATCGGTCGCCATCGCTTCGCTGGATGACGTAAAGCATCACCGCGCGATTACCTTTTTCCACTTCCCGTGCCATCTCATCAAGGTGCTTTGCGCCTCTTGCGGTAACGCTGTCCGGAAACTCATGAAGCCCTGCGGTGCGAACGAAATGGACGTTTTTCACTTCCACAAATGTGTCCGGAGAACCGTTAGTCTCAAGCAAGATGTCGATCCGGGAATTCTCTCCGTATTTCACTTCGCGGCGCAGGCGATCAAAGCCGTTAAGTTCAGGGATCCGATGAGCTTCAATTGCCTCCTGTGCCAAACGGTTCGGATTATTGGTATTCACGCCAACCATGACCCCGTTTACTTCAACCAGTTCGAGCGTATGGCGGAGTTTGCGTTTCGGATTTTGGCTGTCGGAAATGAACGCTGTGTTTCCCGGTTCAGTCAGCCCCATCATTGAGCCGGAGTTCGGGCAATGAACGGTGATGATCTCACCGTCCGGTAGCTCTACATCTGCCAGAAATCGTTTGTAGCGCTTGACCAGCCGACATTCTATGAGGGGCGGATCAAATTCCATTCACCCGCCCTCCATTTGTGGCACCTGAAGCGGACTAAAAGAAGCCGCCACCGCGACCCCACCATCCGGTCTTTCTCTTCTCACCAGCGCCTTCGGCATTTGTTTCATCGGGTTCAGACGATGCTTCGCTTTGCGGTGTTTCAGTCTGATCGCTTTCAGTTGAGCTATCACCGCCGTTGTTGGCCTCAGCTTCATCAGAAGATGCGTCCTCGGCTTTTTGCGGCACACGTCGTGTTGTCCGACGACGCGGCTTCCGTGGTTCAGGCCCAGCTGCCGGCTCTGCGCTTTCGTCGGTCGCTGCAGCGTTTTCTGGTGTTTCCTCCACCGGTTCTGGCTTCGGTGCGATCGGTGCCTTGCGACGTCGTGTGCTGCGGCTCTTAGGCTTTTTGATCTTTGCTTCCGCGTCGTCGACGGTTAAAGCACCAGCTTCCGCGACAGTTTCAGTCTTTTTGGGTTCAGCGTCAGCGCCTTCCGCGTCATCGGAAGCGGGAGCCTCATCATTCTCTCCGAGAGCAGCTTTCCCTTTTTTGCCACCCCGTTTGCCACGTCGACGTTTCTTCCGCGGTTGATCTTCATCCTGATCGCTCGCGTCAGCGTCGGCGTTGTCAGACGCATTTTCGCTGGATGTCTCATCGGAAGCGCTTTCCGAAGCCTGGTTTTTCCGGCGGCGATTGCGACTGCGTTTCTTGCGGCCGCCATTGTCTTCATCGTGGGAAGAAGCCTCATCGTCATCGGGCCCGGCATCATTCTGATATCCGATAGGAGAGGGTGCTGCGTCACCGCTGGCGGCCCCACCTTTTTCAATTTTGAAATCCTGCCCCAGAACCGAGGCATCGGCTTCAATCAGGATTTGTAGGCCATATCGGCTCTCAAGCTCCATAAGCGCTGAACGTTTGTAATTCAGGATATGGATCGCGACTGAAGGCGAGGTTTTGACAACACAATCAAAGCGTTTGTGCCGGGCAACGTGTTCCTCGATCGCTCGGAAAACATGCAGCGCATTGGCAGAATCTGAACGCACATA
>CAWUJX010000153.1:0-6375 GCA_963922635.1 uncultured Hyphomicrobiales bacterium | reverse complement strand
CGATTGGCTTTGGGCTTTTGACCGGGCAGAACAAGGTCAGGGAGCTTCCAATTGATGCTGACGCCGTTGAATGCCGCATTGAACGTTTTGCTTGAAATTCCCTGACGCCGAGCCACGGGCCATAGGTCGTTTTTCAACCAGGCCTGAAACTCTCTTTCAACTTCCTGAGTGTCTTGGGCAGCAGCTGGCAGTGAAAAAGCACAACAAAAAAGCACGAGCATGATTCGTAACATGCGTGAATGATAAGAAAACTAACGCAGGTGCGCCAGTGCCTTCTCTTCTTCCTTGATGCGTACAGTGAGCATTGCCGCATTAAGCACGGTAAAGACCAACGCAACTTCCCAAAGACCAAGAACCATGGGTGCCACAAAGATTTCCGCTACCACCAGAACATAGTTGGGGTGGCGCAAATATTTGAAAGGGCCTTTCAACACCAGCGGTTCATCGATCACAATAATGCGTGTCGTCCATCGCTCGCCAAGGCTTAGCAAAATCCAGACGCGTAAGCCCTGAAGTCCCGCGAACAAGAGTAGCCAGAAACCATTGACGGGTTGGTCCATGCCAAAAAAGACCAAAGCCAAAATCCAGCACGTGTGCATGGTGACCATGAACGGATAGTGCCCGGCACCATACTCTCTCGCACCCCGTGCCATTAGTTTGGCTGTATTTCGCTTGGCAATCACAAGTTCGCTCAGCCGCTGGACGATCAAAAACCCCAGAAACAAAATAGCACCCATTGTCCAACTCATGACATCAGTTCCATGGGCATGAAGCTTGCTGTAAAGCCTGGCCCCAATGCGCCCGCGATTAGTGTTCCGCCGTGGCCCTGTTTCAGGACTTCCTGAAGAACGAACATGACCGTTGGCGCTGACATATTGCCGAAGTCGCGAAGAATGTGGCGTTCCGCATCGAGCGTTCCATCAGACATCTCCAGCACATTTTCCAGTGCTTCCACCACCTTGGTGCCACCGGGGTGAAAAACGAAACGGGCAACCGCATCTTTTTCGGTTTCGGCCGTCGCCAAAGCCTGCTTGACTACATCCTGCATATTCTCCTGCACAAAAGCAGGGATGGATCGGTCAAAAATCACACCGAGGCCGGTCTCATCCACATCCCACCCCATAATGTTCAGAGTGTCAGGCCACTGGTGCTGATAGCCGCAATTGAGCTCCAGCGAGAAGTCTTTACCGGGCGATGAACCAAGGACAGCAGCCGCCGCCCCATCCCCAAATAGAATGGTTGAGACAATATCCGCCTTCTTCAATCGATCCGATTTGAACGACAGGGTGCAGGCTTCAATGACCACAAGAAGCACGGTTGATCCGGGATTGGCGTGGGCCAATTGTCGAGCGATGGAAAGGCCGCTCACACCGCCTGCGCAACCCAAGCCAAACACGGGCACACGCATCACGTCCGGGCGAAAACCAAGTTCCTCGGCAGCAAGCGCTTCAAAGGTTGGCGTGGCGATGCCCGTGGATGAAACCGTCACCACACAATCAACATCATCGGGTTTCGCCTCTGCCTGATCCAGAGCGTCGCGGGCAGCTTTTAGAAACAGGTCTTTCCCTTCGGTCAAATAAAGCGTGTTTCGGTCGGGCCAGTCCTTCGGTTCGTCAAACCATTCGATGGGAGCAAAAGAGAACCGACGCTCAACGCCCGAGGTTTTGAAGCTCGCGGCCATGCGCTCAAATTGGGAAAACTTAGGGCCCAGTATCCGCCGCGCATTACGCTCAACGAGGTCTTGCGGCAATGCATGGGGTGGCGTTTTTGTAACTAGCGATTTTAGAAATACGGTCATTCATGTCCCGCCGTCAGGCGCATTGGTCTGCGAATTCATATGGCGCGCGGAAGGTATCAGGCAATGAAACGTTTGATCGGCTTCTGATCACGATTGTGTTCAGGCTGTGCGATGTTTCGCGAGACATTAAAACGGCGCGGGAAACTTCCGGTAGACCACAGTGATGTCGTCAAGCACCTCGTCGCTCAGGGTAAGGTCTGAAGCTTTTACCGAATTTTCCAATTGCTCCATCGAGGTCGCACCAAAAATTACAGAGGTCATGAACGGTCTCGTAAGGCACCATGCGAGCGCCATTTGGGTGAGGTCTAAACCATGCCGGTCTGCCACGTCTTTATACGCGGCGACCGCCGCGTGCGTGGTGTCATTCCATCGGTTGCCAAGGCTTGCGTTTGACACATCGGCCCTGCTTCCTGTGGGCCGCTCGTCGCCTTTGCTCGCCATGTATTTTCCGGTGAGCAAACCACAGGCAAGCGGAGAAAAGGAGAGTAATCCCATATCTTCATGATGGCTGAGTTCCGCCATATCCAGATCATAAATTCTGCACATGAGGGAATACTCGTTTTGAGTGCTCGCCATGCGCGGCAACCCTTTTTCCTCCGACAGTCGCAGCCATTGGGCAGAGCCCCACGCGCTTTCGTTTGATAAACCGACGGCACGAATTTTTCCCGCTTTGATATGACCATCCAGCGCCTCCAGCACCTGTTCCATATGTTCAAGCGTTTGCTCGCGGTTTTGTCCCGTTGGATTATAGGTCCATTGTTGGCGAAAATGATAGGAGCCGCGGTTTGGCCAATGCAACTGGTAGAGGTCGATCACATCGGTCTGGAGGCTTTTGAGACTGTTATGGAGCGCAACCTCAATGGTCTCGGGAGAAATTGGTGCACCATCGCGCACGTTTTTATAACCGGAACCCGAAACTTTCGTAGCGATCACCACCTCATCGCGGCGGCTTTTGTTGTTGGCGATCCAGCTTCCGATAACTCGTTCCGTATCTCCCTGCGTTTCCTTGGAAAGAGGGGTGGTGGGATACATTTCAGCCGTATCAATGAAATTGATGCCGTGATCGAGGGCGTAGTCTATCTGTTGATGGCCCTCCGCTTCCGTATTTTGCGTACCCCATGTCATCGAGCCCAAGCACAACTCGCTGACCATAATGCCGGTGCGGCCAAGTTCATTCTGTTTCAAAGGTGAAAATCCCCGGTTTGCGATACGGAAGACATAGAACCGGTTGGCATGCAGCGCAACCGCTTGCGGTTACGTTCAGATGTGCTTGCAGGCCGCTTGGATCTATCGATTGTGCATGCGTCGGTGCAGTACTTCGATGCGCGTGCTCGCCGTGCGTTTGCAAGCTGCCGGAATGATCGCATGGATCAGCGCGGCAAATGCTGCAACGAACAGCGTTCCTGAAAACCGTGCCGCAAAAATGAAATGCTCGAAATAGGTTTCATCCACGGACTGTGGATGCTCAACAAAGGTTCGGTATAGAAAATTTCTCATGTACAATCTCCGTGCCGGCATCTTAGCCAATTGCATTTTAGAAAAATTCCAAATTCTACTGGAAATTTCCCTATTCCTTGGGATAATATTTCAATCATGGAAGAGATTGATCAATATGATCTCAAGATATTGAGATTTATCCAAAAAGACGCGTCCAAATCGATTGATGTGCTTGCCGATGAGATCGGGCTGTCACGCAACGCGTGCTGGCGCCGGGTCAAGCGGCTTGAAACTGATGGTGTGATCAGGCGCAAGGTAGCGCTTGTGGACCCAACCTTGGTTGATCTCGATCTGATGGCCTATGTTTTGGTGCGGGCCCGTGACCATGAGCCAGGCTGGTTGGAAACGTTCGGGAAAGCGGTTCAGTCCATGCCGGAAATTGTTGGAGCGCATCGCATGAGTGGCGAGCTTGATTATATCCTTCGCGTCCGGGTGCGGGATGTCAAAAGCTATGATGCGTTCTACCAGCGGCTTATTTCGAAGGTTCCGATTGGCGAGGTTTCTGCAAGTTTTGTAATGGAAGACCTCAAAGACACAACGGAATTACCGCTCTGATGGGGGTCTTCAAAACAGTGTTCTAAGAAACGTCGCTCGAAAGTATTCCGGCATGACCGAAACAACCAGCAAGGGCCAATTGCCTGCGGACCGGGTTGCCCTTGGCCTCGCTTTAATGGCTGCCGCGATGTTCGTTATCCCGATCCGCGATGGCATCGCCAAATACATGACCGATGCGCTTCCGGTCTTTACTATCGCCTGGGCAACCTACGTGGCCGCGGCATTGGTGGCTGTACCTATCGCTGTTAAGTTACACGGCAGGGCCGCTTTCCTGCCGCCCGGTATCCGGTCACAGACCGCACGCACCCTGTTGCTGGTCTGCTCAATGACAGTATTTTTCCTGTCTATCCGAACCGTGCCGCTTGCGAATGCAACGGCCGCATTTTTTGTGGCGCCATTCGTTGCTGCCGCCCTTGCTCCCTTTGTTTTGGCTGAGCGCCTGACCGTCGCCGTCGGCCTTGCAGTAATTGGCGGTTTCATCGGTGTAATCGTTGTTTTGCAGCCCGAGGCCAATTTTGATGCCAATACCTTATGGGCTGTTCTGGCGGGCATTCTTTTTGCATTCTACATGCTTGCCACGAGGATGGCAGCCCGACAGGCCCCACCCATGGCAGCGCTTGCTTATCAGGCCATGTTGGGTGCAGTCGTTCTCACGCCGCTCGCCCTTTGGGCAGGTTTCGGAAACATTACAGATTTCATCTGGCTGTTTGCCATTGTGGGCGTTGTCCAAAGCCTTTCCCATTGTTTGTCGATCTCGGCATTTCGGTTTGCACCCGCAGCGATGCTTGCGCCATTCGTCTATCTGGAAATTGTTGCCGCTGTGATCGTTGGCCTTGTTGCTTTTGGGGACTGGCCGGAAACGACCACGTGGATTGGGATCGCCATGATCTTGACCGCTGGTGCTATCGTCGCGCTGAAGCGGGAATGAAGAGTTTCTCGCAGCGTACTTCTGATCAACTCACGAAAAGCCAATAGGCACCCAGCGCTGCAATCGCCCAAACCCCTAAGTGACCGAGGCGGTTGTTGCGCGCTTCCGCTTTTCCGATTGCTTCGGTGGTTTCCGGATCAAGCTTCATTCCGTTCTTGATCATGGTTTCCATATCAACTGACAGCAGCTCCGCTTTCTCCGCCATCACAGGCAGCACATGAATGAGCCTGCGGGCCGCATCAAAGCCTTCCTTGGCATCTTCAAGCATTCCCACGGGCCCGAGATTGCGCGCAATCCACGAACCCACCACTGGCTCGGCCGTTTTCCACATGTTGAACCCCGGGTCGAGAGTGCGCGCCACGCCTTCCACGACTACCATGGTTTTTTGCAGCATGATCAGTTCAGGCCGTGTCTCCATGTCGAACAGATCGGTCACTTCAAAGAGAAGCGTGAGCAATTTTGCCATGGAAATCGTTTCAGCGGATTGCCCGTGGATGGGCTCACCAATGGCGCGGATCGCTTGCGCAAAGCTGGTCACATCATGATGGGCTGGCACATAACCCGCATCGAAATGAACCTGCGCGACTTTCAGATAGTCGCGTTTGATAAAGCCATAGAGAATTTCCGCAAGGAACCTGCGTTCGCGTTTTCCCAGTCTTCCCGCGATCCCCATATCGACAGCAACGATGTCACCGTCAGGTGCTACGAATAAATTGCCGGGATGCATGTCTGCATGGAAAAACCCGTCGCGAACAGAATGGCGTAGGAATGATTGGATCAGGGCGACCGACAAAGCCTCGAGATCATGGCCGGCTTCTTTGATTGCATCGACATCGCTGAGTTTGATCCCGTCAACCCAATCCATCGTGATGCAGTCACGTCCCGTCAATTCCCAGTTCACCTTGGGAACACGGAAGCCTTTATCATCGGCGATGTTCTCGCCCATTTCCGAAAATGCTGCCGCTTCGAGCCGTAAGTCCATTTCAATGCGCGCTGACTGCGCCAGTGTGTCGACCACGGAATTTGGTTTGAGGCGTCGTGCGTCCGGTACGAACCTTTCGATCAATCCGCTTGCCGCGTAAAACGTATCGAGATCACGTTTGAAGCGCGCCCGTATGCCGGGCCTCATAACCTTCACCGCAACTGTTTCGCCGCTATCGGCTAATACCGCCTTGTGGACCTGCGCAATGGACGCTGCGGCCACTGGTTCGGAAAACTCCGAGTAAAGTTCATCAATCTTTCGGCCCACCGAATCTTCAACCCGCTTTTTGGCCACTGCCAAATCAAAGGGCGCCACACGGTCATGGAGAAGCGAAAGGTCCCGTGCCATTGCCTGCCCGACCACATCGGGTCTTGTGGCTAAAAATTGCCCAAGCTTCACCCAGCTTGGCCCCAGCTTATTTAGCGCAATCGATATGCGTTCAGATTGTTTACGGTCTTTTGCCTGTCGCCGGGCAATGAGGCCCGCAAAGCGATGGCCAAGTTTCGCAAGAGCAGGCATGCCAGCGGAAGGAAACGCTGTGACAACGCCTTCACGCATCATGACCCAGCCTGCGCGAACCAGTGAAGCGTAAGAACCGAGTGTCGCCATGGTCAG
>CAWUJX010000152.1:0-6425 GCA_963922635.1 uncultured Hyphomicrobiales bacterium | reverse complement strand
CGGCGAAAACCCATATCGGATTATCATTGATCTTGAGGAGGTGGATTTTAAGCTCGAAGCAGAGGCACTTTTACAACCGCGTGGCCTGATAGAAGACGTGAAAGTGGGCCGAATATCCAAAGGACGCTCTCGCATCGTGATCACGCTGAATGCGCCTGCTGAGATCGTTCGTGCGTCCATGCAGAAAGTGATTGATGAGGATTACTATCGGTTTCTGCTTGATCTGGAGCGCACCGAGCCTGAGAGATTCGCCACATTGCTGGAAGCCCAAACACTTGTGCTCGGTGAAAGTGGTACTGTCGCACAAAAAGGAGACCGGGTACGGAAGGTTGAGAAAAAACAGGGACTGTTCACGGTTGTGATCGATCCCGGCCATGGTGGAATTGACAGCGGTGCCGTCGGAAAAATCGGAACGCTTGAGAAAGACGTGGTCCTGAGATTTTCCAAAACATTGTCAGATCTTATCAAAGCGTCTGGCCCTTATGATGTGGTTTTAACGCGCGATGATGATGTGTTTCTGACCCTTCGACAGCGGCTAGCGATCAATCGGCGGCAAAAAGCCGATCTTTTCATTTCCATCCACGCGGACTCGTTCAAGGACCGATCCATTCGTGGATTTACCGTCTACACACTTTCCAAAAAGGCATCCGACAAGTTAGCCGAACAATTGGCCGAATCTGAAAACAGCGTCGATTTGAGGGCAGGGGTTGTGGAGGTGAGCGACACAGAGGCCATTACCGATATTTTGATCGACCTGACGACGCGAGAAACAAAAACACTTTCGAAGCAGTTTTCCCGGGTATTGGTGGGCCAATTGCAGAGCGAAATACGGATGAACAAAAACCCGATCCGGTCAGCCGCGTTCGGAGTTCTTAAAGCACCTGATGTTCCAGGTGTTCTGCTGGAGCTCGGCTATCTGTCGAACCTTGAAGACGAGAAGCTGCTAAAGGACGACAAGTGGCATGACAAAGCCGCGAAGGCAGTGGCGGAAGCTGTGGGTGAGTTTTTCGAACCGCGATTATAACAAGGCTTGCGAAAGGCGTCAGCGCTGTGACTGCAAAACCACAATATCACCGCATTTCCGGCCATTGTGTGAATTTGGCTGGTACGTGGCGCGTACCGTTCTATAATAATTGGGTGATTCATTACGATGTGTGACGGTAGTCAATGATACTCATTAGGCTTTTCGGATATTTGTTCGGCATGGGCATCTTGCTCGCGATCATCGTCGTGGCAGGCGCTGCCCTTTACATCAGCGACATGTCGAAAGACCTTCCCGACTACGAGGTCTTGAATGCCTATGAGCCGCCGGTGACAACACGCATTCACGCGGCTGACGGTGCGTTGATGGCCGAGTATGCCAGAGAACGTCGTCTTTACCTGCCTATTCAAGCCATACCGGAAACGATCAAAGCGGCGTTTCTTTCGGCCGAAGACAAAAATTTCTACAAACATCCCGGCATTGACCTGACTGGTATTGCCCGGGCGGTTGTTACCAACGTGCAAAATGCTGGGTCCGGCCGTCGTGCAGTGGGTGCCTCCACGATCACCCAGCAGGTTGCGAAGAACTTCCTTCTAACCAATGAGCGGTCATACGAGCGGAAACTCAAAGAAGCGCTTTTGTCTCTGCGCATTGAGCAGGCCTATTCGAAAGACCGTATTCTCGAATTGTATTTGAACGAAATCTTTCTGGGTCTTGGAGCCTACGGTGTTGCAGGCGCTTCGCTGACGTATTTCGACAAGTCGGTTAATGAAATCGAATTGCATGAAGCAGCATACCTCGCGGCATTGCCAAAGGGGCCGAACAATTATCACCCCTACAGGCACACTGAGAAAGCGATTGAGCGCCGTAATTGGGTTATCGACCGCATGGTAGATAACGGGTTCGTCACGACGCAGGAGGCTGAGGAAGCGAAGGCTAAAACGCTTGGCGTAAATCCCCGTCGCCGTTCGAGCTATCTGTTTGCCTCGGAGTATTTCTCGGAAGAAGTGCGTCGAGAGGTTGTTGATCGTTACGGCGAAGATGCTCTCTATGAGGGCGGTCTTTCCATCCGTACAACGCTTGATCCCGAACTTCAGGTGAAAGCCCGTAAGGCGCTTCAATACGGTTTGATCAATTACGACAAGAAACGCGGTTACCGCGGGCCGTTCAAGACGGTCGAATTGGGCGATGATTGGGGCGCATCAATCGGCGAAATTGGCGCACTCACAGATGTGCCCGAATGGCAATTGGCAGTTGTTTTGGCGACCGATGCCAATTCAGCCACCATTGGTATCCAGCCCAAAACACTGGCCTCCGGCAAGCTTGAAAACAAACGGCGCACCGGAACAATCCAATTGGAAAATATGGATTGGGCATTACGGGCTTTCAAAGATGACAAGCTTCAGACGTTCAAATCAGTGGATCAGGTGCTCTCGGTCGGTGACGTGATTTTTGTGGAGCCGTTGGGTGAAGACCTCGCAACCACCACAGACTTCCGGTTGCGTCAAAAACCTCAAGTTTCCGGCGCAATCGTTGCCATGGACCCCTATACCGGGCGCGTTCTAGCCATGGCGGGTGGTTTCTCTTTCTCCGAATCACAGTTTAACCGGGCAACACAGGCTTACCGTCAACCGGGTTCTTCGTTTAAGCCATTTGTGTATGCAGCAGCATTGGACAATGGCTATACGCCTTCTTCCGTTGTGCTTGATGGTCCTATCCGGGTCGATCAGGGTAACCAGCTCGGGATATGGGAGCCGAAAAACTACGGCGGTAAATTTGCCGGACCCTCCACATTGCGCCTCGGTATTGAAAAGTCCCGCAATCTGATGACTGTTCGCCTGGCGAAAGATATGGGCATGCCGCTTGTGGCCGAATATGCCGAACGGTTTGGAATTTACGATAAAATGACGCCGGTTCTGTCGATGTCACTTGGTTCGGGTGAAACGACGGTAATGCGGATGACTGCGGCATATTCCGTACTCGCAAATGGTGGTCGCTCGATCAAACCATCTTTGATTGACCGTATTCAGGATCGGTACGGCAAGACGATCTTCAAGCATGAAGAGCGCGTGTGTGTTGATTGTAATGCGCAAACATGGCGCGGTCAGCAGGAGCCGGAACTGGAAGATGACCGTGAGCAGGTTCTTGACCCGATGACTGCTTACCAGATCACTTCCATGATGGAAGGCGTGGTGAAGCGGGGTACTGCACCGGTCGTTAAAGAGGTTGGCGTGCCGGTTGCGGGTAAGACCGGTACCACGAACGACGAGAAAGACGCATGGTTTGTGGGCTACACGCCAGATCTGGTGACTGGGGTTTACATTGGTTTCGATACGCCGCGTCCGATGGGGAAGGGCAATACCGGTGGCGGGCTGGCCGCTCCGATATTTACGGATTTCATGAAATCCGTGGTTGGTGAAAAAACCATTGCTGATTTTCGGGTTCCGCGCGGTCTCAAGCTTATCCCCATCAATCGTAAAACCGGCCTGTTGGCGAGTGCTGGCGGTGACGGCGTTATTATGGAAGCGTTTAAGCCCGGCACATCGCCTCCGGATCGCTATTCAGTGATCGGCTTTGCTGATGATCTCCTTTCCGGAAATCCGAACATCTCACCATCCGCGAACCGCGCTGTCACGCTGGGTACAGGTGGCCTCTACTAAGCCACCGATCATCGCTTGATATCCTCAGTAATTCCGGGCGAAATCAGCGGTGAGTGCTTTACTTGCAGCCTTGCCAAGCCTATGTTTCTGCTCGATTTAACGTGTCCTCTATAGGTGAAATATGCGCGCAGAGACGCAAGCCATTGTGACTGATATCAAGCAGGCCGTTAGTCTGCTGAGGAGGCATCTTTGACTGGGATGTTTCCCTTAAACGCCTTGATGAACTGAATGCCAAATCAGAAGATCCTGACCTTTGGAACGACCCGAGTGTCGCGCAAAAACTCATGCGCGAACGCCAGCATTTGGAAACGTCTGTAAACACAATCAAAGACATTGAAGCGGAGCTGGAAGACCATACCGGCCTCATAGAACTTGGGCTGGAAGAAGGTGATGAAGCAATCGTCGCGGAGGCCGAAGCAGCGCTTGCGAAAATGCAAGCGGAAATGGGCAAGCGGCAGGTCGCTGCCTTGCTTTCGGGCGAAATGGACGGGGCAAATTGCTTCCTTGAAGTGAACGCGGGAGCAGGGGGCACTGAAAGCCAGGATTGGGCCAGTATGTTGCTGCGCATGTATGTGCGCTGGGCCGAACAGAACGGTTTCAAGGTGGAAGTTCAATCGAGCACATCGGGCGAAGAAGCCGGGATCAAGAATGCCTCTATCATGATCCGTGGCGACAATGCTTATGGTTGGGCAAAAACAGAATCAGGCGTGCATCGCCTCGTACGCATATCGCCCTACGATAGTAATGCGCGCAGGCACACTTCATTTTCATCCGTATGGGTGTATCCGGAAATCGACGATACAGTGGAAATTGATATTCCCGATAGCGATATTCGCATTGATACCTACCGCTCGTCCGGCGCGGGTGGTCAGCATGTGAATACGACGGATTCGGCGGTCAGGATTACCCACTTGCCGACGGGTGTTGTCGTTACCTCTTCGGAAAAATCACAGCACCAAAACCGCGCCAATGCGATGAAAGCCCTGCGCGCGCGGCTTTACGACATCGAGATGAAAAAGCGTCAGGAATCCATCCAGGAAGCGCATGATTCAAAGACTGATATTGGTTGGGGTCACCAGATCCGATCCTATGTCCTGCAGCCCTATCAATTGGTAAAAGACTTAAGAACCGGCGTGGAATCAACGTCACCGGATAGTGTTTTGGACGGTGCATTGAACCCGTTCATGGAAGCGGCCCTTGCGCATCAGGTGACGGGTAGCGAAGGCGCGGAAGTGGAAGATCTGGACTAGCGTCTGGTGAAAAAAGCCATTGCGGTAAGATCACTAGATGAGGTCTGAAACCTGACGACCGACTTTCAGATATTTGGAAGGGTTCCGTGCTGAACCATTGGAGCGCACTTCATAATGAAGGTGCGGCCCTGTGCTTCTCCCGGTTGAACCGATTTTCCCGATTTTCTGCCCCAGTTTCACCCGCTGTCCTTCCTTTACAAGGATACTACTCAAATGAGCATAACGGGTTGTAAACCCGCTCGGATGGCGGATGGTTACGACCTTGCCGTAACCGCCGGAGCGTCCGGCTTTGATAACCTTGCCGGCGCCCGATGCCATCACAGGCGTCCCCGTCGGTGCCTTGAAATCGATACCGCTATGCATCGCAACGCGGCCATTAAATGGGTCCACACGTGTGCCGAAATGGCTTGATACGACCGGAGTCTTTACCGGTGTGCCAAGGGGCAACGACTTCACCTTCTTTGACGCGTATTCATAGCGTTGCAGGGAGGTTTCAAGCGCATCGAGGTAAATATCGAAGGGCATGTTTCGCTCAAGCGGCACGAACGGCCCACCGACGTTTGATGTGGCGGGCGGGTTCAGGGAAACACCCAGAGATTTTAGCCGTGATGTGATTTTCTCGGTGCGTTGTTCGGCAGCCATGCGAATGCTGTCCACCCGATTTTTCTGGCTGGCATCAATTTCGGTGATGGCTTTCGCAATATCGCCGAACAATTTGTGCGTGAACTGATTGGCGTGGGGGTTTGTTTTGAGTGTTGCCTCGGATTGAACGCCAAGACCGCCACGTAATGAAAATACGGATGCTATTTGCGTGCCACGGTCCGGGTTAATGCTTCCTGTGGTAAGACTGTCTGTGCTTTCTTCCGATTTTGCAGGGTTGATGCGCGGCACCGGGATGTTGCCTGTACGAGCATTGCTACCAAGTCCCTTTGCTTCGGCTTTTTTCAGCAGAGAGTTAAGTGAATTGGTCCGATCGCCGATTTTTTGTTGCCGGGCCAGAAGTTGCTGGACCTGTGTTTCTATTGCTTGCTGGTCGAGAAGTTGTCGCGATGTCACATGATCGAGTTTCGAGCGTAACGCAGCAATCCGGTCTTCGTATTCATGCTTCATCCGGGCCTTCTGTGCATAGGAGGCCGAAATCAGATCATCACGAAAAATCAGGTAAGCCGTGGCACTGAAATAACCAACCATAAAAACAAGGGCGAGGCTGGCACAAATAGATAGCCACACAGGGCTGATGCTAAATTGCTTGCTGGTACCGTTATGGGTGACGATGATTGATGGTCTCGTCGTCCTCTTGCCAAAACTGGCCGGTTCGCGAATGTTTGTTATTTGCATGATGACCCCAAAATCGAATAGGGCCACGGTCATATATTATGGTTAATAATTTATTTTCATCACTCCATATGGCGATGAAAACCTCAATTACCGAGGGGTGAGAGCCTGCGATAGAAAAGGGGAGTAAGGCCGCTTGCGGCACGCGCATTTGCATTGAAAGGTGGCTTCAGATGCCCACGAAAATGTTTGGACACT
>CAWUJX010000151.1:0-6472 GCA_963922635.1 uncultured Hyphomicrobiales bacterium | reverse complement strand
CGCGCAGGAACTGGATTGCATGAAAGAACATCGCTGGTGGCCGCCATCAGAATTGGAACACACGCAGGATACTCTGTTCCCAGAAAGAATTCTCGAACTAATCAACGAAATTCCAAGAGCTAATGGATAAAGCAATATGACAACTATCACTATTTCCGACATCCAAAAAATATGCGTAATCGGCGGCGGTACCATGGGGGCTGGCATTGCCGCGCAATGCGCGAATGCGGGCTATGAAGTATTGCTTCTGGATATCAAAACTGAAGGTGATGCGAATGCGGTTGCCAATGGTTCGATTGACAGGATCAAGAAATCGGATCCGCCACTGCTCATGCGCAAAGACAATATCGAGCGCATTTCGGTTGGCAATATCGAAGATGATCTTGCAGCCGCTGGCCAGTGTGACTGGATTTGTGAGGCAATCGTGGAGCGTCTCGACATCAAAAAGCAGCTTTATGCAAACCTGATGCCGCATCTCAAGCCGACGACACTGGTTTCCTCAAATACATCTACGATCCCAATTAAATTGCTGGTGGAAGATGCGCCGCAAGATTTCAAAGAACGGTTCTGCATCACCCACTTCTTCAATCCCGTTCGCTACATGCGTTTGCTGGAACTGGTCAAAGGCGAAGAAACGCGGGATGATGTGATTGCGGTGCTGCATGATTTCAACGACCGAATGCTTGGCAAGGGCGTTGTAAATTGTGCGGATACACCCGGTTTTCTCGGCAATCGTGTGGGCGTCTTCGCACTACAGGCTGCTGTCCATGAGGCAGTGGAACTTGGGTTGGATATCGAACAAGCGGATGCAATTTTCGGTCGTCCTATGGGCATTCCGAAGACAGGTGCTTTTGGGCTTTACGATCTGATCGGTCTTGATTTGATGGGCGATGTGGTGCGTTCGCTCAACTCAATTCTGGAGCAGGGGGATCCATTTCATGAAGTGGGCGGCGAGAACAAGGTCGTGAATGATCATGTGGCCCGCGGTTATCGAGGCAACAAGTCCGGCGAAGGTTTCTACCGGGAAGTGGACGGCAAGCGCGAAGCCTGGGACCTCCAATCCAATTCGTGGCGTCCGCGCAATCGCGAATTGCCGGAAATCGCGGTGAGGGGCGAGAAAGAGGGCATCAACGTTCTTCTTGAAGGGGACGACAAGCTTTCTACATTTGCGTGGCGGGTTCTTGCGCGCATCCTCACCTATTCCGCCAGCCTTGTGCCGGATGTGACGCACTCACCGCAAGACATCGATGATGCCATGAAGCTTGGATATAACTGGATCCAAGGTCCGTTCGAAATGATTGACACGATCGGCTCCGGTAAATTTGTGGAGCGGTTGGAGGCTGAAGGCTGGCACGTACCGGAGTTCCTGCGAAACAATGCAGGCAAGCCTTTTTACGAACCTCAGGGCGACACATTGATGGTCAGCCACTGGGATGGTGACCTTCATCCCGTAGACCTGCCGGATGGTGTGGTTCGTTTCCACATGACACGCCGGACCATGGAACCGGTTTCAGAGAATGCAGGCGCAAGCCTGTTTCATCTGGATGGCGGCATTCGTCTCATTGAGTTCCACACCAAAGCCAATGCGCTTGATGATGATTGCATGGCGATTGTGCACGAGGCGGCAAATGATCCCGGTCCGGGTATCATTGTTCATAACGATGCCCAGCATTTTTCTGCCGGTGTGAACCTTGAGCGCTTCCTCGAAATGATTGAAGCGAAAGACTGGGATGGGATCGATCAATTCCTTTACCGTTTTCAGATGGCGGTGGAAGCGCTTCTCTATTGTGAAGCGCCGGTGGTTGGCGCGCCATCCGGTTTGGCGATCGGTGGCGGGTATGAGGTTCTTGCCCATTGCGATAAAGTGGTCGCCCATACCAATTCTGTCTTTGGTCTTGTTGAAGCAACGGTGGGTGTGGTGCCCGGCGGCGGAGGCGTCAAAGAGACATATCTGCGCTGGTATCAGGCCACAGGCGATTGGGCGAAGGCCGCGCGCAAAACGTTTGATCAGGTTGGCTATGGTTTGACCGCTACGTCCCCAGATGAAGCTGCGCCGATGCAGTATTTTGTGGAAGGACGCGACACACAGGTTATGAACCGGGATCGGTTGATCGAGGGTGCGAAGGCTGCCTTGGCCGCCATGTCAAACGGGTATAAACCGCGTCAAAAGCCGGAGTTCATGCTTGCAGGTGGAGAAGCCCATGCGGAAATGGTCAAGTTTCTTGAAGAAGGTCACGCAAAAGGCTGGTTCTTCGATCATGATGTCACCGTGGCGACAGCCATCGCCAAAATCATGACTGGTGGTGAGGGAGCCGCCAAAGAACAGGCGAGCGAGCGCGATATGTATGCCCGGGAACGGGCTAGCTTCATCGAGCTTGCTCAAACTGACAAAACCCACGAACGGATTTCACAGCTGTTGAGGAATGGTAACTCTATTCGAAACTAGATAACATGAGCATCGGAGTCTCATTTTATGAAAAAAACGGTGCGTAAGGTAAAAAATTGTAGCAGCCTTTAGTCTAATCCGCTAAATATAGAGTTGGTCGGGTCCCACAACCCACACAACCCGACCATCGCCGCAAGTGCCGGGCTATCAACCCACACACGATACCAGCAATTGTCTGACAATTGTGCCCATTAGCACTTGCGGCACTTCTTATTTCACGGTTCAGTGTAGCATTGCTCCATACACAGGTATTCCCCGATGAAACTCTGGTACTCTCCCGCTTCGCCTTTTGTGCGTAAAGTTTTGATGCTTGCCCATGAGACCGGGCTGATTGATCAAATGGATTTGGTGGATGCGGCCACGACGGCGCTCAACCCCAATCATGATCTTGCTAAAGATAATCCACTTGGAAAAATCCCGACTCTGGTTACAGACGAAGGGGTTTCCATTTTCGATAGCCGCGTGATTTCCGAGTATCTTGACGGGCTGCACGATGGGCCGAAGATGATCCCGCTGGAAGGCGAAGACCGATTTAATGTTCTTGTGGCGCAATCGATTGGCGATGGGATTATGGAAGCTGCGGTTGCTATCCGTTATGAGCAGGCATTGCGTCCGGAAGAAAAACAGTTTGAAGATTGGATTAACGGCCAGTTCCTGAAAATTACCCAAGCCCTCGATGTGGCAGAGACCTGGCGTGGCGGTCGGATCCAAGACATTCACGTGGGCTCAATTTCCATCGCGTCTGCCCTGTCATATCTTGATTTTCGCCATGGTGGTTTTGATTGGCGAGAAAGGCGTCCGGTGCTCACCCAAATGCTTGAGACGTTTTCGCAGCGCAAAAGTATGATCGAAACGCAGCCTGAGACATGATTTCCCACTATGGGATTTATGGATATGTGATTGAGACTGGACGTCTTCTGTTGGTTCAAAAATCAAGAGGACCTTACACAGGGATGTTTGATTTACCTGGTGGCGCTCCTGTGGCTGATGAAAATCGATGTCAGACGTTGGCTAGAGAGTTTCATGAAGAGTTAGGTGTGAGTGCTTCTCCCACTTCGGATTGGTTTGCAACAGACTTTATTTTTTCATTTGAGCAAGAAGGCAAACGCGAGCAGCTTGCACACCATGCTTTGTGCTGCCATGCCAAGTTGGAAAGTTCACCTAACTTAAAAATCGCCGATACTGATGTCGCACATGCGAAATGGATTTATGTCAATGACTTGCCGCACAGAACCGATATCTCCCCTTTGGTCTTGAACACATTGGAGACGGCTCTCCATTTAAGCTAAGCTAAAAAATGCCCTGCCATCCACTGGTGAAAGTGATGTGTTGCTTCATCCATGACGGGTGAAAAGTGTCCGCCATCAAAACCATCCGCGTGACGTCCACTTTGCATGGCTTCCACAACCCCCACGTCCTCGGTGAAGACTTCTTTCCAGAAGGCTGCATTGCCTTTGCGCATCTCTGCCCAGGCATTATCGCGCATTTCCTCAGAGGCGTAGTAAAGCTCGATATGCTCGACAGTTCGGTTCTCGGCTTTCGGTTCGAGAATGATCCCGAATGTATGATCTTTATGAACGCCCATTAAAACGTTGGGATAAAACGAAATGTATTCCGCCTCTGTGTCCCACCGTTCGGATAATCCTTCGAAAGACGCGAATGTTCGGCCGTTTTCGTCGGAATATTCCGTGAATGCCTTGGTCAGCTGCCCTGAGTAGGGGCCGTCGCTGAGGATGTTCGCATGGTCTTCCAGTTTCGACACTTCATTGAGGCCTGGATGGATAAACGGGAGGTGATAGGACTCGCAGTAGTTTTCCACCGCCAGCTTCCAATTGGTCTTCACATCGAGGCTGAATGAGGAATCTTCCCCGCCGTGATAAACGGGTTTGTCATATTCCTTCCATCGCTCCAAAGCCCCGGCAAAGTGTTCTTCAAACGGAGCGGCGTCGTTGGAGATGTTTACAAATACCACATCCAGATAGGTGTGGCTGCGCACTTCAATGAGGCCCAGTTCAGATTTATCGATATTCGGATGTTCGTGGATGCCCGGACCGCCCACATGAGGGGTCTGCTTCAACGCACCTTCCGTTGAATAACACCAGGCGTGATACGGGCAACGAAGGAGGCCGGTTGTCTTGCCTGCCTCTTGAACGAGCTTTACACCGCGGTGACGGCAGGCATTGTGAAAGACGCGGACGGTACCATCGCGGCCATGGGAAATGATGAATGGATCGCCCAAGAATTCTACGGGCTTGACGTCGCCCGGTTCCGGCACATCCTTTGCAAAGCCGATGCCGATCCACCCCTTTGCGAAAACCTTGCGTTTTTCTTCCATGATCGCCTCGGGGGAGGTGTAGAACCAGTTTGGTATGCCGCTTGCCTGTTCGATGGGGAGGGCGGCTTTTTCAAGTTCTTTTCTGAAAGGTGCGCTCATCGGAGTTCTCCATTGCCGACTTCTGTTGGTCAGAATGTCAGATCGGAAAACCGGCCTTAATATCTCTAAGCGACATCAATGTCGTTTCGCATTTGCCCCACAAGCATATCGCGTTTTGTCCCAAAGCCTCCGATTTTCTGCACTTCGAAGCCGACTGCTTGCAGATTGCGTTTCACGAAGCCCGCTGCGGTATAGGTGGCGAATGTCCCGTCACCGACGGTTCTTTTGCCCACACAAGCCATCAATTCGTCATTCCATAATTCAGGGTTTTTTGCGGGAGAAAATCCGTCGAGAAACCATGCATCCGCTTTGAAATCCAGATCAGGAAGGAGTTTATTTGCATCGCCGATGTGAACGGTGAGGCGGATATTTTCGGTGAATGCCACTTCAATCAGGTTTCCCGACTGCCAAATATCCAGCAAGTTAACACTCAGCGGTTCGAGTTCCGGCCAATATGACACGGCGCGGGATATATCTTCGCGTGGAAGTGGGAACTGTTCAAACGAGATGAAATGTAGGGTCGCATCTTTGGGGCTGAATGCTTGCCATTGCCGTACGGCTTCAAGGAAATTCAGCCCGGTTCCAAAGCCCAATTCGGCGATTGTGCAATGCTGCATGTCCGGCCAGCGCTCGTGTAAGCGATTGCCTTTTATGAACACGTGATCTGTTTCAGCGCGCCCGTTTTCCTTTGAATAATATGGGTCATCAAAACGTGTTGAGACGGGCAGGTTATCGTCGCGCCACTCAATCATTTTTTTTGCATTTAGCCAATTGAATCAAAACGCCAAGAAAAGAATCATTGAGGTATTGGTTCGTTTGCATTCTTCTTAGCAATGACATCATCTATCAGCTTTTTTACCTTGTCGAGATCTTCTTGCTGAAGATTCACACTCATTGGATTATCAATCATTGTTTCATGAAGTTTTGGATGCCTCGCCTTAAAGCTGGATAGTTCAGATTTTTTGAAAGGGCGAACTTTCTTAGAAATTCCTGACCTATTTCCAGCAGAAGAAGTTTGATTGATTTCCAGAACGTGCAGATTATTTACCGTTCCCGATGCAATGGAAAATCTAGCTAGAGGTAATAGACCGGCAACTTTGTAAACTCCGGGGCAATCAATTTTTTTAATTTTGTAGTCACCAGCAGGAAGTTTAGCCAACATGTATTTTCGCGGCGAAAACGTAGCGCCAATACCACTCCAGATTTGTTCGCTGTGTTGGGTGCCTGCGCGGGTCACACCCTCAACTAGAACCTTCGCTTCGCAGTTTCTGTTATTGACGGTATAACTCAGTACAGCAACTCCCAATTCGCTGTTGGGGTTTGCTACTGCTGACTCTAACCCGGAAATGTCATTACCTCTGCTTTGGCAGGCGGAAACTAATAACCCTAAAGTAATACATCTGATAAGTATCTGAAATGTTTTCATTATTGTACCCACTTAATTTTTTTGTTGGTAGCACATGACCTTTGACACAGCAATCATCGGTGCGGGTGTGCTCGGCCTTTGGGCTGCGCGTCATGTCATCAAGCGTGGAGAACGCGTTATCGTGCTTGAGAAGCGCCAAGTGGGAGCGGGGGCTTCCGGTGGTTTT
>CAWUJX010000150.1:0-6500 GCA_963922635.1 uncultured Hyphomicrobiales bacterium | reverse complement strand
CGACGCCATTAACGTTTTGATCAGTTCTGATTAACGAACTGCTTACACAATTTCCGCACACTCCGACGTAGCAGAGCGATTCGTAAGGAGTACGCGCGATGGACATCAGCAATGATGAAAGCCACGACCGTTTGCAGGACTTGAACGACGAAAAGGCAGCCGATCAGTTCGCTGCTGAAATGGATGATGTTCTTTTGGATATCGCCGATCTCAATCCGGAAATCTGTCCACCCGACCAGCGGATTGCTAAGGGAGATCGCGAAGCCTGGGTCTATAACCACGGGAATATTTCAGAGCTCGTGTTTGTGAAGCTCTAAGCAGACTTTTTGTTCCTCCACAAATGTGGGCCCAATCCCCTTGATCGCACCATACAGATCAAGGCACTCTATTTTCAAAGCAAGTAAGCTGAGCTTTGAGAATAGGATCACCTCATGACATCGTTTCTAATCAAAAATGCCCGGATAGTGGATGGCACTCAGTCCGAGCCGGGCGATCCGGTTAATATTGCGATTGAGCAAGACCGATTTGTGGAGGTGGGTTCCGATGTTTCTTTCAAAGCTGAAGAAACGATTGACCTGAAAAACGGGTTCGTTATGCCCGGTCTTATTGATTGCCACGTGCATGTGCTGGCGACGACTGCCAACATGGCTCTCAATGCCGAACTACCAAACTCATGGGTTGCACTCAAATCCGCCGAAATCATGCATGGCATGTTAATGCGTGGTTTCACAACGGTGCGCGATCTCGCGGGCGCCGACCGTGGTCTACAAATGGCGGTTGAAGATGGATTGATTGACGCGCCGCGACTTGTGATTTGCGGAAAGGCACTATCACAGACCGGCGGTCACAGCGATCAGCGCGGGCCATACCACAACCGGACAATGGAACCCTATCTGCACAAACTAGGTGCGTTGGGTCGGGTTTGTGATGGCGTTGATGAAGTCATCAAGGCCGCGCGCGACGAAATCAAATGTGGGGCAAATTTTATCAAGGTCATGGCCGATGGCGGCGTATCCTCGCCCACCGATCCCGTTGGCTTTTTCGGTTTCACCGTTGCGGAGCTAGAAGCAATCGTCGAAGTAGCAAAGGGCTCCGGCACCTATGTGGCAGCGCATCTTTACGATGATACAACAATCGTGCGCGCACTCGATGCGGGAATTGAGTGCGTGGAACATGGCAACCTGATGAGCGATGACACGATTGCCCGTATTGCCAAAGAAGGCCAATTTGTTGTCCCGACCAATATTACGTATGACCGCCTGGCAATCGAAGGTGCCGATTACGGATTACCTCCGGTCTCAGTTGCCAAAATCGAAGACGTGCGTGAAGCCGGTCTCGAACGGCTGTCAAAAATGCATAAGGCTGGGATCACCATGGGCTATGGTTCTGACTTGCTCGGCGGCATGCATCCGCATCAATCAGGAGAGTTTACACTGCGCGGCCGATCACTTCCCGCAGACGCAGTAATCCTTTCAGCGACACTGGATGCGGCAAAGGTTCTGCGCATGGAAGGTGAGATTGGAGAGATCACGCCAGGTGCGTTGGCAGATTTAATTGTGGTGGATGGCAACCCGCTCGAAGACCTTAGTCTTTTGACGGAACAAGGCGCGCATATTCCACTTATCCTGCAAAGTGGAAAAGTGAAGAAAAGAGTTTAGGGCGCTGACGTCACTCCCACTCAATCGTACCGGGCGGTTTGCTTGTCACGTCATAGACCACGCGGTTGATCCCACGCACTTCATTGATGATCCGCGTTGCAGCTTTCCCGAGAAATTTCATGTCATAGGGGTAAAAATCCGCAGTCATCCCATCGACCGACGTGACCGCCCGCAATGCGCACACAAACTCGTAAGTGCGGCCATCACCCATCACACCAACCGTCTGAACCGGCAAAAGCACGGCAAACGCTTGCCAAATCTCATCATAGAGGCCTGCGTTGCGTATCTCCTCGAGATAAATCGCGTCGGCCTGGCGCAAAATCTCCAGCTTGTCGCGCGTGATGCCGCCCGGACAACGGATTGCAAGCCCCGGCCCCGGGAAAGGATGACGGCCTACAAACTGGTCCGGCAATCCGAGTTCGCGGCCTAAATCCCTCACTTCGTCTTTGAACAGTTCGCGTAGGGGTTCCACAAGTTGCATGTTCATGCGTTCAGGCAAACCACCCACATTGTGATGACTTTTAATCGTGACCGACGGACCACCAGTGAACGATACGCTTTCAATCACGTCCGGATAAAGGGTACCTTGCGCAAGGAAATCAGCGCCTCCAAGCCTTTTCGCCTCCTCCTCGAAGACATCAATGAAGAGTTTCCCAATGGTCTTGCGCTTGGTTTCCGGGTCAGCCTCGCCTTCCAGCGCATCGATGAACATGTCTGAGGCGTCCACATGCACAAGCGGGATGTTGTAGTGTTCACGGAACATGTTCACCACATCATTCGCTTCGTTGAGACGCATCAACCCATGGTCAACAAGAATACAAGTCAGTTGTTCGCCGATCGCTTCTTGGATCAAAAGTGCAGCAACGGACGAGTCCACGCCACCTGACAACCCACAGATCACACGTTTGTCGCCGACCTGATCCCGTATTGCTTGCACCGCCTGCTCACGGTAAGCAGCCATGGACCAATCACCAGTGAAGCCTGCGAGTTTCACGAAGTTTTCGTAGAGCTTCTTGCCGTTGGGCGTGTGATGGACTTCCGGGTGAAACTGGACTGCGTAAAAATTTCTCTTGGTATCGGCGGTGATCGCAAACGGTGCATTGGGCGAGGTACCGAATACTTCAAAGCCGGGAGCAATCGCAGACACATGATCGCCATGGCTCATCCAGACTTGCTCATCGCCCTCGGCGAACCAACCGTCCAATAGCGGCAAAGAATGGTCTTGTGGTGTGACATAGGCTCGGCCAAATTCTGCGGTGCCTTTGCCCCGTTCCACGTGACCTCCGAGGCAATGCATCATCACTTGCTGGCCGTAACAAATGCCTAGAACAGGAACACCATAATCAAACGCAGCCTGTGGCGGCATGGGAGCGCCGTCATCAAAGACTGATGCAGGCCCACCGGAAAAGATAATCGCTTTGGGTGCGAAGGCTTCCAAAAATTCTTCCGTCACATTTTGGAAGGGATGGATCTCGCAATACACATTGAGTTCACGTAACCGTCTCGCGATCAACTGCGTTACCTGTGAACCGAAATCGATAATGAGCAAGGATTGGGAAGGCGTTTTCATGACAAGGCTTTACGTTGCTTCGTCACACGGCGCAAGATTTAGAACGCTTATCCCACCGGGAATTCAAGCGTTTGTCACGGACAGGCTTTGCTCGTTGGTTTTTGCCAGTTTGGAAACAAGGTTTCGATTGAAACTGGCTTCAAGCGCGTGACGGACCTCAGGGTTTTTCCCAAGATGGGCCCGGAGGACTTTTCTATCAAACGCCAAAAATCGCGTCGGCTCGGAAGTTTTCACGGAAGCTGTTGCTTCTTGTCCTGTGAGGTAACTCATTTCACCCAGAAAATCGCCTTTGTTAACTTTTCCGATGACCCTGCCATCGCGTTCGACCATGGCTTCACCATGCACAATGAATTTTAACTCCGGCGGACAGGTATCCTGCGTGATCAAAACCACATCCGCTTGCACCTCTGTCCATGCGCCCAACTGGACCAGCCGTCGTGCATGCGCGCGCTCAATATCCGGGAGACAGGTTTTGATGAACATTGCCTCTTCTTCAGAAAACTTGCCGCGGCGGTTCTCAATCTGAAGCAGCAAGTATTGGCCCAGATTTACGAGAGTGAACATGCTCTCCCAAAACATCGAGACAAAATCGCCAATCGTGAAATAGAAAAATGCCGAGATCGAACCTGCCATGATCGCGAAAAAGCGAAGCCAGTTCATATTGCGCATCATCATTGATACGATCAGCAATACGTAGGCCACGTGCCCCACATAATTTTTCGAATCGGAAAAATCCGCCCAAAATTCGATGAGAAACTCGTTCATGGTTTTTTCGCTATTACTGTTCGCATTTGCACTATTACAAATGCCGGATGTTCGAAGTGTGCGTTTTTACACACTTTAATATCTACTTAGGAATTTGCGCGCTCCATCACTGCAAAGAAAAACCCATCGGTATGCGTAGCAGCAGGCGTGAGGGTCACCGTCTTCATGTCTGACGACCAGGGAGACGGTTTGTCATAACCGAACAAGTCCTCCCAAACCTCTCCGGCCGACACCAGTTCGAATTCAGGATTGTCTTCCACAAAAGCATAAACCTGGTTTTCGTTTTCTTCGGGAAAGACCGAGCAGGTTACATAAATAAGATGTCCGCCAGCGCGTACAAATGGTGCGGCTTCGCTGAGAACCTCTTCCTGTTGACGGAGGCGTTCTTCGAGATTTTTCACATCAAACCGCCACTTGGCATCGGGTCTGCGCCGCCACGTTCCCGAGCCAGAACAGGGCGCATCGACGACCACTTTATCCATTTTGCCCACAAGAGACCCAAGGTCGGCACCGGGGCTGTGGACTTGTACATTGCGCGTCCCGGCGCGCTTCAACCGCTCATGAATTGGTGCAAGGCGGCTTTTGTCGATATCATAGGCGTGTATCTGGCCTTTGTTTTCCATTGTAGCCGAAAGCGCCAGACTTTTTCCGCCCGCACCAGCGCAGAAGTCGAGAACGGTTTCTCCCGGATTTGCAAAAACAAGACTGGAAACAATCTGACTGCCTTCATCTTGTATTTCAAACCGTCCCTTTTGAAAGGCTTCTTCTGCCTGAACATTCGGAAGCCTGAAAAACGGCTTGTTTGAGGTAATGCGCAGACCATTAAGCGCGATTGTCGTTGGCTCCGCTCCACTACGTGCCAATTGTTTTTGAACTTTTTCCCGCGTGCTCTTCAACGTATTCACGCGAAGATCAAGGGGCGGTCTTCGGGTGAATCCTTGCGCCTCCGTGATCCATTCATCGGCAAAGTTGGCTTCGAAGCTCGACGTACACCATTCAGGTATGTCAGCCTGTATATGCGCCGGCGCATCATGGATTTTTCGCGCGAGCATCTCATCAATTGGCTGATCAGCGGGGAATTCGGGGGCGAATTTGTCTCCGCTTAATTCTTCTTTCAAACGCTCCGGCGTGAAACTCCAAATCTTGAATAGGAGTGCGTAAACAAGTTCCAATGGTTCCGAACCAGACGCATAGAAACCAAGTGACGATTTCTGGCGCAATACATCATACACCAGATTTCCGATTGCAGCACGGTCCCCAGAACCTGCAAAGCGATGGGAGAGGCCCCAGTCCTTCAAAGCGTCGGCCGCGGTGCGCTTGCGCTTTTCGATATCAGCCAGCACTTCAGCAGCGGCTTGTATCCGACCACCCAGTCTCATTTTATATGCCCCATCGGGCTGCAAGAAAAACAACCCACATTGCGATCAGCGCCAGAAAGTTGATCATAAAAACCTGGCCACGCAAAGAAACGTTGTCACCAGACGTCTGAACTGCAGTGTGCAATAGCCGACCGATCAGGAAAATCCAAGCGCAAGTGACCGTGAATTGGCTCACCTCATCCGTAGCATAAAGCAATGCAACCAATGGATAGAACAGCATTGGAAGTTCGAATTGATTATTCAGGTTATTTGCCCAGCGCCGTGAGGCTTCCGGCTCATTTCCTTTATGTGCTAGATCATCGATGAGCAGCTTTTCCTGTTTTACCGCCTGCATCCGCTTAATGCTCACCATGACGAACAGAAAAACGATCAGCAGCAAATGCCCCGCAACCGGAACCAGAAGCGCATCCGGCAGTTCGAACATGTCCCCTACACCTCTAGAAACATCAGCGCTGAGAATGCCAATTCAAAAGCCATCAAAGAAATGCACTGCATGGAGCGAATGAAAATCTTGCGGCGACGCATCACCACATGTTCGCCTGCCATCTCGCGCGCGTGGAGAATGCGAAACACGATGAATAGCGAACCGAGCAGAATGGTGATCCAACTGGTAACGCCCACAGCAAGGCCAGTAATTACAATGGCAAAGAACAGGACAGGCGCCTCAAACTGGTTGGCGAGCAGCCGCGTAAAGACACGAATATGTTCAGGTTCCGCATCGCCAACGGCTGTGTAAATGTCTGGTGTGATCTCACCTGCTTTGGCGGCGGCCATCCGCACCCTGCTCAATTGAGTGTAACACCAAATCGTAATGAATACCTGTGCCAAGACCAGCAACACAGCAAGCTTGGCTTTGAACTCAGGCGCGAATGTCCATAGCCCGAAGAGGAATTCCATCTAGGTTGTCCTGTGGTAGTTCGGGCTTTCGCGGGTAATCGATACATCGTGCGCGTGACTTTCCCGCAGGCCCGCACCGGAAATGCGAACGAACGTTGCTTTTTCCTGATAGTCTTTCAAGTTCCGCCCACCCACATAACCCATGGCGGCTTTTAACCCACCGGCCAATTGATGCACGACCGCGGACACCGGACCTTTGTACGGAACCTGCCCTTCGACACCTTCGGGAAC
>CAWUJX010000149.1:0-6515 GCA_963922635.1 uncultured Hyphomicrobiales bacterium | reverse complement strand
CACGACCGCGAAGTGATTTCCGCAGGCATCACTACCGTATTCGATGCGCTCTCAGTGGGGTTCGCCGATAAAGATACGCGTGAGCCGGACGCCATTCAGAAAATCTCTGATGCGATCCTCAACCTACAAGCAAAGAAAACGCTGAAAGCTGACCATTTCATACACTGGCGTTGTGAAGTATCCGGCGACGATATGTTTGAGCAGGTTGAAGGGTTGATCAAAGCCGAAACGACCGGCCTCATATCCGTCATGGATCACACCCCTGGTCAACGGCAATTCGTTTCTTTGGAAGAGTACTATATCTATTACCAAGGAAAATACGGGCTTAATGATCAGGAAATGGACAAACTGATCAAAGAACGGCGTGCTTCACAGATCAGAAACTCCGAGCCAAACCGAAGAAAAATTGTGGCTCTTGCCCATTCTTTGGATATTCCAATTGCAAGTCACGATGACGCGACCCTTGAGCATGTGGATGAGGCAATTGGTGACGGGATCGTGGTTGCTGAATTCCCCACTACGATGGAAGCCGCAAAGGCAAGCCACGAGAACAACCTTTCCGTTTTGATGGGTGCGCCCAATGTGGTGCGCGGTAAATCCCATTCAGGAAATGTTTCTGCCCGGGAATTGGGCCGTGAAGGCGTGTTGGACATTCTTTCAAGTGACTATGTGCCATACTCCTTGCTCTATGGTGCAAGTACACTGGAGCGAAATTGCGAGAACATTTCGCTGCCGGAAGCGATTGCAAAAGTTACCAAAAACCCGGCTGACAAGGTCGGGCTCTCCGACAGGGGCGAAATCGCAATCGGCAAGAAAGCAGACATTCTTAGATGCCGGTTAAGCGAAGAGGTTCCGGCGATCATTGAAGTATGGCGCGAAGGCGAGAGAGTAGGTTGATCGCATGAGCAATATTCTCAACAAGATCGAGCATATGCTCACCCATAACGGCAGCGAACTTTATGGCGGTGAGGCGGTTACGCAGACGCAACACGCCCTGCAATGTGCAAGTTTGGCTGAGGCAAAACATGCATCCGCCGAACTCATCTCCGCAAGCCTGTTGCACGATATCGGTCATCTCCTTGAACCCGACTTTGCTGCTTCCCACCAGGGCAAGGTGGACTTGGTGCATGAAGAACTGGGTGAAGCGTTTCTGGAAGAGTGGTATAGCGAGGCCGTCACCCAACCAGTGAAATTACACGTGGCCGCCAAGCGTTATTTATGTGCCACAAACGAAACGTATTTCTCCAAATTATCTCCAGCATCTGTTCATTCCTTGGAATTGCAGGGAGGGCCGATGTCTGATGATGAAGTGGTCGCGTTCGAGGCCAACGAATTTTACAAGGATGCTGTTCGGTTAAGGGTCTGGGATGACCTGGCTAAGGATGTGAACGCCGAGACGCCATCGGTTCAGCATTTCATGAAATATGTGGAACAGTCTCTGGTAAGCCACGCTTAAACACGAGGAAAACATCTTATGGCTGGAATATTCTTTGCGGTTGTGGGCGCAAGCGGTGTTGGCAAAGACGCAATTTTGGCGGCGTCAAAACCAAGGCTTGAGGTTACCGGAAATTACTATTTCCCCACGCGGTTCATCACGCGGCGTACGGATGCCGGTGCGGAAGACCATAATAGCATTTCAAATGTGGACTTTGTCCAGGCCGTGCGGGAGGATCGCTTTAGCCTGTGGTGGATGGCCCATGAAATGCATTACGCCCTTCCGGATACGGTGTTCGAAAAGCTTCGTATTGGCCAGCATGTTATTGCGAACATTTCACGCCGCTCAGTTCGCGACGCCATTCAGAAGTTTAATCGCGTTGAGGTGATCAATATCGTGGCAAGCCCCGAGACAATCCACAAACGTCTGATCGCTCGCGGCCGGGAAAGCGAGGCAGAGATCATGGTCCGTCAACTTCGTGAGATAGAACCGGAATGGGCAAAGGGTGTGCGGGTGACGACCATTTCAAATGACGGGCCTCTGGGTGAAGCATCGGACAATTTCACTGCCGCTGTTCTCAAGCATTCAGATCAAAGCGCTCCACAAGTTCAAAGGGCTTAGACGCACCGGGATCGCCGAAAATACAGAGCGAATCCAGATGCGTTTGCACTTTGGGTGTGATTGGTTCCAATAAGTCTTTCGCATGTTTGAGTGCAGCCTCACCAAGCGAAGACGTAAGGGTCATGTGAAACCGGAACCGGTCGCCCACATATGGGTACCCCCAGGTCTCCAGATTGTTGGCTTCGTCTTGAGACAGGTTAGGGCGCTTATTGCGCTCTGCATCGGACAATTCGGCTCGTAGGTGATCAAGGCTTGTCACTGTTCTCCATGCCAATTCGGAAACCGCTGAATGATAGTTTTGCTCTGTGACGAGCGCTAAGAAGCTGCCTATCGATTTCAATATTAGAACTCCGAGGTCCACCGGTGAAAGCTCATTTGCCAGAGCCTCAACTTCGTGGCGAAAGTTGTCGTAGGTCGTATCAGGCGCTAGCCGCATTGGTGCTTTGAGTGTTGCATGAAACCCGTATCGACGCGGGCTGTCCACGTAAGGGGTCGGGGCTTCAAGCACTTCTTTGGTCTCGGCATCCGTGCCCAGCCATTGACGACCGAACTCTGCCAGCTCTGTTCCGGCTCGAGGGGCAAAGTAAACGGCATATCTCTGATAGTTCATGGAAGTGATGGGGTCTTATGGTCTGAGGGTTTGTTCGTGGACAAGAGTATCAATCGCTTTTGAAGTCACAAATAGAAAACTCAACGGTCTAAGTTTTTCTGTCCGTTTGTCACAGAACTGTCGGCTAAGGGATGCTTATACCGTGTAGATGAACGTTTCATAACGTTTCCATGACACCACCCGATAAACGCTTACACCGAGACAAGCCCATGAACGCATGGAACATTACAGGCGGGAACATCTTGTTCGAGGGAGAGCTCAGACGGAAAGACCTCGCTATCGCTGAGGCGACGATCGTTGCTGAACCTGAAGCCGATGCGGAAGTTTTTGACGCCGAAGGTTATTGCGTCTTGCCCGGCATTGTGGACATCCACGGGGATGGTTTTGAAAAGATTATTGAGCCAAGGCCGGGGGTCTTCTTTGATAAGGAATTAGCGCTTCGTGAGGCTGATCGGCAGCTGATTTCAAACGGCATTACCACCGCTTTTCATGGCGTTGGCGTATCATGGGAGCCGGGCGTGCGCAGTATGGGTTCCACGCGGGATCTTTTGGACGCATGGTCGGCTATTAAGCAAGACTTGGCCTGTGAGACATTTCTTAATCTGCGCTGGGAGGTTTACGCCTTGGACGCGCTGGACGAAATTTTGGCTTGGCTTACGGCCCACGAAAAAAGCGTTCTTTCGATTAACGATCACGCCACCGCTTACTTTGGTCTTCCATCTGATCACCCGAAAATCATCCGAATGGCCAGGCGGATGGGAATCTCTGCAGAAGAAACGGTTGCCCTCTTATCTGATCTGGCACGCCGTGCTGATGAAGTTCCCCAAGCCATAAGCGAGCTGTGCAGTGAGGCCCGCGCATCCGGCATTAAAGTTTTTGCCCATGATGAAACCAGCGTGGAACAACGCACTCAAAATCGAACTCTGGGCATGGAAATATCTGAGTTCCCCATGACCGTTGAAACAGCCCGTGAAGCTGTGATGAACTCGGAACATGTGGTTCTCGGCGCGCCAAACGTGGTGCGCGGAGAAAGCCAGAACAATGCCCTTTGCGCGACGAGCGCAATCACCGATGGCATCTGCACAGTGCTCGCCTCTGACTATTTCTATCCGGCTCAGCTTCTGGCTGTTTCAAAACTGGTGAACCAGGAAGTTCTCTCGCTCGCTGACGCTTGGAAACTAATCTCAACAGCGCCGGCTCTGGCTGTGGGGCTGTCCGACCGCGGGGAACTGGCTATCGGCAAACGAGCTGACGTGGTCGTTGTGGATCAGTCACTTACACGGGTGATGGCCGTTTTTGCCAAAGGCCGTCTCGTTTACCACGCACCTGCTCGTGATTATGTCTCGTGTACATAACCGGAATTGGTATCACCGACTTTGCAAAAGCGCATATAGGTTTGACTATCATTGGGGATAGTCCTGGTTAGCCGGGTGTGTTCAGATTTCACTGGTGTTACATTTGAGCTAAACAGTCGTAGCGGGTGTCTGGTGGCCAAACTTCATTTTCATTATTCAGCCATGAACAGCGGCAAATCCACACTTTTGCTGCAGGCAGCACATAATTATTCAGAGCGGAACCTCGTTCCATATCTCCTTAAAACCGAACTGGATGATCGCGATGGTGTCGCTGTGATTGGCAGTCGCATTGGCATCAAAAAGGCCTGCGACACATTCAAGAAACACGACAACCTGTTGGAAAAAGTGTCGGCACGCCTCGCGGACGGCCCCATAGATTGTGTGCTGGTTGATGAGGCCCATTTCATGACGGCGGATCAGGTTTGGCAACTAGCCAAAGTCGTGGATGATCTGAACATCCCGGTTATGGCCTATGGGTTACGAACGGACTTTCAAGCGAAGCTCTTTCCCGGCTCGGCGGAATTAATGGCAATTGCCGATGTCTTGCGCGAAGTTAGAACCATCGATGAGAGCGGTAAAAACGCCACAATGAATTTAAGAATAGATGCGGACGGAAATGCAGTCACTGAAGGTCCGCAAGAACAGATTGGCGGGAACGAGTCCTACAAGTCGGTCAGCCGCAAGGAATGGCGCCGCCGCATGGGGCGATAGCCCAAAACCCAAGGCTGCGAATCCGCCGTCGGGACTTTGACCATAAGCCGTTGAAGAAAATTCTGAATACCATCATGGTCGCGAAAAAGGCCAGCCACAGAACCCTGACTGACCTCTACGCAATTATATGACCGGGTTAAGTTGATCCGATCCTAGTAGTGTACGGACTTGGCATCCAATGGCTTTTGCAACGGAGGCGCAAACTTGGTCAGGTCGATGCCTTCCACTGCTGCCGTATATTCATCCATGGTTGGGGTTCTGCCGAGAATGGCAGACAAAACCACAACGGGTGTTGATGCCAATAGCGACTCGCCCTTCTTATCATCGGAGTCTTCGACCACACGGCCCTTGAAGAGGCGCGTTGAAGTAGCAAGCACGGTGTCACCTTTTTCAGCCTTCTCCTGGTTCCCCATGCAAAGGTTGCAACCCGGGCGCTCCAGATAGAGAATGTTTTCATATTCCGTGCGGGCGGTGTCCTTGGGTTTTTTGTCGTCAAATTCGAAGCCCGAATACCGCTGAAGGATTTCCCAATCGCCTTCTTCTTTCAGTTCGTCGATAATGTTGTAAGTCGGCGCTGCAACTACGAGGGGTGCCTTGAACTCCACTTCACCGGAGTGTTTCTCAAGGTTCTTGAGCATTTGAGCAACAATCTTCATGTCGCCCTTATGCACCATGCATGAACCGACAAAGCCCAGATCAACTTGCTTCTCGCCATTGTAGTAGGAAACCGGACGGATCGTGTCATGGGTATAGCGTTTTGATACGTCGATATTGTTGACATCGGGGTCGGCAATCATCGGCTCGTTGATTTCATCAAGGTCAACAACGACTTCAGCGAAGTATTTCGCATTTTCATCCGGTGCCAGCGCTGGTTTCTCGCCTGATTTTATTTCAGCAATCCTCGCGTCAGCCTTATCGATGAGCCCTTGAAGCGTTTTGGCTTCATTTTCCATGCCCTTGTCGATCATGATTTGAATGCGGCTCTTGGCGAGTTCCAGCGAGCCGATCAGTGTTTCATCCTGTGAAATACAGATCGCAGCTTTCGCCTTCATCTCTGCCGACCAGTCCGTAAACGTGAACGCCTGATCTGCAAGGAGTGTGCCAAGATGAACTTCAATCACGCGCCCCTGGAAGACATTGTCACCGAACTGATCCAGCATCTGAGCCTGGGTAGCATGCACCACATCACGGAAATCCATATGATCCCGCATGGTGCCCTTGAATGTCACTTTTACAGATTCAGGAATGGGCATGGTTGCTTCGCCAGTGGCAAGTGCAAGTGCCACCGTGCCTGAATCCGCACCGAATGCCACGCCTTTGGACATTCTTGTGTGGGAGTCTCCGCCAATAATGATCGCCCAATCATCCACGGTAATATCATTGAGCACTTTGTGGATCACATCGGTCATGGAGTGATAGACGCCCTTCGGATCCCGGGCGGTAATGAGTCCAAATTTGTTCATGAAGCTCATCAGCTTTGGAATATTTGCCTGCGCCTTCAAATCCCAAACAGATGCAGTGTGGCAGCCTGATTGGTAAGCACCATCGACCTTCGGCGAGATAACGGTTGCGGCCATAGCTTCAAGCTCTTGGCTTGTCATCAAACCTGTTGTGTCTTGAGAGCCCACAATATTAACTTGGACACGCACATCCGAACCAGCGTGCAATACTTTGCCTCCGGTTACCCCAACGGCGTTCTTGTTGAAGATTTTTTCAACGGCCGTCAGTCCTTGACCCTCGTGATGAATTTCTTTCGATGGTGCAAACACGATAGGCATCTCAA
>CAWUJX010000148.1:0-6529 GCA_963922635.1 uncultured Hyphomicrobiales bacterium | reverse complement strand
TCCTGTGCCGGACTTTTAAGTCCGAAAATCCACCATACACCTCGAAAGATGCAGCATTCCGAAACTAGCCGGAACCTATTGTGTTTGCGCGCCAGATACAACGTCTCTAAGAAGGGTTTCTGTGAGGCGTTTTGCCACGATTTATTGTAATCAGCGAGACGATTATCCGAGATTTGCATTGGAATCCATAGGTAAATGACAAACACGTTAATTCTTATCCCGGCTCGCATGGCCTCAACTAGGCTGCCGGGAAAACCGCTTGCTGATATCAACGGACAGCCGATGATCTGTCACGTTGTTGATCGCGCCCGTGCCGCCAATGTGGGCGAGCCGGTTGTGGCAACCGATACGCTGGAAATCAAACAGGCGGTGGAAGCGCATGGGGCGCGCGCCGTCATGACCCGTGAAGACCATGAGACCGGGTCAGATCGCATATGGGAGGCCGTTGAAGCGGTGGACCCGGATGGGAAAGCTGAATTCATCATCAACGTGCAGGGCGATTTGCCCACGGTCGAACCGGAGATTATCCGCCAATCCTTGGCACCGTTCTTGGATCCGGATGTGGCTATCGCGACCCTTGCCACGGAAATCACTGATCAGGAAGAAAAGACCAACCCCAATGTGGTGAAGGCCATCGGAACACCTGTTGCGGAAGGCCGACTACGGGCGCTGTACTTCACTCGCGCAACCGCTCCCCATGGTGATGGCGCCTTGTACCATCACATTGGCCTTTATGCATATCGCCGCGAAGCCCTAGCAAAATTTGTGTCACTGCCGCCGGCGGTTCTTGAGCAGCGGGAAAAGCTCGAACAATTGCGAGCCCTTGAAAACGGCATGCGCATTGATATTGAACTTGTGAGTGCGATGCCGCTGGGTGTAGACACACGCGAAGATTTGGAAAAAGCGCGTAAATTACTCGCAGGCTGATTTGTATGACCATAAAGAAAATTGGATTTCAGGGCGCTAAAGGTGCCAATTCGGAAATAGCCATCCGCGATATGTATCCCGGTGTTGATGCTGTGCCTTGCGATACATTCGAAGACGCGTTCAATGCGCTTGCGGCCGGCGATGTTGATCTCGCCATGATCCCCATTGAAAATACCCTTGCCGGACGCGTGGCCGATATCCATCACCTTTTGCCCCAGTCGAGCACTTATATTATTGGCGAGTATTTTCTGCCCATCCGTTTTGATTTGATGGTCTTGCCAGGGGTTAAAATCGAGGAGATCGAGACGGTCTACAGCCATGTCCATGGGCTTGGTCAATGTCGCAAGATCATCCGGGAACACGGATGGAAAGCCGTTGTGGGTGGCGATACCGCGGGTTCGGCGAAACTTGTTTCCGAACGCGGCGACCGCACCATTGCAGCGCTCGCTCCGGCGCTTGCCTCAGAGATTTACAATCTCGAAACGCTTGCGGAAAATGTTGAGGATGCGGCGCACAACACCACCCGCTTTGTCATTCTTTCCAGAGACGAAAAATGGGCCGAGCAGGGCAATGGTCCGGTTATTACGACGTTCCTGTTTCAAGTTCGCAACATTCCGGCAGCTCTTTATAAAGCGATGGGTGGGTTCGCCACCAATGGCGTAAACATGACCAAGCTGGAAAGCTATCAGCTTGGTGGCGCGTTCACGGCGACGCAGTTTTATGCCGATGTGGAAGGCCATCCCGATGATCCGAATGTGAAGCTCGCTTTGGAAGAACTGGGCTTCTTCACCGACGAGTTCAAAATTCTGGGTGTCTATTCTGCGGCCAGGCAGCGCGAAGATATCATCGGCGAGCGCATGATTGAGCCGGGTGCTTAAGGCCGGCTGCTGACCTCAAGCACAAGGGTTGGTCTTGATCACCAATTGCGCGTCTGAACCAAAAGCCTGTTCAACGGTTTTGACACCATCCGAAAGCAATACCGTCGCGCCTTCAATCTCGGAATCCGCCACTGTTATTTCCCGACCGCCTTTTGTGTCGTCCACATCGATGGTGAACGATAACCGCGATCTCGCAGGAAACTCAGTCAATTGAAATGACACAACATTGTCGCCGTCTTTCACACTCGGGATTTCGGCAAGGAATTCTTCCCCCGATACCATTTCGAGCGGCTGGAAAACCTGCACTCCGGCACCGCTGGCCGTAACATCAAAAATCAGGCCCGCAGCTGATCCGGACAGATCAAGGGTGAGGATAGAAGACCTGATCGCGCAGCTGCTTTCATTTTGGAAGGTGAAGCGGTCCTTGGGCGCGCCTTCGTCAAACGTGACCTTCAGATCAGCACTCGCAAGTTGCGTGGTAAGGCAAACGAATGCGAGGCCAAGTAGAGTGCTTTTCATCATGCTCATTCGATCCCGTTTCCCGTGAAACTTAATCCTGCGCCCACGCCATGATCAATGCCGATGAAATCGCTTTGTTGGGTGGACAAATCAGCCCTTCCGGATGTTCATCGCGCAGCATCAACTGCACTTCCTTGCGCGTAAACCAACGACAATCTTCCAGTTCGGTCGCATCCATATTGATCGTCTCGGAAATCGCTTCGCAATGTATGCCGATCATGAGCGAGTGCGGGAACGGCCAGGGCTGGCTCGCATAATAACGCACCCGGCCAATGGATACCCCGCTTTCCTCAAATGTCTCGCGGCGCACGGCATCTTCAAGGGTTTCACCCGGTTCCACAAATCCGGCCAACGTGGAAAACCAACCGGGCGGGAAATGCGGGGAACGTCCCATGACGCACCTGTCGCCCTGGATTGGCAGCATGATCACCACAGGGTCCGTGCGCGGAAAAATTCTATGTCCGCAATTCGGGCAGTCCCGCCGATAGCCGCCGATCCGCAATTCAGACTTCGTTCCGCACTTTCCGCAAAACTGGTTCGTGTGATGCCAATGAAGCATGGACCCGGCTTGCGCGATCGCGCCCGCATCTTCCGGGTTCACCGCGCCGGAATACAACAAGCTCCGCAGATCAAGGCTGGTCCACGGTTCTTCAAGCGCTTCCGGATCAACTCCGACAGGAACAGCAATGCGCGCGCCATCGGCTGCATCTCCCAAAAGCACCGCATTATCGAAGTCAGGCGCAAAGAACCGCAACGCGCTCCTTTTGAATAGCGCCGGGCTTTGCTCGTCCTGATTGAGGATCACACGGCCCTGCGCGAACATGATGTAGCGCGCGGCGTTGCTTTCCAATGCGATTTGTATTGTTTCTTCGCTTCGGTTTTCCGCGTCACGGATGAGCATATTCTGCGAAAACCCCACAAGTGAACTAGGTTCGGGGTCGGGTAATGCATCGAAATCAAAGGTCATTGAAAGCCCAGCCAATCGCGGACAGCCTCGATGATCTGAGTGCTGCCTTCCGGCGTGTAGGGTGATTTCTCACCAAAGCCCCACACAGGTTTTGGCCAGTTCGGGTCGCCCTCGCTGCGGGCAACCACATGGATATGCAATTGGCGCACGCTGTTTCCCAGACTTGCAATGTTGATTTTTTCGCACCCCGTGATGGCTTTCATGATCCCCGCCACATTGGCGATTTCCAGATCAATATCCTGGCGTTGGTCGCTGAACAGCTCATGCCATTCAACCGCATTTTCGATTCTTGGAACGAGAATGAACCAAAGCCAACGGCTGTCGTTCATCAGCAGCAATTCGCATGTCTCAAGTGACGCGATTGCCAGCGTATCAGCCTGTAAGGTGGGATCGAGGGAAAAACTACTCATGGGGGGCAGTGTGTAAACGGCTGAAACTTCAGGTGCAATAGCGGAATTTCCTTATCGACGCGACCACAGCTCGCACATCAGTTTGAGCTCTGTCTCGCGACGTGCATTTTCTGTAGGATACTTGCAATTACCTTGAAAAACCGCCATATCACCAACGGAAGATCGGTGATGGACGGGGTCCTTGCCCACCGGGTCAGGTCCGGAAGGAAGCAGCCCAGACGAGATTTTCCCGGGTCATCTTTTCCGGTCTTCCACCTTTCCCCAAAAATCGCTCTGCTTGTCTGTTGCAACCTATGTGCATTGTGGCGTTTCGCGCTATAGTCTTTATCGATGATAGATACTGCACAACCTTACCGCGTTCTCGCCCGGAAATATCGGCCGCACAATTTCGACGATATGATCGGGCAAGAGCCCATGGTGCAAACGCTTTCCAATGCGTTCAAGCTTGGGCGGATTGCCCAAGCCTATATGCTGACGGGTGTGAGAGGGGTTGGTAAGACGACCACAGCGCGAATTCTCGCGCGTGCTTTGAACTACAAGACTGAAACAATCGATCAGCCTACCATTGATCTTAGCGAGGAAGGCGAACATTGCCGCGCGATTATCGAAGGGCGGCATATGGACATCATCGAAATGGATGCCGCATCGCATACCGGTATTGATGATATCCGTGATCTTATTGAATCGGCACAGTATCGCCCCGCAACTGCGCGTTACAAAGTATATATCATCGACGAAGTTCATATGCTTTCAAAGAATGCGTTCAACGGCCTGCTCAAAACCCTTGAGGAGCCGCCTGAGCATCTGAAGTTTATTTTTGCAACGACCGAAATCCGAAAAGTGCCTGTGACAGTTCTTTCCCGCTGTCAGCGCTTTGACCTCCGCCGCATTGATGCCGGGGAACTTGCCACGCATCTGGGGAATATTTGCGAAAAAGAAGGCGTCAAGATTGAAGACGACGCCTTGGCTCTGGTTGCCCGTGCTGGTGAAGGGTCTGCCCGCGATGCGCTCTCTATGCTGGATCAGGCAATTGCCCATGGTTCAGGCGAAGAGAGCGGCATCACTGCTGAAACCATGCGTGCCATGCTGGGGCTTTCAGACCGTGCCCGCGTGGTCGACCTTTTCGAACATGTGATGAAGGGCGATGTGGCGGCATCTTTGAATGAGCTGAAAGCTCAATATGATATTGGTGCCGAGCCGCAAGTGGTGTTGAACGATCTCGCCGATTTCATTCATCTCGTCACACGTTTGAAATATGTGGCGGATGCGGAAAACGACCGCGGTCTTTCGCAGGTAGAGCGCACCAAAGGCAAGGAGTTTGCCGACCAGTTATCCGTCCGCGTATTGGGGCGGGCCTGGCAAATGCTGATCAAAGGATTGGGAGAGGTTAGCGCATCCGAAAGGCCTTTGGCCGCCGCCGAAATGGTTCTAATCCGGATGACCCATGCCTCAAGCCTGCCAACGCCGGATGAATTGGTGAAGGAACTCCAGGGCGAAAACCCGGGCCGCGCTGCACCGTTGAATGTGTCATCCGGTGCTTCGTCCGCAGCGCCATCGACACCACCAGCGGCATCTGCCAGCCCGATTGCACAGGCTGCACCTGTTGCAACAGAGCCGGGCCCATCGCCTGTGCAAGCGCCGGAAATGGCTTCCCGGCCCGCTGCAGCACAAGCGTCTGTTATGCATTCTTCCCCTGCGGGCGGTCAGGTGTTGGCGATGGCAGAACCGCAACCGGCACCCGATGACTTTGGTGAAGATACGGACAAGCCCGTCCGTCACATCAATAGTTTTGACGAGCTGATTTTTCTGGTTGAAGACAAACGCGACCTTGCGTTGAAAACACAAATCAAACGACATGTTCGGCTGGTTTCTTTTTCGGATGGTCAGATGGCTGTCAATCTGGTGGAGAACCCGCCGCGTGAGTTTCTCCCCACATTGAAGAAGCGATTGGATGAGTGGACTGGCAAGCGCTGGATGATTTCCATCAGTCAGGAAGAAGGCGCGCCCACATTATCCGAGCTTGAGCGGGCGGAAAGTGATGCACGCATGGATGATGCAAAAAATCATCCTGCGGTGGAAGCGATCATGAAACAGTTTCCGGGATCCCGGATTGTGAATATACGTGTCCGGCAGGAAGAGCCGGAGCCAACGCTGGAACCCGCACCTGATGATGAAGGCGGCAGCAACAATTTGGATGAATTTTTCGAGTAACGCACAAAAGGCGTTCGCACTATGTGCCTCTTTGGCCAACGCTGAATTTTGAACGATTAGAGGAACGAGAACCATGAAAGATATTATGGGCCTGATGAGCAAGGCCACCACATGTTCCTGAAAAGTTTTCGACTTTTCAGACCAGAACTTGTGCAGAAAATGTCTTTGGCCAACGCTGAATTTTGAACGACTAGAGGAACGAGAACCATGAAAGATATTATGGGCCTGATGAGCAAGGCCAAAGAGATGCAGGACAAAATGCAGTCCATGCAGGAAGAGTTGCAAACCCTTGAGGTGGAGGGCGTTGCCGGTGGCGACATGGTGAAAGTCACGCTCAATGGAAAAGGCCAGATGACCGGGCTGTCGATTGACCCTTCCATGATGAAAGAAGGCGAAGCTGAAATTCTTGAAGATCTGATCGTTGCCGCACACTCCGATGCAAAGGGAAAGGTGGAAGAAGAAACCGCCCGTCGAACGCAGGAACTTACCGCTGGCCTGCCGATCCCACCGGGCATGAAACTGCCTTTCGGTTGATCGCTAAGTCATGGCGCAACGCGTTACCGGCCCCGAGATTGAGGCCCTGATCCAGCTTCTGGCAAAACTACCGGGGCTTGGGC
>CAWUJX010000147.1:0-6550 GCA_963922635.1 uncultured Hyphomicrobiales bacterium | reverse complement strand
TGACGCGTTTTTCCTGATTTCGCTCATTGCTGATCTGATTGTACAGAAACGTGTATACGAGGGCGCCTGCGGCCAAAATCGCAAGACCCACAAAAGCCAGAATATTTGCATCAATACCGAACATGTGACGCGTTCCTTACAGAGCATCTTCCTGGGCTGACGCATCAAGCGCAGCCGCAAGACGACCCTCTTCGTTGTAATAGCGAGCGCGATCCCAGAAAGCCGGGCGACCGATACCGGTGGATACGTGTCTGCCGATCAGCTTACCATTCGCGTCTTCCCCCTCGATTTTATAGACGAAGAGGTCTTGCGTGGTGATCACATCGCCTTCGAGGCCAAGCACTTCCGTGATGTGGGTAATGCGCCGTGAACCATCACGCAAACGCGCTGCCTGAATAATCACGTCAATCGAACCCACAATGATTTCGCGAACTGTTTTTGCCGGAAGACTAAAGCCACCCATGGCAATCATGGATTCAATACGGTTCAAACATTCGCGTGGCGTGTTGGCGTGGATCGTACCCATTGAGCCATCGTGACCCGTGTTCATGGCCTGAAGCAGGTCGAAGACTTCCGAGCCACGAACCTCACCAACGATGATCCGCTCAGGACGCATCCGCAGACAGTTTTTGACCAAGTCAGTCATGGTGATCTGGCCTTCGCCCTCAAGGTTTGGCGGCCTGGTTTCAAGGCGCACAACGTGAGGCTGCTGCAGTTGCAGTTCCGCGGAGTCTTCACAAGTGATAATGCGTTCTTCCTGACCCGCATAAGCACTCATACAGTTGAGAAGGGTCGTTTTACCGGAACCGGTACCGCCCGAAATAATCGTATTACAGCGAACCTTGCCGATGATCTCGAGAATAGTCGCGCCTTCCGGTGTGATCGATCCGAACTTAACAAGCTGATCCAGCGTGAGCTTGTCTTTCTTAAACTTACGAATGGTGAGTGCCGGGCCGTCGATGGCAAGCGGCGGGGCGATAACGTTCACTCGGGAACCGTCGGCGAGACGGGCGTCACAAATCGGGCTTGATTCATCCACGCGCCTGCCAACCTGGCTCACGATGCGCTGGCAGATGTTCATCAATTGTGTGTTGTCACGGAAACGCACACGGGCATGTTCGACCTTGCCGTTCACTTCGATGAACGAGCTTTTGGCGCCGTTTATCATGATGTCGGCGATGTCGTCGCGCACAAGAAGCGGTTCCAACGGGCCATAGCCCAGCACGTCGTTACAGATGTCCTGGAGGATTTCCTCTTGCTCAGCAATGGACATTGCGAGGTTTTTGATCTGGATAATGTCATTGACGATATCCCGGATTTCCTCACGGGCCGCTTCCGGCTCCATCTGTGAGAGCTGGCTCAGATCAATCGTGTCAATCAGTGCAGAGAAAACACTCGTTTTTGTGTCATAATATTCCTCGGATTTTTCGCCGAGGTTTTCCGCCGGTTCCTGCTTCGGCATGGCCGCTTGCGCCATGGCCACCTGCTTTTTTGGCACGGGAGGTGCGCTCACCGCCGACGGCTCTTTAGGCGCAGGCGCTGCCGGGGGCGCTACCGACGCCGGGGCCGGCGCAGGCGCTGAGGCCGGTTTGAATTCCGGAGTTTCTGAGTTTCCGCCACGTTTTCCGAACATCTAATTTGCCTGTAAGACTTAGGGTTAAGATTTCTTTTTGAAGTTCAAATTCTTAAGGAATGATAAACCGCTCTTCTTGGCCGTTTTGATTTCCGCTTTGCCAGTCAGGATTTGAGAGAGAGCAAGGAACGAGTCTACGATCGGGCTTTTTGCATCCGCTTCCGAAATCATCTGACCGTTATTTGATGCAGTCCCGAACAGGGCCGGTTCAAAAGGGATGATCGCAGAAGCATCAATGCCGAGCGCACCGGAAAAATCTGCCACTGAGATTTCGGGCCGTTTGGGAACACCGACCTTGTTCATGACCAGTCGGCACGGATCATCATTGGGTCGGATCTCAGAAATCGTATCGACCAAGTTTTTCGCATTCCGCAGGTTTGCCAGTTCAGGCTCGGCGGTGATGACCACTTCGTCGGCCGCCGCAAGGACCTGTTTCGTCCAACCGTTCCATTGGTTCGGCAAATCCACAATGACAGTGGGGGCTGTTTTCTGGGTAACCTCAAGAATGGGTGCAAATGCATTTGCGTCAAAATCATAGGTACGCTCCAGCGTGGACGGTGCGGCCAGCAGACTAAGATGCTCCGCACATTTCGCAAGCAACCGATCGAGCAACATGTCATCCACACGCTCAGGCGAGAACACCGCATCGGCCACGCCTTGCGTTGGGTCCTGATCGAGGTTCATGTTTGCGGTACCGAATGCCAAATCGAGGTCTGTCAGCACAACCTCATTCTTGTAGGTGGAAGACACAGTCCATGCGATGTTGTGGCAAACCGTTGACGAACCACACCCACCCTTTGCACCAATGAAGACCAGCAGTCGGCCGAGTTTGCCGTTCTGCTCGTCAGAGAAAATGTTTGAAATGGATGACATGATGTCAGCCATGGTCAGCGGTGCCACAAGATATTCAGAAATACCGTTGGCGATGAGTTCGCGGTACATCAGAATGTCGTTGTAATGACCAACAACGACAACTTTCGTATCCGCATCACAGACATTGGCGAGCTCGTTCAACTCTGCCATCAAAGCGTCACCGCTTTTGCTCGTCTCCACAACGATCAGGTTTGGTGTGGGAGAGGTAGTGTAGAAGCTAACTGCACCCATGATGCCGCCCATGTTGACCGAAACGTGGGCACGGGACATGCGGCGGTCACTGGCCGCGGTTTCCAAAGTCTGGCGAACGCCTTCTGTTTCACAGAAACACTGGATGGTGATGCGTGGCACAGGCCGAACACCGGACATGTTGCCGAGCTCCACATCGCTCATGGTATTTTCAATCGGCATTTCTTGGTGAGGATCACTTACTGACATGGTATCTCTCTAAAGTTCTTGATTTCATCCGTTTGAATTACAGCAGGCTAGGCAATGGCGCCGTACCTTCCGCACGCCAGGTTTCAATGACTGTGCCGCGACGTTCCGCATCGATCTCGGATTGTCCGCGAGGGCCGATCAGGTCCTGTGGATTTGCAATCATCTCAGCGAGATTGTTTTGCGTGGCACATCCGAAGTTTTCATAGTTTTTGTTCTCCGGTGTGTGGACGAGGTCCTCTGTCCATTGCCCGCACTCACTATGAACCTTTGCAACCGTTGACTGGAACGACAGGCGAATGGTCGCTGAGTCACCGTGGTTCGCCGCATGGTAGCGCGAGACCGCGATCTGGTTTGCAGACATGCGCTCTTCTTTCATGAGCGCCACAACATCGTGTCCCACTTTGCGCGCCGCTGCTTCATTGTGTGATCCCGCTGGCAGGATAATGCGAATGTTTTTTGCGCCTGAGTTTCTGAACCGCGCAATGAATGCAATCACCTGATTGCGGTGGCGAAGCGACATGTTTCGCATCTTGGAGGTGACGATGAGGTCTTCTGTCATCTCATCCTGTTGAACCACAATGGGATGCTTCGTCCGGTAATCGGAAGGTACAGAACCCACTGTAAAGTGGTCTTTCTGATACGAGGCACATCCGGTGACCGCGAGTGCGCTTGCAATCATCGTGGCACTGGCCAGTTTGCGGAAAAGCATTGGCTTGCCGGGCGTTTTTCCGACTACGTTTGTCGTTACTCGAGACATGTTCTTTGCTCCATAAAACCGGATCATCATTTCAGGATGAACCCTACTTTTCCGTGGTATCTGCCTTCAGGCAAATTGCCCTCGACCTTGCCGTACACGCGGTTCAAGCGACCGAGGAAATTGGCTGCACCATCGGCACTTGGTTGAAAATTATCGTCCGGGCGGGCCAGCTTGTTGCGGGCCACAGGCCGTACGAGGTATGGCGTTGCGATGATCACCAGCTCTGTTTCATAGCGTTGGAATTCGCGGCTTCTGAACAGAGTCCCAAGCACCGGGATGTTCTTAAGACCCGGGAAACCGGCTGCTGTCTGACGCACATCGTCTTTCAAAAGGCCTGCGAGGACCATGGAACCGCCCGATGGAAGTTCCACTGTGGTTTCTGCCTGACGACGGCGAATACCTGGTGCACCCACGCTCGGCACTGCGCCACGGGGAATGCTGACGCTGCCTTCGGTGGTTGGTTCAGACACTTCCGTGCGGATGCGCAGGCTGATCCGGCCGGGTCCAAGCACTACGGGCGTGAAGGAAAGTGACACACCATATTCAACCCGGCGGGACGAGAAGGTTACACCATCGTCACCCTCGGTTTTCTGGTCACTGACGTTGTATTCGCCGCCGACCGCAAAGGATGCAGTCTCGCCGGAAATCGCTGTCAGTGAAGGTTCTGCCAGAGTCCGCAACACACCTGACTGATCAAGCGCGCTGATGATGCTGTCTATGCTCTCAGTGCCGTTGTTGTATCCCAATCGGGTATTTGACAAAGAGCCAATACGGTTGAGACCAAACTGGCTATCGCCAAAAAAGTTCAAGTCAACATTGCCAACGGTGATGCCGGAGGCCGTGAGATCAATTCCCAACTGCTTCACAATCGTGCGCTGGATTTCTGCAATCGTGACTTTCAGGTGAACCTGGTCTTCTCCTTCAATGCGCAGAAGGTTCACGATCTGACTTTGCTGACGTTCTTCGTTGCCGGTGATGATAATGCTGCCGCTTTGGGCCTGACCCGAAAAGTTGTTGGAGAACTGGTTCGTGGTCGCTTCACCGCCGGTGATAAACGCCCGGGCGAGCTGCACCACACGGGCTGATGCTTGCGGTGTGGGAACAGAGCCAGTCAGGATAACGTTGTCGTTGATGACCTCGACCTTGATGTCTGACCCGGGAATATATTTCTTCAGGTTATCTTCAAGGCCCGCCACATCACGTTCGATCTGAAGATCGATGCTCAGGAGCTGATTGCCAGCGGCATCGAAGATAAAGATGTTTGTGGTGCCAACCTGCTTGGCGAAGACGTAAATCCGGCGTGATGTCCGGGTAATCGCGTCTGCCACTTCCGGATTTGCCACCAGAATATCATGCGCGTCGCCCGGGAGGTCGATCACCATGGATTTGTTAAGACCAATTTTCACCGTTTGCGATTTACCGATCGCCGACTGGGAAATTTTCAGCAAGCTTGTTGCATGGGCCTCGTGGCTCGCTTGAAATGCGAACGCACCACCAAGAGCAATAATCGCTGCGAGAGAAACTCTCAGAAAGGGCTTACTCAACTTAAACATGTTACTTTTCCTCATTCGAAGCGTTCTCAAACGATCAGTTTTGGTTTGCCGAACCGGTGACGATCTCTTTCCGGTTGCCGTATTTGATGACCCGGATGCGTCCATTGCCGCGGTTTCCGCTGAGTAGATACTCAGCGCCTTTTGTTTCTTCATTGCCCACGTCTTCCAGTGAACGCAGAGCCAGTGACAGGCGGTCCGCCATCTGTTGAGCAACGGTTAGAATTTTTGCCTGATCGGGTGAAAGCTGAAGCGTGGCGGTTTCACCAACCACAACGGACTCTCCGTCTTTTTCTTCAATGGTCTGGTCGATGGCGAGAACCCGGACGTTTTCGAGAACGGTTTCTGTGATGAAGCTGCCATCATCATCATCGCCCCGGCGCGTCATGATCACATCAACCCGGTCATTCGGCAGGATGAAGCCGCCCGCAGAGGTGGCTGTCGAGATTGATGTGGCAATCGCCTGCTGCCCTGAAGGGAGGATTGCAGACATATATCCCTTGCCGGCGCGAACCAGTTTGCTTTCGCGGATTGGTTCACCAATGAAGAATGCTGACCTAGCAATGGCCGGCTCTTTTTCGAGGTTCAAGCCTTCGGGCATATTGCCCTTAACGATGTAACCTTCCGCAATGCCTTCCTTGGGCCATTTGCGCCATTCCACCATGGTCTCCTGCAAAGAAGTACCCAGCGAAATATCGCGTGAGGCGACAAGAATTTCATCAAGTTCAATTTTTGGTCCGGTATCAACCTGGACTTCACGAACTTCGGGAGGTTGGTTTGCAAGGTTGCCCGCTACCCAGAAGGCGCCGCCAGCGGCAGCAAATGCAACACCCAAAACAGCAAGTTGCGCTACTTTCATACTAATCCCTCATAAACCAAAAGCCGGACGACCGACGTTCATTACGAGGTATCTTGCGCCTCCAATCGTGTACTTATGGTTAATAAATTCATGAAAATTCTGGTTAATGAAAATTGAACAGATTCAAGGGCTCATAAAAAAGCCGGACACATGGCCCGGCAAATCGCTTCAAAACTGTTTATGTATTCAGAGCAAAGTGAGGGACGCTCGCCAACCTCTATCCCTTGCTCACACACCATGGCGTGTGATTGCGCTAGAGCGTTTGGAAGACGTGTTGCATCCATGGCGTGTCCGGGTAGACCAACAAAGCAGCGCCGCCCAGCGCAATTCCGTAAGGGACTTGCTCGTGGTTATAAAGCCGCTTCACCCATCCAATACGGCCAATTGCTTCCGGCACATAACTTGTGCGCCCGAAGACGAAAACGAGCGTCAGGACTGCG
>CAWUJX010000146.1:0-6710 GCA_963922635.1 uncultured Hyphomicrobiales bacterium | reverse complement strand
TCACTGATTTTGGTGGAAAGCGTTGCTGGATCACAGGCGGTGTCGATCACCTCCAGTCGAATGTTGAAGTTTGACTCGGCGAGGGAGAGTTCCGCACCAAGTTTGAATTGTTCGCCAAGTTCACCAAAGTCGCCGGACAATGGTGCAAACAGAACAATGGTGTTTGCCCGCGCTATTCCAGCCGTATTCAACAGGATCGCGAAGAGAACAAAAACTGCGCGGATTGAGGTTGCTAACAAGGTTGTGCTTTCGAATTGCTACGAGAACAAAACTCTAACTTTGAAGCATGATAATGAAAACCTTGAGGATATGTTTTCCCTCATCATGTCGCAAAATCGGCAGAGTTTTTCGAATTTTGCTTGACGTTTTGTCGCAATTGCAAGCAATGTCTGCCCGTTCGGTTCCCCGATTGTGAATCAGCACAGGGGATCAAATGGGAATGCAGGAGGAGTGACCCAAGCCGGGGCTTTTATCTGCAGCCGCCCCCGCGACTGAGAGCGGTGAGTATCATATCGAGTGCCACTGGGTAAAACCGGGAAGGCGATATGGTACCACGACCCGCGAGCCAGGAGACCAGCCGGATAAGCCCGGGAAACTGGGTAACGTTGAAACGGACGGGGTGTTCCGTGGAAGTGTTTATCGGCGTGCTGAAAACCCTTCTTACGAGATCCCCTCTTCAAACAAAGACATGAAGAGGTCGGTATGAAAAAACTTATCCTTGGCGCAGGCGCGCTATTCCTTCTTACAACACCAGCTTTGGCGCATCACCCTTTGGCGGGGCAGCTAATGGAGACTTTCACACACGGACTGTTGTCCGGGATCGGTCATCCTCTGTTGGGCTTTGATCACTTATTTTTCGTGATTGCTGTTGGTATTGCGGCTCTGTTCACAAGCAACGCCAGACTGTCTGCTGGTGCATATATCGTCGCGATGCTTGCGGGCTGTTTGATGATGAGGTCGGGCATTGGGTTTCCGCTGATAGAATTCGAGATCGGCTCTTCATTGTTGATTGTTGGCTGGCTGCTCTCGTCAGGTCGTTCAATTGGTCTCACAACGACCATGATCCTGTTTGCGGTCTTTGGCTTGTTTCACGGTTCTGCTTTCGGGGATTCGATCGCCGGTCAGGAGGCTGCGATTGGTGGGTCCGTGCTGACTGGATATCTTTTGGGCCTCGGTATTCTGCAATATGGTGTTGCGATGGGATCAGGCTGGGTTGCGAAAACCTTGTTTAATGCGACTGAAGCATCTGCGATCAACGCTCGCTTGGCAGGCGCAGTCGTTGCAGGCATCGGCGTGTTTCTCACGCTTGAGAACCTTGAAGGGTTCGCATTCGCTGCCTTGGGTATTGCTGCCTAACCCTGACCAACCAAACACATTGTAAGGTGCGAAGTTTCGACTTCGCGCCTTTTTTCTTGCCGTGTTTTGGCAGGGCGTTATGTTCGTGGAGTATTGGAGGTGGATATGACATCAATCCCTGTGAGCATAGATGATACGGTTTCGCTGTTGAGTAACGGCGGCTATGTGGCAGACCGATCTCTCGCGACTGTTCTTTTCCTCTCATTAAAAATGGGTCGCCCATTGTTTCTGGAAGGAGAGGCCGGCGTCGGCAAAACCGAAATCGCAAAAGTTTTGGCTGATGCGCTGGATCGTCCGCTGATCCGTCTCCAATGCTATGAGGGGCTTGATGTCAGTTCCGCTGTCTATGAATGGAATTATGCCGCGCAGATGGTCGATATCCGCATGAGCGAGGCTGCGGGTGCCACAGACCGCAAAAAACTTGAAGAAGGCATTTTCAGCGAACGGTTTCTGATCAAGCGTCCATTGCTGCAGGCGTTGGAAGGTAGAGTTGGAAAAGCGCCTGTCTTGCTGATCGACGAATTGGATCGAACCGATGAAGCCTTTGAGGCCTTCCTGTTGGAAATCCTGTCGGACTTTCAGGTTACCATCCCTGAATTGGGAACGGTAAAGGCTGCTGAGTCTCCCATCGTGATCATCACCACAAACCGCACACGGGAAATCCATGACGCGTTGAAGCGACGGTGTCTCTACCATTGGGTTGATTATCCGGACGCCGAGCGCGAGCTGGCGATCGTGAATGCCAAGGTGCCCGGCTGCAGTGAAACCTTGTCGCGGGAAGTGGTCGCCTACGTGCAGCGTCTCCGCCAAGTGGATTTGTTCAAGAACCCTGGCGTTGCAGAGACCTTAGATTGGGCGTCTGCATTGATCGAGTTGGACAAGGTCGCGATTGATCCTGAAACGGTTTCTGACACGATTGGTGTGTTGCTGAAGTATCAGGATGACATTGCCAAGATTGATGGCAGTGAAGGTCAGGCCCTTCTGAAAGATGTTAAGCGGGAGCTGGCTTCTGCATGATGGATGCGCCTGCAAGTGCCGAAGCCGATGGCCGGTTGGCGGAGAATATCCTTTATTTTGCCCGAACACTGCGTGCCGCCGGGATGAAGCTCGGTCCATCAAGTGTGGTCGATTGCGTCCGTGCGGTGGAGGCGGGTGGCATATCAGATCGCGACGACTTTTACTGGACGCTTCATTGTGTGCTTGTGCATCGCTTTGAAGACCGGGTGATTTTCGATCAGGCTTTCAAACTCTATTGGCGTTCGCGCGAATTGGTTGAAAAAATGCTTCAAATGTTTTCACCGCAAATGCGGGATGATCGTCCGCGCGAAAAACCTGATGCTGGCGAGGCTAGGGTTTCCCAGGCACTCTTTTCAGGGCAGGACCAGCCCAAGGAGTTTGAGCGGCCTGAAATTGAAATCGACGCAGCATTCACTGCATCTGCAAGTGAGGTTTTGCGCGAAAAAGATTTTGCCCAGATGAGCGTTGAAGAACTGGCGCTTGCAAAACAGGCAATGGGCAAAATGTCATTACCGGTCGCGCCGGTTCGTACCCGCCGTTTCAAGCAGGTAAACCGTGGTAAATCTCTTGATCCGCGGCGAATGCTATCAAAGTCGTTACGCTCCGGAGGCGATCTGGTTTTGCCGCAGTTTAAGGAGCAGAAGCGCGTTGAACCACCCATGGTTATCCTTGCGGATATCTCAGGCTCCATGAGCCAATATTCACGAACTTTTCTGCATTTTTTCCATGCTTTGGCAGAAAATCGCCGGCATGTGCACACCTTCCTGTTTGGCACACGGCTCACAAACGTAACCCGGCAATTGAGGCATAAGGATATCGATGTTGCTCTGCAAGAATGCGCCGACAGCGTGGAAGACTGGTCCGGTGGAACCCGAATTGGAGAGACGCTTCATGTCTTCAACCGCCAGTGGTCACGCCGTGTGTTGGGGCAGGGCGCTGTCGTGTTGCTAATCACCGATGGCCTTGAGCGCAGTGAAGATGAATATCTGTCGCATGAGCTTGATCGGCTACACCGTTCCTGCCGTCGCCTGATCTGGCTTAATCCTTTGCTTCGCTTCGACGGGTTCAGAGCAGCGGCGAAAGGCATACGCACGATGTTGCCACATGTGGATGAGTTTCGGCCTGTTCACTCGCTCGATGCGTTATCGGGATTATGTTCTGCACTTGGCGGTGGGTTTGAGCCGAAATATGATCCGCAGAACTGGCTGCGTAGCAGCGCGCTGGCGGCATAAGATACAGAAACCTGGAGTCATTTTATGACATTGGAAGCAAAAGCTTTGACCTTGGATGAACTTGTCACTGCCGAGAAGTGGATGGAGGCCGGAAAAGAAGTTGCCATTGCCACCGTTGTCTCCACCTGGGGTTCTGCACCGCGTCCGGTGGGGTCGCATCTTGTGATGGACGAAGATGGAAACTTCGAAGGTTCTGTCTCGGGTGGATGCGTGGAAGGCGCGGTTGTTGCCGAAGCTTTGGAAGTCATATCCACAGGCGAGCCGAGAATGCTAGAATTTGGTGTGGCGGACGAAACCGCTTGGGAGGTTGGCCTGTCTTGTGGCGGGCGTATACGAGTATACGTGGAGCGTCTTGGTTGAATGGACCCGAAGACCCTGAAAAAGTTAAACGAAGCACGGGCAAATCGCCAAGCGGCCATCGTTGTGATCAACCTCGAAGACGGCCGCGACCGTCTGATTTTGGAAGGCGAGCGGGTCGAAGGCGTTTTGGGTGAAGCGATCCGTTCATGTTTTCTTTCCGGGAAGTCAACCAGCATTGAACTGCAAGAAGAGGAGTTTTTTCTCAACGTTTATGTGCCGCCTCCGCGCATTGTGGTCATTGGTGCGGTTCACATTACCCAAGCCCTGGTCGACATCGCGAGAACGACCGGTTTTGATTTGTCCGTCATTGATCCGCGAACTGCATTTGCCACACCAGAGCGATTTTCCGCCGTGCCGTTGTTTCCTGACTGGCCGGAGGACGTGTTCTCTGACCACCCGCTAGATGCCTATTGTGCCCTGGCTGCAGTGACGCATGATCCAAAGATCGATGACTTTCCACTTCTGCAGGCAATCGATGCGCAATGCTTTTACGTCGGTGCCTTGGGCAGCCGGAAAACCCATGCCAAACGGCTCGACCGTTTGCGCGACCAGGGGGCAAGCGAGGAGGAGTTAAAGCGCATTCATTCTCCGATTGGTCTTGATATTGGCGCAGCAACTCCGTCCGAGATTGCGGTGGCGATCATGGCAGAGATCATATCTGCATTCAGAAACCGCGGTCCTGCGGGTTCTTCATGAAGTTTGGCCTTTACAAAATTGCTGATGTGGAAGGCGCAATCCTTGCCCATTCGGTGCGGCTGACCGATGGACGTTCGATCAAAAAGGGCACGGTTCTCACTACCGACGATTTAAACCTCCTTGCCGCTGATGGATTTGATTCAGTTAATGTGGCAATCCCGGAAGAGGGCGATATCCTGGAAGATGCTGCAGCTGAGCGACTTGCAGGTCTACTTTCACATGCCAGTCTTACGCAGGATAAAGCAAAAACCGGACGGGTGAATTTCTTTGCAAAAAAGAACGGGCTTTTCCGCGTCTCTAAACCGCTAATCGATGCGATAAACGCAGTCGATCCAGGCATCACTATTGCCACGCTCCAAAACAATCATGAGGTGAATGAGGGTCGCATGGTCGCGACCATCAAGATCATTCCTTATGGCCTCCCGGGGGCAGTTCTCGATCAGGTTCAAATGCCTCACGCGGAAGCCGCGATGGAGGTTAGTTCCTTCAACGCACTTCGCGTGGGACTTATCCAAACGCGACTTGAGGGAACCAAGCCGAAAGTCCTTGATAAAACACGCCGAACCCTTGAGCGGCGCCTTCAACCTTCCGAATCCAGGTTTGTTGATGAAATCAGAATTGAGCATGATGCGGATGCGGTGTGCGGCGCTATCCATTCTCTCGATTCAGTTTGCGATTTGATTGTTCTTTTCGGAGCCTCCGCAATCTCCGATGCGCGTGATGTCATTCCCTCAGGTCTTGGAAAAGCCGGTGGTGAAACTCTGCGGTTTGGGATGCCCGTTGACCCCGGCAATCTTCTCCTGTTGGGGCGGCTGGGTAATGTTGCCGTGATCGGCGCGCCGGGTTGTGCCAGAGGGACTGCCGAGAACGGCTTCGATTGGGTTCTCAATCAGGTACTTTGCGGGACTGAATTAAGCGAAATCGATATTGCCGGAATGGGCGTTGGCGGCTTGCTGATGGAAACGGGGGCAAGGCCGCATCCGCGCACAGCGAGCGCAAAACCAACCGGAAAAACGATTGGACTTATCCTCGCAGCGGGCCAATCGCGCCGGATGGGCGAAGCCAATAAAATGACTGTTCCAGTGAACGGAAAGCCTATGGTGCGCCACGTGGCAGAAGCGGCGCTTGCTTCCCGATTGGACGAAATTTCCGTCGTGACCGGGTTCGACCCCAAAGCCGTCAAGCAAGCTTTGAAAGACCTCGACGTATCCTACATCCAAAACGATCGTTTCGAAGAAGGCCTGTCCACCTCCCTTGAAGCCGGTATTTCGCGCCTGAAACCCTCTGCCGAGCGTATTCTCATCATGCTCGGCGACATGCCGTTCCTCACATCCCAGATGATTGATGACATGATCGAAGCGGGACGCGACCGCGATGCAATCGTTATGGCGACCAGTGAGGGCAAGCGCGGCAATCCTGTCTTATGGCCAAAACGTTTCTTTGAAGAACTCCTTCAAATTGAGGGCGATACCGGAGCCCGGCACCTGATTGGCGCGAATGCCGATCAGGTTGTTGAGGTGGAAATTGGCGCGGCCGCTGCCACCGATCTTGATACGCCGGAAGCAGTGGCAGCAGCGCAAACGCGCTGATTATTCCTCGGCTGGTTTCGCCAAAACCTCATCAATGTCTGCGGCGCTGTGACGATCTTTCAACTGCGCATTGGCAGCACCCCAAGTGCGGTTCACAATACGGCCTCGTTTTACGGCAGGTCTTGCTGCAATTTCATCGGTCCAGCGCAGCACGTTTTCATATTCATGAACGGACAGAAATTTTGCGGATTCACCGTAGAGCAGGCCTTTGACCAAAGCGCCGTACCAAGGCCAGATCGCCATATCCGCGATTGAGTATTCATCGCCTGCGAAATATTGATGCTCTGCCAAATGCCGATCAAGAACATCGAGTTGCCTTTTGGTTTCCATGGAAAAGCGGTTGATTGCATATTCGAATTTTTCCGGTGCGTAGGCATAAAAATGCCCGAACCCGCCACCGAGATATGGTGCAGAACCCATCTGCCAGAAAAGCCAATTCATGCATTCCGTCCGAGCTTTG
>CAWUJX010000145.1:0-6735 GCA_963922635.1 uncultured Hyphomicrobiales bacterium | reverse complement strand
ATGCGCGCAAGGGCTTGAACATGTTCCGCAAAGTTGAGGTTCCGCTGCTTGGCCTCATCGAAAACATGAGTTTTTTCGTCTGTCCAAGTTGCGGAGAGAAATCGGACATTTTCGGCCATGGCGGTGCACGCGAGGAAGCGGAAAAGCTTCAGATCCCGTTTTTGGGAGAAGTGCCGCTCCACATGGAAATTCGTACCAATTCCGATGGCGGCACACCCGTGACTGTCTCCCAACCTGACGGACCACATGCCCAGATTTATAAAGACATTGCAAAACGCGTTGCCGCACAACTGGAAGGCGTCGCACAAAAACGACCGCAAATCGTCTTTGAGTAAGGCTAGCGTTCGGCGTTCGGCACAAACAGTGTTTGACCGTCAATCTTGTAATCTGCGATTAGCGCCTGCCCTCGTGAGCTAACCAACCAACGTTCAAGCGTTCGCGCTTCACGATATGCCACGTGGGGGTGTTTTTCTGGATTGACCGGAAGATAGGCATATTGATTGAACAAGCGGGGATCACCCGAATACAGCAACGCCAGGCTTCGCTTGTTTGCAAACTTTAGCCAACTTGCCCGGTCAGACAGGATATAGGCGTCCATTCCACTCGCCGTGTTTAGCGCCGCTCCCATACCGGCACCCACCGAGCGATACCAATCCGGTTCCAGAATATCAGGGTCAATCTTGGAGGCTTTCCAAAGCACCAATTCTTTACGGTGGGTCCCGCTGTCATCACCCCGACTGACAAACAGACTCCTGGACGATGCAATTTTCGAAAAAGCACTGGTCGCATCCGCAGCTTGCCGTATTTGCGCCGGATCAGAAGTAGGCCCGATAATAACGAAATCATTGTACATGATCTCACGACGGTGGGTCCCGAAACCATCTGCCACAAAGGCTTCTTCAGCGGCTTTCGAATGCACAAGGATTGCATCCACATCACCCGTGCGGCCAAGTTTGAGTGCCTGCCCGGTGCCCACAACCAATAAGCGCACATCCAGTCCCGTCTCGTGTTTGATATGAGGCAACAACACATCAGACAATCCAGAATTGTTGAACGATGTTGTAACCGCCAAGCGCAACTCAGAAGCGAAACTGCTTATCGGGAAAAGCAAAGAAGCGATAAGAAACGCAATAACTCTCATTCCACTATGTCTCCCCTGATAAAGGCACGCGCTTCCGCAGTTTTTGGGCTTTCAAAGAATGTTGATGCAGGAGCTTCCTCGTGAACCAGCCCCTCATAGAGAAAGCAGACATGTTCCCCAAGGCGTTTTGCCTGCCCGAGATCATGGGTCGTCATGACGATCTTTACGCCGGTCTCAACCGCTTCCGCCAATATCTGCTCAATCCGGCGCGTAGACTTCCCGTCAAGGTTGGAAGTGGGCTCATCCAGAAACAAAACCTGTGGCTGGGTGATCAAGGCACGTGCCAAGGCAACACGTTGCATTTCACCACCTGACAAATATCGTGCTTCCGTATCTGCATGTTCCATGAGACCGATACGCTCCAACCATTGCTCCACAAGCTGCTTATCGTTTGAGGATATTCGATCACGTAACTTTATCGGGTAGTGCAGATTTTCACGCACCGTCCGGCGCAACAAAACAGGCGTCTGAAACACAAAACTCTGGAACCGACGGGCGGTCATCACATCAACCTGCCAGTCGAGTGAGCCCTGCCGAGGCATTTCCAAACCATGCAACAACCGCAATAACGTTGTTTTCCCCGAACCGTTCGGTCCAACTATCACCGTCACACCGCCGCTATCAATTGTCAGGTCAACCGGGCCCAATAATCTGCGACCCCGCTTTTTCACAATGGCACCAGCGACCATCAGTGGGAGGATTTGCGCTACCATAAGCTCGTCCTCTCCGTCCGCGAGACTGTGTGGATGATCATGTTCACTGCGATGGCAAGAAAAATGAGAATAAAGCCAAGCGCCAATGCAAAGGAGAAATCACCCTTCGCTGTTTCAAGGGCAATCGCAGTGGTCAAAACGCGGGTCAGATGATCAATATTACCGCCCACAATCATGATTGCACCAACCTCTCCAATGGCACGGCCAAAACCTGCCAACCCGGCAGTCAAAAGGGACCGGCGGGCATCATAGGTCAACGTTTTCATGCGCTGCCACTTCGACGTATTAAGCGAAATCAATAGATCATGATATTCGGCCCAAAGGTCCCGAATGGACTGATGGGCCAGTGAAGCGATAATCGGAACAATGATGATCACCTGAGCGATGATCATGGCTGTGGGCGTAAAAAGCAGATCAAGCACACCGAACGGGCCTGATCGCGATAGCAAAATATAGACAATCAGCCCGACAACGACGGGAGGAAGTCCCATCAGCGCATTCAAAAGTGAAATCGTAAACCGGCGAAATCGAAACCGGTTTACGGCAAGCCAGGCACCAAGCGGTATTCCAATCAGTGAAGCGATTAAAACCGCCGTCAAAGTGACCCGGAGAGAAAGAATGACGATCTCATAGAGGTCAGCATCAAGAGAAACAATCAACACGATTGCCTGCTTAAACCCTTCCAAGATATCATTCATTCAGTTTTCGCCCCGTATTTTTTCAACCCGATGGATCGACCTGTATTTGGAAAATGAGTGGTTTTGTCTAGGCCGCTTTTGACAATGGCAGATTAAGGATTGATCGAGCCTGTTTCCAATCTGCCACAGGACGTTCATATTTTTCGCAAAGGTCTGTGGCGATTTTCACCAGAGCGGCGTTTGAAGGCGCAAGCGTTTCCCGATCAAGGCGAACGTTATCTTCAAGCCCGGTCCGGGTATGCCCACCTAGCTCCAAAGACCACTCATTGAGCACGCGTTGATTGCGCCCGATACCGGCACCACACCAAGTGGCATCCGGGCAAAGGCGTTTAACCGTCTCCACATAGAACTCAAAAGTCGGACGATCGACCGGCATGGCATTTTTCACGCCCATCACGAATTGAATATGAAGTGGACCTTTGAGCCTGCCGTCTTTCTCCATTGCGGCCGCCTGATGGATATGGCTCAAATCAAATGCTTCAATTTCCGGTTTGATATCGTATTCGAGCATTTTCGAGGCGAGCCAGTCCACCAGCTCTGGAGAATTCTCATAAACCCGTGTGGGAAAATTGTTGGAGCCAACCGTAAGCGATGCCATATCCGGCGCCAACGGTAGCATGCCCCCACGCTCTCTGCCCGAACCCGAACGGCCGCCGGTTGAATATTGGATGATCATGCCGGGGCAGTGTTTTGCCAGTCCCTCGCCCAACAAAGCAAACTTCTCCGGATCGGAAGAGGGCGTTTCATCATCGTTTCGCACATGGCAATGGGCGATCGTTGCACCGGCTTCAAACGCCTCCTGCGTGCTCTCAACCTGCTCAGTAACCGAAATAGGCACAGCCGGATTATCTGATTTTCTCGGTAGTGATCCGGTAATGGCAACGCAAATGATTGCAGGATTGGTCATGTGGCATCTTTTACGAATGTTTCAAACCGATCGAAAGCTTCACTCAAAATAGCCTCGTCTTTTGCAAAGCAGATTCTGAACCAGTTTTTCATGGTTCGATCAAATGTGGATCCCGGCGCAATGCCAACCTTCGCCTCTTTGGCAAGACGCTCGGCAAATGCCACATCATCTTCAACACCGTCTATCTGAAAAAACGCATAAAACGCAGCCTGAGGGGGTACGCAATGTACACCGTCCATTCCTGAAAGTCGGTCCATGGAAACATCCCGCCCATGACGATATTTTTGCATTTGTGACGCGATGAAATCTTCGCCTTGTTTGATTGCTGCTAACCCTCCTGCCTGAACAAACTCAGGCGCACAGGACATGGAGAACTCCATCAGTTTTTCACATGAACTAAGAAGCGAAGGCGGCAAGGTTAGCCATCCCAATCGCCAACCCATCATTGCCCAGCTCTTGGAAAAGCTGTTGATGAGAATTACCCGGTCTTCCGGTTCGGCATAGTCTGCAAAGGAAGGCGCAGCTTTTCCTTCGTAGACGATCCGGGCATAGACCTCATCAGCCACAATCCAAGTGCCGCTCTTGCGACAAGCCTCAAGGAGAGCTTTGATCTCGTCTCCCTCCATGACCCACCCGGTGGGATTGTTCGGCGAATTGATCAGCAGGACCTTTGCCTTGGTGGCACGTTCGATAAATGCATCGAGATCAAGCGACCAACCATTGCCAGAAGCATCAAGACTGAGCGTCTCCACATCCGCATGTTGCAATGATGGAACATTAAGCAAGGTCGGAAATGACGGACTTGTGGTCAGAAACTTATCACCCGGATTGAGCAAAAGCTGGAAAGCTAGGTTCACAGCATTTGACCCGGAGACTGTGACTGCAATTCGGTCCATGGCCACAGGTTTTGCATAAAGACCGGACATGTAATCCGCAATCGCCTCACGAAGCCATGGTTTACCCAAACCTTCGGTGTAAAAGGTTTTCCCCGCGGACATCGCTTCGCGTGCAGGTTCAAGAATAAAGTCAGGGGTGGGCACATCCGGCTCACCAAACCAAAGCGGAATAAGATCTTCCACGCCCATGGTTCGGTTTGCCAGTTCACGCAACCGGGAAACAGGGACCGTTAAGCCTTTGCTCTCAAGCCCGAAAATAGCGGTCATGCTCTAACACTCAGAATTGCAATCGATAAGGGTCCTTCTATACCCTCAATTGTTGCGCTTTGGAATTGCGGTTTTAGCGTCCCATTATAGCCTTGGGCAATTGCATCATCCCACACATTCCGGGCAACAACACACTCACTACCAATCGCTTTATTATGTTTTTCAAGCTTGGCAGACGTGTTGACCGGCGCGCCAATCACAGTCATCTCAAGCCGATCACCCTGACCAACCGCACCAAAAGAAACAGGTCCTGCAGCAATCCCGATCCCGATTCTAACCGAGCCCAAAGGTGTCGCCAAAGCCTCATGATCACCCCAGGTTTCAGCATCCAACAGCACTGCCTCGGCCGCTTCTAGCGCCAGTTTGGCTGACAGCTGAGTATCATCTCCGGTACCCAGCGTTGCCATAATGCCATCGCCCATAAACTTATCTATGATGGCACCATTGGATTGCAGGATAGGGACGACACGACCCTGATAAGCCGAAAGCATTTTCATCACATCAGAGGGTTCGCGATCTGCTGCAAGGGTGGAAAAACCCCGAATATCAATATTGATAATTGCCATTTCCCGACGCTCGCCCTGACCCGCTTCAAGGAGCTTCGAGCTGCTACGAATATCCTGCGCAATCCGCTTGTCGAAAAATCTGGAAAAATCATGGGCAGCCGTTTGTTCTGATACGGCCGTAACCAGCAGGTTACTGGAAGCGTTCACCACCAGTGCAAGGATTCCGGTAACGGCAAGAATGGAAATCACCTTATCAACCTCGGCACCAATTAGAATTGAGTTCGAGGTGAGATATTCCACATAAGAGCGGGTCAACATCGTGTTTTCCGGCTCGACGTTTAATACATAGGTAACGATCAGGACCCAGCCGAGAGCGCCTGTTAACCCCGCAGCTGCCACAAACTTCCATTCCAGTCGCAGTGCTCGTAGGGCAATAAAGATAAAAACATAAAGAAGGGTCGGCGCTTTAAGAATGAACGAAGCGGGCTGTTCATACTGATAGTGAAAACTCACAATCAGCGAATACAGAAGGAAGAAATCAAACAGGATCGACACATAAACAGCCCAGTCCGGCAGTTCTGACCGCATGGACCAAATCAACCCGATAACGGAAATCACCACATAGGCGGACAAAACAAACGGCACGGGCCGAAATGCCGTTTCCTGGCTTGTTTTGACTGCCAGCGAATACAGGGTCAAAAACATCACAACCACGAAAAGCTGAATGATCCGCACGAGGACTTCATTGGCACGCTCACGATCCCGCAGTGACCGCTGCACTCGATCCGGCAATGCCGCCATATCCCGCGACGTCAGAAAATTCTCAAAGATATAATCACGCAGTTTCATGGGTCTGGACCTGCACACTTATTTTCTGTCTGTCTACATCAGACTGTCGATCAAAGTCCTATCAATTCAAATTCATTTCCTTTGTTCTATTTTTGTTCTTGACGTCCATCATCATTGGTCATACGCTATCGGCAAGGGTTGTGAAAATGGTATCAAGAGTTCAAACAGTTGCCTTTCAGGGTATAGACGCAGTGCCTGTTGACGTGCAGGTCATGATCGCACCGGGCAAACTCAATTTTTCAATTGTGGGTCTGCCGGACAAAGCAGTCGCTGAGAGCAGGGAACGGGTTCAAGCGGCGTTACACGCCTCAGGCCTGTCTTTGCCTCCGAAGCGGATTACCATCAATTTGGCACCTGCGGATCTGCCAAAGGAAGGAAGCCATTATGATCTTCCGATTGCCTTAGGTTTGATGGCAGCACTTGGTGCGATACCCTCCGATGTACTCAGCGATTACGTGGTAATTGGTGAATTATCGCTTGATGGCTCATTGGCGCCCATAGCCGGTGCGCTTCCAGCCGCGATCGGTGCGAACGCTCTTGGTAAGGGACTAATCTGCCCGGAAAGATGCGGTGGTGAAGCAGCCTGGGCGGATCGGGACATGGACGTCTTGGCCGCAAGCAGCCTCATCGCTTTGGCCAACCATTTTCGAGGCACGCAAGTACTATCAAAACCATTGCCGGCAATTGCCCAGGCCACAACCCCAATGCCGGACATGGTGGATATCAAAGGACAGGAAACCGCAAAACGTGCATTGGAA